>BOBI01000011.1 GCA_026002305.1 Spirochaetia bacterium
TAGGATGGTTAGGCGGACCCAAACGAGCACCCAGCGACGGACCGCCAGGTGTAAAAACGATTTGGCTAGGACTTTCAAAACTTTACACCATGATTGAATATCACGAGTACACCCCTGACAAATTCACTCAAGAAAATTTTACGCCATAGAAAGTTGTGGGTCAAGTTTAGCGCAGAGCAGCGGGGTATTTTTGTAGCGTTGCACGTAGTCGACGTGGCTTGTTCTGCAAGGAAATTTTTTGTACTGTGCGGTTTACTACCGCTGAAGAAGAACCGCCGCAGAGCCCTCGCACGCAAGCAGGTGCGTAGCGTGCAGACGGTATTAAACCGCACCGCGAATAAAAAATCCAATATCTTCTGGATTATACACAAAAGAGTCCTTTAAGCGTCTATTTAGCTCAAACGCTACTTGTGTTTTTCCGGTTCCGAACCGTTCCACGATTTTTTTGAAGGCGGCTTGCGCGTTCAGACTGGAAGGCGAGGAGGCTATGTGAATAAGCGCCTCTCTGTTGAACAGATCAACGGCGCAGAAGGCGTGTGGAACTATTATATTTTTGGGTTAGATTTTAGTTATGACGCATTTCTCTTTTTCGGTTAGATTAATTATGGCGCAATGCGGATAATGGACAAAATGTAACAAAACCAATATAATTATTTTATGGAAATGAATATGGGTGTTGCAATCTCAACACGTCTTGCGGATATTTCTTTAGTTGTCCCTTGTTACAATGAAGAATTAATGTTGCCACTATTTTATTGTCCGTGTTTTGGTTTAATACCGCGCAGCTTGCTGCGCTCTTCGGCGTTAAACCAAAACACACGTACAATCATTTCCTATACAACGACAGCTTTTTGAAAAAAAGCTGATACCGCGTGGCTCGCCGCGCGGTAGTTCATCAAGAGGCCTGTACAGTATTTGACGAAAATACAATTGATAAAAAAAGCTGCGAATAACGCTGGTATACCAAGTTGCTTTGCGGCGCGGTTGTTCGTGTTCACGATTTAGGACTCTTGAAACGGGCAAGAAGCGGCTCGTTGTTTTTCAATCCGATTATCTGCTTGTCAACCACATACAAATTAAGCCGTAATTTATATAAATCCGCTTCACCCTTTGTTTTAAAAACATAAATTGTATCTTCGCTGGATTTTGAATTTCTTATATTTAGTTTTTCGTTTTGTCTTAAATTCTCAATTGCGTCAGAATCTTTTCTGGATACATAAAAATCATTCACCGTTACCTTATGTCGTACAGCTAGATATCCATAAGCATACAACCTGGCGTAGCTTTCAAATGAGCTGTCTTCCATTGGTTCTATAAAGAAAATGTGTTTATATTTATCCGCAAGTATATCCCATACAGGATTTTTCAATTGGCTTTGCCATGCTATCTTCGTTTTTAATTTTTCTGCTTTTTGATTAAGAAATGGACGAAGATCCGCATACTGAAAAATTAAAATCAGTGATAATAACATTGTACCTAAAATGGATTTATACGTTTTTAAAATTTGGTAAATAATTAAAAACATCAAGGAATACATAATTGGCCATACCATTCTTCCTGTGCCCCTGAATGTCGACCATAAGGCACCAACAAATTTCGGGATGGGGTATGTAAAGAGTTTATACCGTTCAAATGTTACGGTAGGCGATAATGCAAACGCCATAAGGCAAAACAAAGCAGCAATATAAATGATATGGCGCCTAGAGTTATCACTTTTAGTAAAGTAAAGTAAAGTACTAACTGTAATATTTTGTTTCGGTATAACAAGCGGTTTTACCTTATCATACAATAAAATAGATTTTGAAATAATAATAATTAATAGCGCTGCAATTAAGCCAAGCCCTATGTAAGCAGCTCCTTCATATTGACCTGTTGTTGCAAGATTAAACCCCGCAAAGAACTTTGACATTCTAGGGTATGGGGTTGTATTAGGGTTAAAGAGTGAATTTAAATTTGTACTGTATTCGCCCAATCCAAAACTAGCGGCGGTGCTTTTTAGCGAGAAATAGCCCAATAAAAACATAACGAAAAACAAGACTGCCATAGATGAAACCAACGAAATTACGGGCTTTATTATATTCTTTGTCTCAAGAAAATCGTCAAGAAAATAAAAGAACATTATAATTGCAACCATCGGCATAAAATATAAATGTGTTAAAGCGGCAAGAGCTAAAATAGATGCCCAGATAATTGTTTTTTTGATAAAACTTGTTTGGTTGTTCTTAATTAAACAAACGTAGATGCACAATAAAACTATATAGTGTGATGTAAGTGAAGTGTGATAAAAAACCCTAAATGCTAAAATCGGCGAAAGGGTAAAAAAAACGGAACCAATAATTGAGTAAATAGAATTTTTGCAAAGTTTAAATAGTATTAAACCTGATAATGCACCTTGAAGAAAGTATGAAATAAGATAATGGAGGCCAAAGTACTGAAACTGGAAATTTGCACCATGAAGAAATAATTTGAAAATTAACGCAAGAATAGGAACGGTATCGCCAAAAACAACCGAAGACTTTAACGGATAAGTTAAATTGTCTGTTAATCCTATTGGAAAATGCCATGGCGAAACCCTGAAGAAATCCCATGTAAGATAGCCCTGCGGAAGGTCATACCATGCTTCATTTATCCAATCAACATAAAACGGGTTTATAACCGCCGTTCCATAATTCAATATAAAAAATAACACACCCAATAGCCCGCAGATTAAAAAAACATCCAACGGGCTCAACGGGCTATCAATGTATTTACAAATTGCATTAAAAAAACTACCCTTACCGATTATATTTTTTTTCATGCTTTTAATATTTTCCCTTTACCATTCGTGGTATTTTTACAATAAATTGTTCGCCCGCAACGTCATTAATAAGCTCCATATTGGGTTGGTTTTGAAACGCACGGCGTAGTCCTGAACCAAGACCGCTGTATGGCAATGTATGCGAACCAAACAAGGCAATTTGGTTATTGCGTATAACAGGATTGCCGTACTTTATTTCGTTGACTGTAAGGCTATTGGGCAATTTTCCAGGGCTAATTATTTCGATACGGTTATCAAAAATAAGAAGCCGCACCGGGGAGTTCTTAAAATAATCTCTGTGAATTAAAGCATTTTGTAATGTCTCTACCAGTGCAATTTCAGAGATTTCTAAATCTCCTATAGAATTAAAGGGTTTTCCATTTTGCAGGTGTAGTAGATTTGATTTTAAAAACATCATTCCCTGCTTAAAGAGTTCCGGTATTGTTCCTTTAAGATCCTCCGGTTTGTTTATATAATTATTTCCACTAATATCATTACCTATAAAGGAAACTGTTTTTAAAGTAAAAGCCGGTTTTATTGTTTGCGGCTCCTTTCCAAAAAACAATAAACCTGCCAATGTTAAACAGTTATTCCTCAGTACCCTTTTTGCTACAAGCGCTTCTTTATATGATAAGCTCTTTTCCTGGTACGTTTGTGCGAACTCACTTTTAAAATACGCAGAAAAAAGACGTTCATCGGCATCGTCTATGGTTGTATCAAACACTTCCATTTCATCGGCATTCATTCATTTACCTTCATGCTTTTAATATCGAAACCCCGCGTTCTAGTGCGACAAGGCCTGTTCGTGCCAGCTCAAGAATACCATAGGGCCGCAGCAATTCTAAAAGCCCTTCAAGTTTGCCCATACCGCCGGTTGCTTCTATTGTTATTGTTTCACTTGATATATCAATGACACGGGCGCGGAATATAGAAGCAATCTCAACAATTGCGGAACGGTCTTTTTCGTTGGCTTTAATTTTAATCAGCATTATTTCGCGTCTGATACTGGAACTTGTTTCCAATTTACGGATCGAAATAACGTCAATTAGTTTGCTAAGTTGTTTTACAATTTGTTCTAAAATCGCATCGTCACCGGTTACAACTATTGTCATTCTGGAAATATCAGGATTTTCAGTTTGTCCAACCGTTAAGCTGTCAATATTAAAACCACGTCTGCTAAAAAGCCCCGAAACACGGCTTAAAGTACCCGCCCTGTTTTCAACCAATACCGCTAAAACATGATATGCCATGACTACAGCGTATCACATAAACGGCATTTAGGCAAAGGGTGTCCTATTTGTTGAAGAGGCAAAATTGGGCAACTTTCCGCCTGTTTTCGTGTCTAACAGACAATGTTCAATAAAAAAAATATCAACGCGCCGGTACGTGTGCAGACAATCGGGGAAGAGACGGCAAACTCGATATTGCATGGTTTTGGCGCGGCTTTATCTATTCCGGGGCTTGTCCTTTTAACCATGAGGACACAGGGGTTTTTTGGCGGAGCTATAGCCGGAGCGGTAATTGCGGCGGCTTGTGTTGTTTATACCGCGACTCTATTTATAATGTTCATGGCTTCAACGCTATACCATGCAATACGTATAGATGCCGGAAAAAAAATTTTAAAAATAATAGACCATTCCGCGATTTATCTTTTGATAGCCGGAACTTATACGCCTATTTGTCTTATGGTGCTGCCTAAAGAAACCGGACTTCCGATTTTTTTTATTGAATGGGCGTTTGCCGTTGCCGGTGTAATGCTGCAGGCTTTTAAGTGGCGTTTTTTGAAAAAAGCGGAAATCATCATCTATGTGGTTATGGGGCTGGCTGTTGCCGCCGCCGCGCCTTCTCTGGGGCGTACAATGCCGCCTGTTAGTATATTATTCCTCCTGGCGGGCGGCGCCGCCTATTTGCTCGGCATAATCTGGTACAAACGCCCCCAGCACAAGTTCTGCCATGTGGTATGGCATGTATTTGTTCTTGCCGGGGCCTGTTTACAGTGGTTTTCAATTTACCTTGCAAGTTGATTAGCAGGGCGGGCGCTCATTTTACGCTGAAGCTCTGCGGCGCGGTAGTTCATTCAATCAACGATACGCGTTTTATATGGCGGTCTACATTTGAGAATTCTGTTGTAAGCCATATTTTAACAATCATTTTCGCAAGGTCTACGCCAATAACCCTGCCGCCTAACGCAAGCATATTTGTGTTATTGTGTTCCCGTGAAAGTGCGGCCGAAAACGGCTCACTGCAAACCACACAGCGTAT
This sequence comes from Spirochaetia bacterium, assembly GCA_026002305.1. Classification (GTDB taxonomy): domain Bacteria; phylum Spirochaetota; class Spirochaetia; order Treponematales; family Breznakiellaceae; genus BNVA01. The sequence continues at coordinate 5,060 of BOBI01000011.1, forward strand.
ACCGCGTGTCTTGTTAGCGGTAATCGACATTCCCACGCCCGTGCCGCAGAATAGAATACCCTTTTCGCAAACACCGGTTGCCACCGCTTGAATTGCCGGTTTTGACACAACAGGATAATCGCACGATTCGCCTGTTGCAGACCCAAAATCCTTGTAGTCAAATTTCAATTCATCAAGATACTTTTTTATTTCTTCTTTTAACAAAAAACCGCCATGATCCCCCGCCAATGCAATCATAAATTACCTCGTCTTATGTCTTATATCTTATATCTCATATATTAAATTTGTAAACTAATCGTAATGGCTTTAAAGAAACACTCGTTACTGCGATCCGGTTCGGCACTATCGTTTTTAACACTTATATCGCGGGTACTGGGCCTGGTACGTGAAATGACAAAGGCCGCCCTGCTTGGAACAAGCGCGTTATCCGATGCGTTTTCTGTCGCGTTTATGATACCAAATCTTTTTCGCAGGCTTTTTGCGGAAGGCTCAATCGCCGTTGCCTTTATACCAACATTTAAAGCGTTTCTTATAGAAGATAAACACAGCGAAACCCGCGAATTTCTCTGCTGCTTTTGGACATTCCTTTCTTTTTTTGTGAGTTTGGCAGTTGCTTTAGGTATCGTTTTTACACCTTTTATTGTCCGTATTTTTGGTCTGGCTGAATTTAACGAAACGGTTCTACTAACCCGGATAATGTTTCCGTTTTTGTTGTTTATTTCCATCGCCGCTTTTTTTCAGGGCATATTAAACAGTGTTCATGTCTTTTTACCGTCCGGTTTAGCGCCCATAGTATTAAACATTGTTACAATAGCGTGTGCGTGGCTTTTGAGTCCGTTCACAGCGAATCCCGCCCGCGCCTTGTCTTTCGGTATTTTTCTAGGCGGCTTTTTAGAGGCCTTGATCCAGTTTCCGTTTGTGCTAAAAAATAAATATTTTTTTAAATGGACAAGCCTAAAAAAAGCGGTAAACAATTTGGGCACACGGGCCGTTCTCCGTTTGATAGGGCCCACAATAATCGGTATGGCCGCTTACCAGCTTAATGATCTTGTATCAACGGCATTGGCGGGGAATGTCGGCGAAGGCGTCGTGTCAAGTTTGCAGTATTCCCTGCGTTTACAAGAATTAATTTTGGGTGTGTTTGCGGTTTCCATAGGAACGGTACTCTTACCGGAACTTTCAGAGCACGCAAAGGCCCGGAATTGGCTTATGTATAATAAACGTTTAACAAGCGCTATTGATATTATTGCGCTTATAACAATTCCGGTTACAATTTTCTCGTTAATTGAGTCCGAGAAAATCGTACGCCTTTTATTTCAAAGCCGGCTTTTTGATGATGATTCTGTGCGTTTAACAACGCAGGCCTTTTTCTTTCATATAACGGGCTTGTTCTTTATTGCTCTTAACAGGATTTTGGCGCCGGCGTTTTATGCCCAAAGCGATTCAAAATCCCCCACAATAGCCGGTGTTGCGTCCTTTGTGGTTAATATGGCGCTTGCAGCGCTGCTTTCCGGGCCTTTAAAAGGCGCCGGTATTGCGCTTGCCCTGTCCATTGCGGGGGCGGCAAATACGTTATTGCTATTTTTCTTTTTTAAGCGCATTGCCCACATCAATTTAAAAGCTATGCTTATAAACTCGCTGCGCTATTTAATACGAATGGTTATTTTTTCTTGTATTGCCGCCGTTCCGCTTATGCTATTGGATAAATATATAAACAAAATTTTCACTTCCATTTCGATAGCCCATATTGGCTCGTCGCGTTTAATTACCGTAGCGGCTCCGCTTGTTGTATCGTTATTGATTTTTAGTACAATAGGAATTGCGCTGTTGTTTATTACAGGTGATGGAAATTTAAAATCTGTTCTTTCTATTTTTGGCAGAAAGCTGAAAAAGCATAATTAAAAACATATCCATAAGAACCGGGGTAAGCGGTGTGCCGCAGGTGCGTGTGCGCAGATCATATTCGGCGCATAAGGCGATTATTTTGTCCGCATTGGTTATTCCGAAAAGTGATGACGCATTTTTATAATCGGATATGCTTTTTTTCATTGTTATGCCTATGCGCCGTAGGTCGTACTCGTTAGGGGCGCCATTTTCGGCCAACCTGCAATAATCCCGAAAACGCCTGAAACACCATAAAAGCCCGCTAAAAACGGTTACGGGGCTTTCCCCGCCCGAAATTAACGAACGGAGTATATCCAAACTTTTTGTTAAATTACCATCCGTTATAGACGAGAAAAGCGTAAATGCCGATTCGCTTCGTGAATGTGATAAAAGTTTTTCAACCAGTTCCGCGCTTATTCTTGTATCTTTTTTGCCGTCTAAAAAGAATACAAGCGCCTGACATTCCCTTCGCAGCGCGTCGGTATTGTTTTCTATCATTTCCAATACCGCGTCTACAGCATCGTCTTCAATGGTAAAACCATTTTTAGCAAAGAATTTTCTTATCCAATCACCCTTACGGTTTTCAAACATTTCATAAAATATTCTTTTGTTGTTTTTATCGCAAGTTTCCTCAATTCTTTTATCAACTGAAGTTTCATCGGAAACCATGATCAAGGTTGTGTCATCAAGCGGGGCAGATAAATACGAACATAAATTCTCAATTTCATCTTTCTTCTTTATTTGTTCAGCGGTTTTTATAAAAATTAAACGTGCATCGGAAAAAAGCGAGCCGTTTAACAAAACTGAAAGAATGTCCGGCATGGCATCTTCGCCTGCGTAAAACCGGTGCTCTTCAACCGGCGCGCCGTGTTTTTTTGAAAGCGCAGCACGTATTTCGGTAATTGCATCCTGCTTCTCTCCGATTTCAGGTCCTAAAAAAAGAAAACATTCACCTTTAGGCATGAATCACCAATAAGTTGATTAACTGTATGATCGGAAAACGCTGAAAAGTTTGCCGATAATTGTTACATCATCACTATAATTTGTAGGATGGTATTTGGGATTTTCCGATTGCAATTTAATAATATTGTTTTTTTTAAAAAAACGTTTAATCACATAGCCATCGTCAATACGCGCCACAACAACGTCTCCATTTCTTGCGGATTCCTGTTTTTCGATAATAGCGGTGTCCCCGTCAAAGATTCCTATGCCGATCATTGAATCGCCACGGACCTTTACGGCAAAAAACGTTTTGTTTTTTTTCAGCATGGTACGGTGCAAGGTAATTACGCCGTTGTCATTTTCTTCGGAAAGCACCCTGTTACCGGCGGCAACTTCGCCAAGGATCGGGATACGGACAAAATCATCGCCGCCCTTTTTCCCGTTATTGACAATTTCTATAGTGCGCGAACATCTATCCGCTGTTTTTATTATGCCCTTTTTTCTAAGCGCCGAAACATGGTCATAAGCCGCTTTTGCCGTTAATTCAAAGTTTGCCGCTATTTGGCGGATCGACGGCGAGTAGTTGTGTTCTTCAATAAAAGTTGAAATAAAATCCAAAACCTCACTTTGCCGTTTTGTAATATCTTTCATTGTCCTTTCCTCTCTACCCCGAATTTCTTCAGTTTTGTATGGAGGTTACCCGGATACATACCGATAACTTCCGCTGTTCTGGCAATAGAGCCATCATTTTTTTCTAACTGGTATTCCAAATAAAATTTTTCAAACATTTCTTTAGCCGTTGTATAAGTTTCGTCCAGTATACTATCATTTAATATTCTTTGACTAGTACCATCCCGCGTTTGGCTTCCTGTATTTAACAGTTCCGTAATTTTATCAATACTGATCTTGCCTTCATCACAGAGAATTGTTATTCGTTCCGCCAGATTTTTTAATTCCCGAACATTTCCGGGCCACCGGTACCCTTTTAAAAAATTTTCCGCCTCCTTATCAAATGAATAAGAATAGCCTCCCGCTTCTTTCAGAAAATAATCCAGTAAGACCATAATGTCGCCGGCACGTTCACGCAGTGCCGGTACATAAACAGGTATAACATTTAAACGAAAATACAAGTCTTGCCGGAATTGGCCGTTTTTGCAGGCTTCTTCTAAATTTTTATTGGTAGCCGCTATGATACGAACATCTATATTGATGCTTTTTTCCCCACCCACACGCTCAATGGTTTGTTCTTGTATAGCACGCAGCACCTTTGCCTGTGCAGAAAGCGACATATCGCCTATCTCATCCATAAACAATGTACCGCCTGAAGCCAGTTCAAAACGGCCGCGCCTTATAGAATAAGCATCTGTGAACGCGCCTTTTTCGTGACCGAATAATTCACTTTCGATCAGCGTATCGGGAATCGCCGCGCAGTTTACTTCTATAAAGGCAGCCTTTGCGCGTTTAGAAAGCCGGTGTACGGCGCGGGCAACCAGTTCTTTTCCGCTGCCGTTCTCGCCGGTAATTAAAATGCGCGCGTCGCTGGAAGCGGCTTGTTTTATCAGAGAACGTAATTGTTCAATCAATTTACATTCACCTAATATCTCGTCTTTACCGCCGGATGTTTTTTTCAGTTCTTTATTTTCATTCCGCAGATCGATTAACGCAAAAGCATTGCGGCATACCGTTAATATTTTATCAATGGAAAGAGGTTTTTCCAAATAATCAAACGCGCCCAGTTTTACCGCCTTTACCGCCGTATCAATATTTGCGTGTCCTGAAATAACAATTACTTCGATTTCAGGATGTCCTTTTTTTATTTTTCCAAGCGCATCAATCCCGCCCATTTTAGGCAGCATAACGTCAAGGAAAATTAAATCAATATGTTCCTTAGAAATTATGTCGATTCCGGCAATAGCATCCGGTGCAACAAGGGCTTTGTAGCCTTCATCTTCCATGATAGGCGCCATTGCGGCGCGAATTGATTGTTCATCATCAATTATTAAAACTTTACGCATATCTTCTATTATACTACAGGCAGATCAACAAAGAAAGTTGTCCCCGCGCCGCTTGCGGAATTAAACCAGATACCGCCGTCATATTCAAGTACAATACGCTCAACAATGGGCAGCCCCAGCCCTGTGCCGGAATTTTTTGTTGTCCAGTAAGGTGTCCACACACTTTTCGCGTTTTCGGGATTTATTCCTTTGCCATTGTCCTTTATGGACAATCTGCAATATCGTGTATCATGTTTATTGACAATTTCGGTTTTTATTTCAATGCGGCCGTCGCTGTTCATCGCGTCAATAGCGTTAATTACAAGATTATTTACAATCTGTGTAAGATGTTTCTTCTCGATACGGACATTCACACTTGTGTACATGGTTTCGGTGCTGAACGTAACCTTAGGGCATGATGTGATATAGGGTGCGATAATTTCATTTACAGCATCTTTAATATTGGTATTTGATTTAGATGCCTCAATGGGACGCGACAGTGTTTTAAATTCATCAAGCAGCGTCGACAGGCTTTCTACCTCCTGAATTATTGCCAGCATGGAATCTTCAAGTATATCCTGAGTTTTTTGCGGATCGTCTCTAAAGCGGCGCAGAACACGCTCGGCAGTAAGTTTAATGGGGGTAAGCGGATTTTTTATTTCATGGGCAAGCTGAACAGCCATTGTCTGCCATATAGAAATCTTTTCGGAACGGGCGAGCGCGTTTTGTGTTTTTTCTAAATTTTGTACCATGACATTAAAATTACGTATAAGCTCCCCCAGTTCATCTTTTGGTGATTTAAGTATATGTACCGAGAAATCACCTTCTGCAACCTGCATGGTGGCTTCGCTTAGATCAATAATCGGTTTTGAAATGTTTTGGGTAAACGAAATGGCAATAATTATGGTTATCAATAGAATAGGAAACAGAAAAATGACGAAATACAAAAGCAAAAACGGGATGATTTTATTAAGGGATATTGAATTGATCGATTCAAAGCGGGCGGTTTCACTGTCAATGGTTGTCATCATTGAATCAAAACCGGCGCCCAAATTAAACGTTATAACACGGACGATATTAGGCTTTCTTGTATCAATGTAACGCACTATATCTTCGTCGCGCGGCAGTTCGCGGGCGGCAAAACCGTTTATAACATCAGGCGGCGTTCTTAAACGCTGATCGCCCCAGCCTGTAAAAAAAGCGCTCCGCCATTCATCTGTACCATAAATAAAATCCTGAACGGCGAGAATATCTTCTTTGGCGCCTATGTTTTTCTTGTTTTCCTCGATAAAGTTTTCAAAATTGAATTTATTTATAGTCTGCATAAAATTAGATGTTTTAAGTGAATAAACATCAACAGCTAATTCTTGAGCCTGCACCAGCGCCTCTACTACTTTAACTTCCGGCCATAACCGGCCGACCGCGTATAATGATTGTGTTGTAATAAAGATCGGTGGCAAGACGGCAAGGAGCGCCGTGATAAAAAAGTAGCTTACAATTCGCATCCGAAATTTGCTTCCGGATTTTTTTTTAATAAAATCCCTTATGACAACAGAGGATGAGATTACCAGAAAGATAAAAAGCGCCACAGGCATAGTAAAATAGACTACAAGATGCATAGGGCCAGGAAGCCGTGTCCTAATCAGAATATCCCTGCAAAAATCCGCAGAAAACAGCACCGTAAGAAGAAATATTGAAAAATATATAAGAAGTAAAACGCGGATACTTATAACATTTAATTTGGGGGATAATTTTATCTTTGCCACGGTAATCACCTTCCTGTAAACAGTATACTTAATCCTTACTTTGCTATTATACTACTAATAGATGTCTTCATTATATATGTTTAGTACGGTAGAACAATGGAAAACGGCGCTAATAACACTGCCCGATACAATATTTTTTGATTTAATGCGCAGCAGCCTGGGGAACATCAAATCACCGTTTAACAAGCAACGGTTATGCGAAGAACTTATTGCCCATCTAAGCCGCTGCGATGTTCAAAAAACAATCGAATCATTTATTGACCAAAACGATCATCTTTTAATATCGGCTATTTCGGTATTAGCGGAGCCTACGGTAGAGGAAGTCGTCTCTATTTTATCGCCGGATTACAGTTATTCGTTTATTCATTCAATCATTCTAAACCTTGAAGAACGGCTTATTGTTTTCAGGCTTTGTTCGGGCAGTTTATGCCGTCTGTATCTGAATCCTCTGTTAAAGAAGGTATTGCTTCCTTTTATTGCCGACAAAACCATTTTGTTTCCGCAAAATAAACCGCATGATTGCGGCAAAAGTTTTAAAGAGCCATTGGGTGATCTTAAATTGTGTGCGGTATTCGCGTTTTGCGCATCAAACAATCAGATTTTGAATAATGACGGCACCATCAGAAAGACATTCAACAAAGAAATAAAACGGCTGTTTCCTAAAATTGATTTTAAAGCAGTTGTTTCCGCCCTGCACATTCTTGGTATTTTTGATAACCATCTGTTGAACATTCAAGATAAGCGTTTTTCGGATTTTGCCGATCTTCTGCCTAATGAACGTCTTTTTTATATGTCCGCCGGTATTTATATGTACCTTCTTGAATGCGCGGGGTGCGCCAAACTGCCCGATACACTCTCTTGGACGGCCGCTATGATACAAGCCATGTTTAATGAAATGGAAAATAATGGGTATTCATATTCATGTATATATAGACTGTTCCGGATTGTCGAACTGAATTTGAGCGCACAGATAAAGAAAAAAAGCAGTAGTCCTGTAAATTTAGACCTCTTTATTGATTCTCTTTGCAAAACCGGCCTTTTGGTTAAAGAAGGCGATTTCTTATACAAGAACGTTTCAGTAGATTATGTAGAGGGCACGGAACCAACTAACAGTCCGTTTCTTGCTTTCGATTCGGCTATGTCTTTTGTGCTGTTTCCCGGAATCAACTTTAATGATGCCGTACGCCTGTGTCCATTTTGTAATGTTCTTGATACGCAGACAACAACACGTTTTGAACTTACCCGCGAATCTGCCGTACGAGGTTTCAATTTAGGCGTTTCTTACACCGGTATGGTAAACCTATTAAAAAATTTAAGCGGCGGTACATTAGACGAAAGTATCGAATTAACATTAAAAGATTGGTATGTACGATACACGGAAATAAGTATTTTTGACGGTATTACGCTTGTTTTGTCACCGGAAAGGCTCTACCTGGCTCTTATGCCGCCGCTTGCGGCGTTGGTAAAGCATAATCCCGCGCCCGGGGTGTTTATAATTGACAAGCAGGATAAAGAGGCGGCTGTTGCGGCTTTAAAGAAATCCGGCGTTGTTACAATAGCGGATGCGTATTTGTCAAAAAAACATCTTAAAGAAATAGACACTTCATTTTACATAACACCGCTGGAAAGGCTTAATAAGAAAAAGGCAAATATAAAAACTCATGCGGCAGCATTCAAACAAAGCGAGGCATTGCAATATAAAGAGTTGTTTAATCAAATTCTGGATGATGAACAAATTGACGAAGCCTCGCGCATAGAGCTTAAAGACAGGATAGAAAAACGCATTGTAATTTCAGCGAGGCAGCTTAAAGATGTTGCCATTAGATATGAAAAACTACAGGCCGCATCGTTAGACTTTGCCGGAAAACTTGCCATAGCAAGGCAGGCGATGGCCTCCTGCGAAATTGTGGAACTGGATTTTCAAAACGAAACGGGTGAATCGGTTCATGTTTTGGGTATGCCATCCGGTATCGAAAAACTTTCCGGCGATACAATTCTCTCGGTATTAACGCAGGAAGTAAGCAAAACGGGATCAGAAAAAGAATATACAAGGGTACATCTTGGTAAAATACAATTGATACGCCGTATAAAGAAGTCAATATTTAGTAATTAAAAAGGATTATGTATGCCGCTATTACCATTTTCATTTCAAACCGAAACACAGCAAGTGCGTCTTGCTGTCTTAATTGATGCCGATAACGCCCAATCAGTCATTATTGAGGGCCTTTTAGATGAGGTTGCCAAGTATGGCATAGCGAGCGTAAAGCGCATTTACGGTGATTGGACAAGCACTCATTTACGCGCGTGGAAAGAAAAATTGCTTGAACACGCCATTCAGCCCATACAACAGTTTTCGTATACAAGCGGGAAAAACGCCACAGACAGCGCTATGATCATTGACGCCATGGATCTGCTGTACAGCGGTAAGCTGGACGGTTTTTGTATAGTTTCAAGTGATTCCGATTTTACACGTCTTGCGGCGCGCATACGCGAAAGCGGTTTAAAAGTTTATGGCTTTGGCGAGAAAAAGACCCCGCGCGCCTTTGTAGCTGTTTGTGATAAGTTTGTGTACACCGAAATATTGCGTAATATTCAGGAAGATGAGAATGGTGAGGGTGATAAACCGGCCCTGAAAACACGCAAAGAATTTAAACCCGACCAAAAACTAATTAAATTATTGTGTGATGCTGTAGATGATATTGCTGATGAGTCCGGCTGGGCATATCTTGGCGGCATTGGACAAAAGATTGCAAACAGATCCAGTGAGTTTGATCCAAGAAATTACGGTTTTAAAAAGTTGGGGGATCTTTTCCGTACACTGCCTCAATTTGAAATAGATGAACGTCAACAAGAGAACGGACTTGGAAAACTTATTTATATAAGATATGTCCGAAGCAAATAGAAATTACATTCATCTAAACAAATGTATACAAGTGTATATAACTTTTTTACAAAATATTATTTTTTTATAAAAATATATTGCTAATTTTTTTTAAATAATGTATTATATAGTCATCAAGTTATTTTAATAGGAGATAATTATGGCAAAAGTAGCAGGTGGTAAAGGTTCCGGAAAAACACCCGGAGCAGTTTTACAAAAAAAGATTTCCGATCTCGGAGTAGCAGTCAGCACAGTGTCCGGTGCCCTTGGACAGAACGCGCAAACTTTCAAGAAAATTCTTACAGACAAAAAAAGAATTGACATTGAACTTGCACTTCAGTTTGCAAAACTTTTTGGCGATACACCGGATTTCTGGATCGATCTTCAGAGAAAAGCAGGCCTTGACGAAGCAAAGAAGAATACAAAGCTTCAGAAGAAACTCAAAGAACTTAAAAAGCTTCAAAAGGTTGAAAAAGGCGCAAGGGGCGCAAAGAAAGTTGCAGCTAAGAAAGTTGGAAAAAAACCTGTAAAAAAAGCAGCAGCTAAGAAACCCGTCGCAAAAAAAGCTACCCGCAAACCCCGCGCGGCATCCCAATCGTCTTCATCACCAAGTTATTCCGGCAGCGACAGCTCGTTCTAGTCTAGCCTAACTTAAATAAGGAAGGCGGCACAAACAGAAATGTTTCTTGTGCCGCTTTTTTTTGTTTAAAATATTTATTTATTGAATATCCCGGCTTGCTTCAAATTTTTTGTATTTTTCAGCGTCAACTTTAAAACCTACAATAGGACGCACGCTGTCTTCACGGGCTTCTTGAAGCGCACGTTCTGTTTCTTTGATAAGTCTTGATGCGTTTATGTGACGTTCTCCTCGGCAGGAAAGGCCGATTAATAAACCGTCTTCAAAATTACCTGAAAAATCTTCTAAACTTTGCCTGTGAAATTCTTGTGCCAAACGAAACCCTTCATCAATATCTGTTTCCTGTATTATAAAGTTAAGTCCTTTACCGCCGGTCCCTTTTTCAAATACCATGGTTCTGTTTTTTAAATATTTTACACCTTTTATTATAAGCTGCTGATTGGAAACGGCAGGGTCATTCCATTCAACACCCATAAGAACAAGGTCTTTGTTTTCATGTTCGGCTTGGTTTAATTCTTCATCAAGTATATCCGCAAACTTCTTTTCATCATTTATCTGTTCGTTGCTGCGTATTTTAGAGGCCGCCTGCAATAATCCGCCGTGGGTTTCAGGTTGTTCAGGCGGCTGTTCAATTTGTTCAGGCAGCTCAAATGGATCAATATCCAGATCAATCAGGGTAGGCTCAACCGGCTCTTCAACTTCGGTATTCTCAATATTCTCTACCGGTTTATCATCCTCCGCCGGAGGCTCCACAAAATCAGGGAAACCATCAAAGAATTCTTCATCTATTGGAACTTCGTGTTCAATAACCGGAGTTTCCATCTCAATACATGGTGCTTCTTGTTCAGTTTCTTTGCCGCCAATATCGATATCAAATATATCTATACCGCTTTCATTATTACTATCATCATCAACATCATCACTATCAACATTATTATCATCACCATGTACGCTTTCTTTTTTGTTTGCCGTTATTCCTGCAACATCTAAAATTAAAGATGAAAAAGAAACAACAAAGGCAATTAAGATCGCAAGCAACGAAGTACGCAATGTTGAAAGAAGATAATTAAAATCCACAAGAGCTGATATGGCGCTAATACTTGCGTCGTTAATTCCTGTAATATTTAAACCTTCGGAGAACGGAGCGCGGTAAAAGCGTAAATTCGGGTTAAAGCGTGGTATATCTCCTGTATAAGCAACAAGATTTGCGCGTTTTTCTACGGCAAACGTTCTACCGTCAATGCCGTAAATTATAACAGCATCCAAAGCGGGACAAGAATCCATGTAATTTTTTATATCATCTCTGAAATCTTTGTTAAGAAAACCCAAAACACCGGCGCGGGCGGCAAAATCTTTTAATTCGGAAAAGTCTTTTTCCGCAGTGGTTTTTCTGTCTTTTATACCGGTATAAATTTTATAACCGGCATAAACGGCAGAAGAAATGTATACTAATATACATAAGACACCTATAACGGCCTGAATTCTTTTAAACATGGTTCTTACCATTATTTATCGGTATGTTTTAAAAAATAGTTAGGGTATAGAAAAACCGTTTGTGATATTGTCAATGATGACAGGTCAACAAATGCTGCATTTAATCCTCGTGGGGTTTAATACCTCGCCCTTTAGGGCGAGGTATTAGATTTGTTTTTTTGTAAAAATTTCTTTGCGCATCTCACGGTCAAGTACGGAAAGGACCAGGGTTGAGTCTGCGGGAACGCGGCAGGGAAATGTAAAATCTCCGCCTGAGTGTTTTACCTCGGTAAGCAGACGGCGGTCGCCGCTTGGCAGAATTACTTCGAGTTTTGTTGTAAGGGGGTAGGGGTTTTCGGGCAGTGTATATTTGAAGACCCTGAAAACTTCGGTTTCACCGATGTCTTTAGGAATCGCCACCGTAATTTGCGCGATGCTGCCGCTTTCAATTTTTTCGCCGGCGGCAGGGTGTTGGGAGATAACGGTCCCGGCATTTTTCGCGGTGCTGTCGGCTGTGTCAATGTCGAATTTCCAGCGAATACCGGTTTTGTTAATAGAAGTCATTGCCTCACCAATTTTAAGACCGGTAAGAGCGGGCATGGTGCTTGCGGTTTGCGGTTTACCCTTGCTTACAACTAAATCGACCTCCACCGGCGAAAAAATATCGGTGCCCGGAGGGGGATTCTGCTCTAAAATGGTGCCTTCAATTTGTGTCGAAAACTGATACAAAAGCGGCTCTTTTATGGTGATAAGTGGTGTAGAGCCTGCGAACAAGGCGGTAAGATCGGCGCGTACACTTTCGATGTCCCTGTTTACATAGTTTCCAACAGCGCTTACCTGCGCTCCCTGACTTACAACCATGCGTATGCGGCGTCCGGCCTTTACGATGGTACCGCCCCGGGGGTCTTGCTCCAGAATTTTGCCTTTTTCGGTAACGGAATTTGAATATCTAAGCTGGATTCTGGGATAAAGCTCTTTTTGCTGTAATTCCAGCAGCGCCTGAACAAGGTCCTTGCCGCGCACATCGGGAACCATCGTCTGTTCCGCGCCGCGCACCGATAAAAAGAACACCGCGCAGGCAATAAGCGAAACAAAAGCAACAATACCCACACAGGCCCAAATAAAAACTTTAGGTTTGCTTATAACAATTTTTTCATCTATATCTTTTAATTCCATATCTTTTAATTCCATTGGTTACCCCAAAACCGCCTGGGTAAAGTTTTTTGCCCCGTTTAAAAATGATTTCCAGTCCAGCGCCTTACGCGCCTCGTACTGCAGACGCCGCGCCGCGTAAATGCCTTCGCCGCATTTTATGAGTATACCTTTTTTTTTATCGATGCCCAAGACCGCGCCTGCGGGAACGCCGTTATCTGCGGCGCGGGCTTCTTCCACGCTCCCGCCTTCCAGAATGAACAGCGGCAAACCGCCATGCAGCGTGCGGCATAGGGGCCACGGTGTAAACGCCCGCACCTGCGCGTCAATAAAAACGGCGCTCTTGCGCCAGTCGATAGCGCCGCAGGCTTTTTCGATTTTTTTGCAGTATGATACATCGCCTGATTGCGGCACGCCGCACATTTTGTGTTCTATTATACTGATAATGGTGGGCGGCAAGAGTGCGGCGGCTTTTTCCGCCATTATCAAACTTAACGATTCGGAGGTTTCACGGCCATTTAGCGGCACCGTCTCCTGTGCCAGTATGTCGCCGGAATCTATGCCATTGGCAAGGCGCTGGATACATAAGCCCGTCCGGGTATCGCCTGAAAGTATGGCGGCCTGAATTGGGGTGGGCCCTCGGTATTTTGGCAATAGCGACGGGTGTATATTGATTCCGCCTAACGGAAAAAGTTTTAAAAAATCGCCTGTAAAAATAGTGCCGTAGGCAAACGAAACAAGCAGATCGGGTTTTAAGGCGGCAACCTCGTTATACAAAGCGGCGTCAAGCCGCTGCGGCTTCAACTGCAAAATGGGCGGAATACCCGCTACTGCAAATCTTTCGTTAACCTGCGTGCAGGCAGCGGCGGCCTCTGTTGGGGTGGCGGTTTTGCTGCGGCCTTTCGCGCTATCGGCATTTGTCAAAAGGGCAAGAAAAACACATTCGCCTTTTAACGCCATGTTTGCCATGGCAATGAGCGCCGGAACTGCAATCGCGGGACTTGCCGCAAAAATTATACGGATCATTATTTTACTTTTATTTTCTTAGATTTAATCTTTTCGTACTTTGCAATAAGCCGGTCGCGTTTTGCCTGCGAAAGTTTATCTATAAAAAGAATGCCTTGGAGGTGATCATATTCGTGCTGGATACAACGCGCCAAAATACCGGAAGCATCAAGTGTAAAGGGACGACCCCTTTCGTTCCATGCCTGAACACGCACCATGGAAGGCCGTATAATTTCGGCATAAACACCCGGAATGGAAAGGCAGCCCTCCTCAAATTCGGATGTTTTTTCCGACGTGCTTACTATAGACGGATTTATAAACACACGCGGTTTATCACTTTCGATGTGTATGACAAACATTCGTTTCAGGACGCCCACCTGAGGGCAGGCAAGCCCTATGCCCTTTTGTAAATGTAAAATATTAAACATTTCCGCACATAACGCGCGCAATTCGTCGTCAAACTTTTTTACTTCTGTTGTTTTTTCACGCAGCGCTTCGCCGCCAAGTTTTATAACCTGCATTATATTTAGATTATTGACAATCTTTAAAAATTTGTATAGCATTGCGTTATGCCTAAAGAAGAAGCCATAGAAGTAGAAGGTGTTGTAAAAGAAGCACTTCCTAACACAATGTTCAGGGTAGAGCTGGATAATCAAAACGGACATTTAATACTTGCTCATCTTTCGGGTAAAATGCGTAAGCATTATATCCGTATTGTTCCCGGCGACCATGTGCGCATTGCGCTTTCTCCTTATGATTTATCACGAGGGCGCATTATCTACCGTGAGCGGTAATTCTTTTTTCTGGGAAACACCTCCGTATAACAGGTTCACAGAATTTACAGAAGGCAAAAATAAACGGCTTTTAGTTTTAAAATCAGTACTGGCAGAGCACGCCATTCCATTCACCCCTGTTGTTATTTCCGGCAATACCCATTTAATTGCTGGAAGCGGCAGCATAAAGACATCGCATAACGCTGCGGGCGGCAGGCAGGAAATTGTACTCATCTCACATTATGATTGTGCCCAAGGCAGCCCCGGCGCAAACGACAATGCCGCTTCGGTTTTTATGCTGGTAGACGCCGCTATAAAACTAAAAAAAAACAATTCGCCGTTTCGTATAATATTTACCGACAAAGAAGAGATTTTGCCCGGCGCGGGAATTAAGTCGCAAGGCTCTTATTCACTTGGCCTTGGCCTCCGCGAAGCGGGTTTTTCGAACGCGCTTTTTTTTATTTTTGACGCCTGCGGTACAGGCGATACTTTGGTTATCTCGACACTTGCCGACACCCTTTTAAAAGGCGGCGCGGGTGAAAGCGCCGCCCGCACAAAAAAGGCATTTTCAATTTTGAGGGAACGCGCCCTTGCCGCCTGTGAACGCACGCAGCAGGGGCGCTACATATTAATGCCTACTCCGTTTTCGGACGATGCCGGTTTTTTACGCGCGGCTCTGGCCGCTCAAACCATAACGGTGCTGCCCGCGGAAGAAGCGCGCGCTTTTGCCGCGCTTGCACGGAGTAACCCGCTTAATGTTTTGGCTCTTATAAACCGGCAGCAGCAAATAAAACGTGATAAACTGATTGTCCCGCAGACATGGCAAAATTTTAACGGCCCGCACGACACCCGGGATTTGCTAACAACAAACCACTTTGCGGATGTTGTTAGGTTTATCCTTGCCCTGTTCGGTTAAATAATTGTCCGTGTTTTGGTTTAATGCCGCGCAGCTCTTCTGCGCGGTAGTTCATTTGATTAGCATATTAGGGTTTAACGCCTGTTTCTTTATCAAACACTTTCGCAAAAAGTGAAATTATTTTTTCTATTTGTTTATTCGATGTTAAATTAAAGTCCGAAAGCACATTTCCGTCCAGCTGCTCACAAGCGGCTGTCCCGCGCTCAATTTCGCATAACATATTAGCCAAATAAACCACTTCGGCAAGCAGCCTGTCTTTTTTCGGCGCGTGCAGCGGATCATGGTGATACCGTATAGCCGTTACAAGATTTTCGGGAAAATTCCATTTTTCCGCGATAAGCCCGCCTATTTCGGCGTGGTTCATTCCGGCGCTTACATCTTCAAACGTCGCATCAGGAATGCTTTTGTTAAGGCAGAACTTTTTCATTTTATATACAAGATCGGGGTGTGTGTTGTCAAAAACAATTTTACCCATATCGTGCAGCATACCCGCAACGTAGGCATCGTCAATAATGGTTTTGTCCGGACTAAAATTCTTTACAAGGTTGTATGCGTTAAACGCGGCTTTATAACAATGTGTCCAAAGAGCGCGTTTTGATTCGGTTTCGTCGCCCAATATTTTTTGTGTTCCGTAAGAATATAAAAGATTTTTTACGCCTTTTATGCCAAGCATCTTTACGGCTTCCGAAATGTTATCAACCCGTTTTGACAGCATATATTGAGCTGAATTTACAATCTTTAAAATATCCGCCGTCATTGCGGGATCCATTGATATATACTTTGCGATAGCAGACATTTCCGATTTTGGATCGGAAGCGAGCTTTTGTACCTGTAAAATGCTTTCTGGAAAATGAGGCAGCGCGTTAACCTGATCGGCTATCGCCTTTGTTAATTCGGAAATATTATTTACCTTTGTTTCGTCCAGCGGAATAACCAGACACGCAACGGTTTCATGATCGGTGGCGGTAATATCAAAGCAGTCTTCGTCAAGCCCCATCTTTTTCAACATTAAAACAAGGACAACAAGACCAAGACCGGCGCCCTCGGAGTCGTCTAAAACTTGGGTAAAGGCATCTTCCAAACTATTATACTGACGTGAACGCGCCAGCTTTTCGTGTATGCGCGAAAGCTCCATCTTTGATATGACAACATTATTACGTACCTCAATCTGTATGGCTTCTTTCCGGTAGAGCATCTGGACTTTTATGTACAAACCTTTGTCCTTTTGAAGCTGAAGATAATGCGCCAGATTTTCCATCGTATCTTTTTTAAATGTTGTCATTCCCTGTTTATACTGATCCACATTGGCAATATCCAGTTTCTTTTCCATAAAGTATACACGTTTTGTGTTTGCCTTTTTTCCGTTAACCGCTAATTCCTGGATACAGTATTCAACATAATCACGAAGGCCTTCGTGTCCGGCGCATTTTAGAAAAACCGACAGAACCTGCCCTATGTAGACTTCCATTTCGTGAGGCAGGGTGTATGTGGTTATGGCAATAGGCAGGCCAGATTGTACAGATTTTTTAATTTTTTCTTCGTTTACAACAAGACTATTGTCCTCTATCATTTTTTTAATCCTTAAATTTGGTCATAGCCGAATTATAGACCAAAGCGTTGAATTATTCAAGTTTTTACGCGATAGTTGTAGAAGGAGATTTTATGGCTGTAGCTGAATATGTGCGGGAAGCGCTGGCCGGTTCGTCGGTGATTCGTAAATTATTCGAGGAAGGGGCGGCTTTAAAAAAATTACACGGTTCCGGTAAAGTTTTTGATTTTTCGATAGGGAACCCCGATTTGGAGCCGCCGCCGGCTTTTCATGAAACCTTGGTGCGTTTGGCAACCTGCGACGCGGCGGGCTCGCATGGTTATATGCCTAATGCCGGTTATCCTGCGGTGCGGGAGGCGCTTTCGAAAAAGTGCGGAAGCGAGCAGGGCGTTACGCTTAATGCTGATGATCTTGTCATGTCTGTGGGCGCTGCCGGCGGATTGAATTGCGTTTTTAAGTCGATTATTAACCCCGGCGACGAGGTAATTGTAAGCAAGCCCTATTTTATGGAGTATCGCACTTATATTGCGAATCACGGCGGTAAATTGGTAGAAGTAGATTCTTTGCCGGATTTTAACCTTGATATAAACGCCGTCCGAAAAGCGCTAACGCCCCGCACCGCGGCGGTAATGATCAATACCCCGCATAACCCTACCGGACGTGTTTACCCGGAAGAAACCATTACCGCGCTTGCCGCCGCTTTAAACGAATACGGTAAAAAAAGTATGCGTTTTCCGTATCTGGTTTCCGACGAACCATACCGCGAGATTGTTTATGACAATATTGAAGTGGCGCCGGTATTATGCGCTTATCAAAATTCAATAGTGGTAACATCGTATTCAAAAAGTCTCTCGTTACCCGGCGAGCGTATCGGTTATATTGCGGTTAATCCCTCCACCCCTGACAAACAAAATCTCATAGCCGCGCTTATTTGGGCAACGCGCGTGCTTGGTTTTGTAAACGCACCGGCTTTAATGCAGCGCTGTGTGGCGGAATTAACCGCGGAAAAAGTTGCCGTGGATATTTACGCAGAACGCCGCGATGCCTTTATAAAAGTGCTGGATGGCGCAGGTCTTAAATATTCCCGCCCGCAGGGCGCTTTCTACATTTTCTGTAAAGTCCCCTCGAAAACCGCCGCGTTAGGCGATGACAACACTTTTTCCGATCACCTGAAGAAATACTTAATACTTGGCGTTCCGGGCTCCGGCTTTGCCGCCCCCGGCTGGCTGCGCTTTGCATATTGCGTATCAAGCAAAATAATAAGCGCCTCCGCAGACGCATTTAAAAAGGCAGTGGGGACGTATTTGTAACCTAAAGCCGTTGTTAGTCATTTTCGTTATAATTAAGTGATGAAAAAAACAATCCGCTCATTTTTGGTGCCGACGCTTCTGTTGCTGCCGCTTTTTGTGTGGGCGGTGGACGGCCCGTTAGTTTTAACGTTAGACGAAGTCATAGAGCGTGCGTTTACCCATACGGTTAGCCTTAAAAAAAGCGCCATAGACCTTGAAACTGCGCGTTATGCTTCAAAAAATGTATGGTCGGAACTGCTCCCCGGCATAAGTGCCGGCGGCAGCGCGCGCTGGGGAACAGGTTGGGCAAACCCGCCTGCGACACCGCCAGATCCTACATTCGGGGTGCAGGCGAATCTTTCACTTTCGCTTAACGCCGGAATTCCTGCCGCCATGAAAATTACCGGTATTGCGTACAAGACCCAGCTTTTAGACTATGAAAGAAGCCGTATACAGTTGAAAACCAATGTTACAAAAGAATTTTACCGGCTTTTAACATTACAGAAAAATTTGGAAATATTAAACGAAAAATTAAAGAATACGGAACTTCAACTGCAAAACGATACCGTACGTTTTAATAACGGAACTTTAAACGAATTAAATTATCAGCGCAGCCGTGTTTCGGTACAAACCGCGCGCTTATCTTTTAACCAGGCGCGTTCTTCTTTTTTCAATGCCACCGCAGAATTTTTGTATAACCTGGGGTATGACGAAAACATTCCCGTGGAAATTTCCGGCGCAATTGAAATAGAGCGTATCGATTTAGACGCGGAGATTTTGATTACAAAATACCTGCCGCAGCACCCCGAAATAATAAGCGCGTTAGCAACGATTGAACGCCTTAAATTAACCGCGCTGCAACGCACACTTACAGCTAGATCCCCCTCCATAAGTTTGTCTGCCGGATGGTCGGGAACACCCGCGATAGGCAAAGATTTTTCGGACAGTTTTAGCGCGGGCGCAAGTATCAGCATTCCTGTGGAAGGCTGGATACCCGGTACAAAATCATCTCAAAATATAAAATCGGCTGCCGCCGACACCGAAAAGTCCCGGCTTGATCTGCAAAATACCGAAAATGCGGCAAAACTTGCCATAAGAAACGCTGTAGAAAATCTGCATAACTCTTGGTCAAGTATAGAAATAGCACGTGAACAGGCCACACTGGCAGAGCGGGCTTACGATATGGCGCGGCGCGGTTTTAGCCAGGGCACCGTTCCGTTTATCGACTTGGAAACTACCCGCAACAGCATGGCAGAAGCCGCGCAGCAACTATTAAACGAAGAATACAGGTATAAATCGTTTGTGCTGGATCTTGCCGCCGCTCTCAATGTTGACGTGGAAGAGCTGCTGCTTATGGCGCGCTGACAGAGCCTTGAACGTCATTCGCAAGGCTTGTTTCGCATAACGCTGCTATAGTGTTAAGCAATTCGTCAAGGCCGGTTTTATTTTTTACCGAAATAAAAAGCGGCGGGGCGCCCGAAATATTTTTGCCGGAGAATTGGGCTGCAATGCCGTCCGCCGCTTTAATACCGTTTTCAAGTTTCTCATTTTCGAGGCGGTCAATTTTGTTAAAAACCGTGATCATGGGCTTACCGCCCGCTCCCAGTTCCCGCAAAACATTTATGGTTGTTTCAAAGTGGCTCATATAATCATTGTCGCTTGCGTCCAGCACCTGTACAATGACGTCGGCTAACGTAACTTCTTCCAGCGTTGAGTGAAACGCGTCAATAAGATCGTGGGGTAAGCGCCGGATAAAGCCCACGGTATCCACAAAAATAATCGGGCGCGGCTTTTCAATGCGGCGCGAGGTTGTGTCCAGTGTGGCAAAAAGTTTGTTTTCAACCAGAGCGTCCGCGCCGGTAAGGGCGTTAAGCAGCGATGATTTTCCGGCGTTTGTGTAACCGGCAATCGCGCAAACCGGCACATCATCTTTTTCACGTTTTTTACGTTGAACGGTGCGCACCTTACGCACATCTTCAATTTCAAGCATAAGTTTTGCAATGCTTTTTTTGACAAGCCGTCTGTCGGTTTCAAGTTTGGTCTCGCCGGAACCCTTTGAGCCATAATGACCGCCGCGCTGCCGCGCCAAATCGATGTATTTGTGGCTAAGGCGCGGTAGGCTGAATTTAAGGCGGGCAAGCTCAACTTGCAGAACCGCTTCGCGCGTGCGCGCGCGGCCGGCAAAAATTTGTATAATAAGCTCGCTGCGATCAATTCAGTCCCATGTAGTTTACGGCGCCGCGGGCAATTCGTCCGCGGTGTTTCCCATGCAGCGCCTTGGCCGCGATGTATGGGCAATCAACACCGTTGAATTTTCCAACCACACCGGTTACAAAGCGTGGCGCGGCGAAGTGCTCCGTTCATCATTGGTGGACGATCTTGTTCAAGGTTTGGATGAACGCGGCGTGCTGCCCCGCTGCGAGGCGGTGCTTTCAGGTTATTTGGGCGCGGCTGAAACAGGCCGCGCCATTCTTAACGCCGTTAAAAAAGTTAAGGCCGCCTCGCCTTCCGCCATCTATTGCTGCGATCCGGTTATGGGCGATGTGGGACGTGGTTTTTATGTACACGAGGGCATACTTCCGTTTATCAAAAATGAGGGGCTGCCCTTTGCCGACATAATTACACCTAACAAGTTCGAGCTTGACGCCCTTACCGGTATCGATTCCTCGTCTGCAGAGGGGGCAAGGACGGCTATTAAATTTTTGCACGACACGGGCATAACAACCGTGCTTGTTACAAGTTATACAGGCAGCGTTGCCCAAAAAGATACCGTTGTGATGTTGGCTTCTTCTAAAACGGAAGGCAAAATATGGCAGGTAACAACGCCGTATCTGCCTGTGGAAAGTGTGCTGAACGGTACAAGTGTCGCGGGCACCGGTGATTTAACCACGGCAGTTTTTTTGTCGCACCTTCTTGCCAAAGCAGGCGTTAAACGAAGTCTTGAATTGACGGCCTCCGCCGTATTCGGTATAATCGAGCACACATTCAACAAAAAAAGCGGCGAACTTTTAACGGTAGCCGCTCAAGACGAACTGATAAACCCAAGACACAAGTTTGAGGCGGTTGTGTTTAAGTAATCCCCGCGCGGTTAGTTTAGCGGCTGATCGGAGTCGAACCGACGTCTTCAGCTTGGAAGGCTGAGATAATAGCCGTTATATGACAGCCGCATTACTTGAGAGGATAGCAAAAAAATGTTTGAAACGCAAGACCCGCCTAAAAAGGCTTTTTTAATAAGCGTATGGCATCAGATGAGTGAAAAAGCGTCCGCTTTTTCACTATCGCGTGAATTGCACGGGCTTGCGGGTGCGCTGGAGCTTGAAATTGCCGGTGAAGAAATGGTTCATATCCGCGAATACACCGCGAAATACGGCATGGGCGCCGGCAAGGCGGAGGAAATTGCGAATACCGCCGCAGAGATTAAAGCGGACTGCATTATCATGGATTGGCCAATTAGCCCGCCACAGCAGCGCAACTGGGAAAAACTTACCGGCATTGCCTGCATTGATCGCAGCGAGCTTATTATACAAATTTTTGCC
>BOBI01000012.1 GCA_026002305.1 Spirochaetia bacterium
TCTCAATGACGTTGTCGTTTTCGCTCGTCATTACCGCCATCTGGGTTGTATTCTTGTGTACATCCAGTCCAATGTAATATAGTTTATCCATAATCTTAGCCTCCTAAAGCTATATGCGTTAATTCTACCACGAGTAGTAAACCCGCGTTTCCTATTCCTTTAGGAGGCTCTTCATATTGTCTCATTTTACATCACAAATGAGAAGATCAACCACGAAAAAGTCATGAAAAACACGAAAAAGAAAATTAATGTGCAATTCGGACAATTTCAATTCGCAGTCGCAACTAAAACGAAGAATTAACCACAAACCACACGAACATTTTAAGAGAATACAGTTTTAATTTTTGCATTTTTTTCGGTATTTTTCGTGAGGTTTACTTTTCTGCTCATTGGCAGAAAAGTGGTAAAAATTCTTGTATTCTTTCGTGTGTTTCGTATTTTTCGTGGTTTTTCTCCAAAATGAGAATTGCACGAAAGCCATTATTTACCGTTTTTCTGTAACCAGATTAAACTTTTGCGGCTTTATGTTATAGTGAAACTTGAAATATGAATAAAAAAAAGCAGCAAAATCCGGTTACCATTGTTATTGTGTTTTTAATAGCGCTATTTGCCGTTATGATTGCCTGGACGCTAACATACGGGCGCAGAGGGGCGGCCGGAAATAAAACAGCCGCACCCGTGAGGCAGACGACACAGCAGGCGCCTCAAAATGCCGGTGCGCAGACAACACCTCAGACGTCAGGAGCAGGGGGCGCACGGCCACAAGACTCCGGCGCGCAGACAACACCTCCGGCGTTAGGCGGTGGAGTAGGCCGCAGCGGGGGCGGCGCACGGCAAGACTCCGGCGCGCAGACAACGCCTCAGGCGGCAAGCGGAGCAGGCCGCAATGGCGGCTCACGTACGGCACAGGCGGTGCGGGTTAGGCCTGTAGGAAGGGACACTATAGAAAACAGCATAGTTATAAACGGCGATGTACTTGCCGCACGCGAAGTTTCCATATACCCTGTTACAGGCGGTAAAATAACCGACTTACGGCTGCGTGTAGGCGACACGGTTCGCTCGGGGGAAATCGTCGCCATTATCGACCCGTCGCGTCCGGGCGAAATATATTCCGGCAGTCCCGTGCGTTCAACCATAACGGGAACAATTTTACAGGCGCCATTTAGCACGGGCGACACGGTAACACAACAATCGGCAATTTTTATCGTTGGAGATTTATCATCACTTGTTGTGGAAACGCATATACCGGAACGTTTTTCAGCATCAATACAATCAGGACTTACTGCGGCGATTTCCTTTGACTCAATGCCAAACGAATCGTGGACGGGTGTTGTAAGCGAAATAAGCCCGATATTGGATCCGGCAAGCCGGACACTTCGCATAAGATTAAGATTTCAAAAACCTGATTCGCGCATAAGAGCCGGAATGTTTGCGACAATAAGCCTTGTAACCGCTTCCGCAGTTAATGTTTTGGTAATTCCGCGCTCGTCGGTTATAAATACTTACGGATCGTGGATTGTGTTTATTGCGCAAGACGGTGTTGCCCTCCGGCGCGAGCTAACGTTTGGTTTGGAAAGTGAAAGTGAGGTACAGGTTCTAACCGGTTTAACGGAAGGGGAGCTTGTTATTGTATCAGGACAAAATTTTCTGTCAAATAACGAATCGGTGCGTATCGTTAGTGATGTTACTAATTAACAAGGAAGTGTTGTGGACATAATAAATTATACCGTAAAACATCCTGTTACAATAATTGTTTTCTATGTGCTTGCAATGGGTATAGCGGCAACGCTTGTGCCCGGTATTGCAGTGGATTTATTTCCGCAAACGGCGCAGCCGGTTCTGTCAATTAGAACAACCTTGCAAGGCGCGGGTCCTGCCGATATTGAACAGAATGTAACAAAGCCTTTGGAAAAAGCGCTTGCATCTTCGCGCAACCTTACACGGCTCACAAGTAACTCATATTTTGAAGTATCGTACATCAACCTTGAATTTAAATACGGCACTGATATGGACAAGGCTACAAGCGATGCGCAGGTGCTTTTAAACAGAATGGTTAATTCACTTCCTGATGATACAAAGACGCCTGTAGTCAGGCGCTTTGATATGTCGTCAACGCCGATTATGCGCTTAATTGTACGTGGTAATTATTCACCGGACAAATTGCGTATATTTGCCGAAGACGAAATACAGGCAAGCATCGAGCGCATCGACGGCGTTGCCTCCGCCGATGTTACAGGCGGCACGACACAAATTGTACGTGTCGCCGTATCCCTTAACAGGCTGGCCGCGCTCGGCATTACGTTAGGCGAAGTTAATTCCGCCCTGCGCGGACAAAGTGTGCTTTCCTCAGGCGGCAGCATAAAACGCGGCGGTTTGGAATATCAAATTTTAACAGAGCAGGAATTAACAAATATTGAACAGATAAAACGCATCGTTGTAAAAACAATTGCTATACCCGCTTCGTCATCAGGAACAAAAACAACGAGGTATCAACTTGTGCGATTAGAAGACATTGCCGATGTATTCCTGGGTTACAACGATAATTCTGCCCGCGTCTCAATTAACGGGGAGTCAGGCGTTTATATGCAGGTTCAAAGTGAAAGCGACAGCAATTCCGTAAAAGTTGCCGCGCACGTACGCGATGCCCTTGCCGGTATAAACGAAAGCCTTCCAAAAGGCATAACGCTGGAAGTTCTGCAGGATAATACATCAATGATAAGCGCCACATTGAATCAGGTTTATTCAAACGCGATACAGGGCGCTATCCTTTGTATGCTTATCATTTTTGTATTCATGCGCAACATTAAGGGCACTCTTATTATCGGCATATCAATTCCGGTTTCCATTATTTTAACAATGATGTTCATGTCGGTTTTTGGTTTTACGCTAAACCTTTTAACAATGACAGGCCTTATTATGGCAATGGGCATGACGGTAGATGCCTCTATCGTAATCCTTGAAAATGTCCATAACTACCGTGAAAGGGGCGCAAAACCGGAGATTGCGGCGATTTTAGGCAGCAGAGAAATGATCCGTGCGATTGTAGCCTCCACATCAACAACATTGTGTGTATTTATTCCATTGTTAATTTACAAAAACGATCTTGAAATGATGGGGCAGCTTTTTAACGATTTAATCTTTACAGTTATAATAGCGTTGGCGGCCTCTCTGCTTGTCGCAGTTACACTGGTTCCCGCCCTCTGCGGGCCTATATTAAAACTTGACACACGAAAACAAAAACCCTTAAAAAATAAATTTTTAAAAAGGGTCGATGACAGTATGCAAAATTTTTTTACTGCCTTGGATAACGCTTATAAAAAATCACTGGATTATTGTTTGAATCACAAAGCGCTTCTTTTAAGTTTTGTTTTGGCAGTTCTTATTTTTTCTTTTCTACAATTTGACGGAATCGGTATGAATATGTTTATCCGCAGCCGTACCGACGACTCCGTGAACGTAAATGTCGCGCTATCGCAGGGAACGCCCATTGAAAAGGTCGAAGAAATATTATTTGATATTGAGCAGTTGGTACGCGATAATATTAAAGGGTATAAAAATATTATTCTAACGGCGCGTAACTCAGGCACAAATCAGGGCAGCATACAAATTACACTGCCCGAACCGGCGAAGCAAATCGACACGCCATTAACCGTTCAGCAAAAACTTACGCCGCTTGTAAGTAACAGCGCCGACTTTCGCGTTACCTTCCGCGCCGGCCGCAGCATGACCTCAACATCAAGCGCAGTGGAAATGGCTTTAGCCTCACGCGATGTAAATGACCTTATGGAAGAAGCCGATGAAATACTTTCAATTATCAGGCAGTATTTGCCGCAGATAGAGAACCCTTTAGTTAATGTTGACGAAGGTGCGCCTCAGTTACAGATACTAATAGACCGCGACAGGGCGGCATCCCTTGGCATTTCGCTTGCCGCTATTGCAAGTGAAATAAAAACGGCGATGGACGGTACCAACGTAACAACAATTTCGCAGGGCGACCGTTTGGTAAACATACAGGTAAAGCTCCGCGACGAAGACAGAATCGGGCTTGCAATGCTTGATTCAATTGCAGTTGCAGGTAAAAACGGAAACAGGGTGCCCTTGTCTAATGTCGCGGCTATAAAAGAAGGCCGCGCGCCTTCGACAATAAGGCACGAAAATCAGGAACGCATTGTTCGCATAACAGGCGACCTTCCGCAGGGCATTGCCGTTACCGCTATGGAAGCGCGCCTTAAACAGACAATCAGTGAACATCTTGTAGCACGCGACAATGTAACGGTACGTTTTGAAGGCGAGTCCGCACAGGTAAAACAATTCAGCACAAAAATCGCGTTTATAGTTGCGGTCGCAATCTTTTTAGTTTTCGGATTAATGGCAAGTCAGTTTGAATCATTTGTCGATCCGTTAATTATTTTCTTCTCGATACCACTTTTGTTTACCGGTGTAATTTGGATTTATAAAATCGGCAACGAGTCAATGTCAATGTTTAGCGCGGTCGGCATAGTTGCGTTAGTCGGCATTGTTGTAAACAACGGCATCGTGTTAGTTGATTACACAAACACACTCCGCGCTCGCGGCATCCCCTTACGCGAAGCGTGCATGGAAGCCGGACGCAACCGCCTGCGCCCAATCCTAATGACAAGCCTCTCGACAATCCTCGCCATGGCGCCAATCGCGTTCTTCCCCGGCGCCGGAGCGGACACAATACAACCAATCGGCAAAACCTTTGTAGGCGGCCTTACCGTAAGCTCCCTTATGACACTATTTATCACGCCGGTTTTATACATGATGCTTCACAACAGAAAGCAAAAAAAGGGAAGCGTCTAGTCAGTATTTTTCCTCTTCCACATCCCCGCCTGAAACTTTTGCGCTGTCAAAACTTGCCATCTTTGCGGCGCATATAGCGGATAGCTCAACAATAAAGCCGCCTAGTACGGCGCCCGTGCCTTCGCCTAGATGCATATCGAGTTGTAAAATTGGTTCCAAATTCATTTTCGCAAGGACAATGGCGTGTCCCGCGACTTTTGATTTGTGGCCCGCAAATAAAAAATCGGTAACGCCAGGGTCTATCATACAGGCCATGTAGGCTGCGGCGGTTACGGGGAAGCCGTCTAAAACACAGGCAATCTTTTTGTCTTTAAGGCCTAAAATAAATCCGGCCATCATTGCGAGATCGGGTGCGCCGACCTCCTGCAATATAGAATATGCGTTTTGAACCGGACGGCGGGCGGCAACAGCTTCTTTTATTACGCGCTTTTTGTGTGTTAGCTGCTTGTCGTCAATACCTGTGCCCCGGTCTATAACGGAATTGGCGTCAAGACCTGCGGCAATTAGCATGGCGGCGGCGGTGCTTGTATTGCCTATGCCTAAATCCCCTATCGCAACCATATCGTATTTTTCGGCGACAGTTATTTCATTCACGGTCTGCAGGATATTGCTGATGAAGATTACCGGAAGGCCCGGGCGAGTTTTGGCAGACGGGACGCCTTTTTTTGGGCTTTGCGTTACGAAATGAGCCGTTATTTCCACGAAGACTGGCATTCATTCCTAATCACTATTGCCGGTGAACCTCCTGACGGTTGAATTTGGAATTGCTGAATGGCGTTACTCAAATCTTGATAATAGTATCAAAATATGGTACCATAATGTCATTAACTCAAAACAAGAAAAAACACTTAAAGCTGTTTGGGCAGTACCGGTAAGTTCCGGCATAGTGTGGGCAGATATTGAAAGTCTTTTTCTCGCATTGGGTTCTGAAATTTGTGAAGGTTCAGGTTCCAGAGTTAGGGTGAAATTAAATGGTGTCCGTGCTGTCTTTCACAGGCCACATCCTGAAAAGACGACGGACAAGGGATCTGTTATTTCAGTCAGAAGATTTCTGGAAAATGCGGGGGTAGGTCCATGATGAACTATAAAGGTTATTTAGGTAATGTTGGGTATGATGCGGAAGCAAAAATATTCCATGGTGATGTTATCAATATGCGTGATGTTATAACTTTTCAGGGTACAACCGTGGACGAAATAGAAAACGCATTTAAGGAATCTGTTGATGATTACCTTGCGTGGTGCGCTGAATATGAATCAAACTATTCAAGCACGGCGCCGCCTGACGCGCTGCCTACTAATTTCGCATAACGCTTTAAATAACCGCTTATGTTTTTTAGAAGAGGTTTCCACTGATCTTTTCTTTTCAGAAGCTCCGCATCGTCTACCATAACGTCTATTTTACGCGCCGGAATATCAATGGCGATAATGTCTCCGTCTTTTACCAAGGCAATGGGACCGCCGCAGGCGGCTTCGGGCGAAACGTGTCCTATAGCCGCGCCCCGCGTCGCGCCTGAAAACCGGCCGTCTGTGATAAGCGCAACCTTGTCGTCCAGCCCCATACCGGCAATCGCCGCCGTCGGCGATAATTTTTCCTTCATGCCCGGCCCGCCCTTAGGCCCTTCGTAACGAATAACCACGACATCACCGGCCCTAATCGCGCCGCCCATTATCGCGGCAAAGGCATCTTCCTCGCAACCGTAAACCCGCGCGGGGCCCGAATGTTTTAACATGGAAGGCGCTACCGCGCTCTGCTTTACAATGCAGCCGTCCGGCGCCAGATTACCCCAGAGCGCGGCAAGCCCTCCGGTTGCGGAAAAGGGGGTATCTACCGGACGAATTACCTCTTTGTTGCGGTTTTCTGCCTTTTTGACGGTATCGGCCAAGGTGCCATAAATTGTTTTTGCCGATGTATCGATCAAATTTTTGGTGGAAAGTTCTTTTAAAATGGCTGAAACACCACCTGCAGCGTGTAATTCCTCGATAGCGGCGCCGCTTGCGGGTGCTAAATGACATAAGTTCGGCGTTTTTGCGCTTACCTTGTTCAATAATTCCAAATCCAGCTTAAAATTCGCCTCGTGGGCTATGGCCGGAAGGTGCAACGCGGTATTTGTTGAGCATCCAATCGCCATATCAAGCGCCAATGCATTCAAAAATGCCTTTTCGGTCAAAATAGAGCGGGGTCTTATGTCCTTTTTCAGCACATCCATAACCAGCATACCGGTTTTTTTAGCCAGCCTTATTCTTTCAGCCATAACCGCCGGTATCGTACCGTTGCCCGGCAGAGCAAGCCCCAAAACTTCCGTAAGGCAGTTCATCGAGTTTGCCGTAAACATACCCGAACACGAGCCGCAGCCCGGACAGGCAAGCTCCTCCAACTCTGCAAGCTCCGCCTCGGTCATCTTCCCCGCGGCAACAGCGCCTACCGCCTCAAACATACTGGTAAGGGTCAACGTGCGGCCGGACCTGTCGCGCCCAGCAAGCATCGGCCCGCCTGAAATAAAAACCGACGGCAGATCGAGCCGTGCGCAAGCCATTAGCATACCAGGCACAATTTTGTCGCAGTTGGGTATAAAAATCATCGCGTCAAAGGCGTGCGCCCTTGCCATACACTCAACGGAGTCGGCTATCAATTCGCGGGTAACAAGGGAATAACGCATACCGTCATGGTTCATCGCTATGCCGTCGCAGACGCCGATAGCGGGAAACTGAATTGGCACACCGCCTGCCATACGTACACCATCGGCGGCGGCTTTGGCAATCTGATTAAGGTGAATGTGTCCGGGCACTATCTCGCTTGCCGCACAGGCAATGCCTATAAACGGCCTGTCAAATTCTTCCTCGATAAAGCCCAAGGCCTTAAAAAGCGAGCGGTGCGGCGCCCGCGCTATCCCTTTTTTAACAATATCACTTTTCATAACCACTCCTATTTTTGCTCTAATTCGTTATAATCCTGCCAGATGCGATTCACCGTCCAGTCTGCAAGTGAAAAAACGTAGAGGACGCCGCTTATAACAGCGGTGTTTTTTTCGTTAAATTTTTCGCCCAGGGTAATTGTCTTTCGTGTGCCGTCTCCAAATTCAATAACAAGCCGCCCCATGCCTTCTGTATTGAAAGGCGGATCAGTCACTTTTAGCGCGGAAATAAAATCGTCGCCGCCTGAATCCAGAATAAAGCGGACATAGGAATCGGCTTTAGGCGTGTCAACTTTAATTGCGGAAACGCCCTCAATTTGCCAGCCGCCGTCCGCGCGGGCAAGTACAAAGTTTTCTTTTTTTGCTGTGGTATTTCCCGCTTCGTCGGGTTCCGGTGCAGGCGGGTATACCAGCAGGCGCTGTACATTCTCCACGGTCAAGCCTGATTTATCATGATTGGGAAAGAAACTTAATTCATACCAGCTTGTGCGCGCGCCGTTTAAATACGGTGTCCAGATATCCGCGCCGGATCTTACTTCGCTTTCGCCCGCGCGGCGCACGTATATTTCTTTGCCCGATGTGTCCATGTTGCCTACGAACAGATCGAATAGAACCGTGTTGTTTGCCCCGCGAAAAATAATCCGCTCCGCAGAGTCTGTCCCAAGGCCCAATTTATCGTGGGAGCTTTCCGATTTAGAGCGGACCGCGTATGCGCCCGATTTTGTTAAACCGGCAAAGAGGTCATCAATTTTTTCCTTGCGCGCCGGATAATCGGCATCTTCAAAATTGACAAACCATTTATCATTAACTTTATGCAAATTAACGGTTTCGTTGCCGTTTAGCTCAATTTGTTCAACTTTTTCGGTGTTTTTTGAGTTAAATGGTGTCCATGCGGCGCTTCTAGCCGCCGATTTTTCGGGATCCAATACAAAAGTCAGTACAAGAGCTATAAATAAGGCGGAGCAAATCCCGCTTAATGTGTAAAGTTTCTGTTTATATTGCATCCGAAGCCTCCTTCTTGGCAATTTGAGTGCGTTTTTTTCGTTTCCATGCCAAAACCAAACCGAATATCAACACCGCAAGCGGTACAAGCACCGTATTTAATAGCCGCGACCAAGCCATTGCTCCCAAACGTCGTACATCATCAACAATTTTATCCAGGTGTCCGGTTTTAGGAGCGCGGTTTCTTATCCTGATAATATCATCGTCGTTACCCAGCCAGTCGGCGGCCTGCACAAAAAAGCTCAGGTTTCGTTCATCACGCAAATACTGATCGTTGATAAATTCAGAAGAGCCGATAACCACAATGCGGCTCTCGGCGGCGCCCTCCGGCATTGGCGGTAACGTGTCGTCGCCGGAGCTATCACGAATAAGGCTGTCATCTTTAAAATAACGGGGGAATTTGCCTGAAAGGGAGGCGCCAAGGATATACTCGCCGCGGGTTGCGTCGCCCTCCACCTCAAATAAATATGATTGGTCGGGGTTTATGTTGTAGTCTTTTGTTTCAAGCCAAGCTTCTTTGGTGCTGGTAAAAAGCGGCGCGGCCTCGATACCGGCAGGGGGCGTAAGTTCAAGCGGGTTTGGCCAAAAGAGGTCAAGGCCGCCGAAGTTCGACGTAAGCGCCTGCGCCGTGTTACCGTTCTGCGGCTGTACACTAACCCAAAACGGATAGCGCATAAGACGGGGAATCGGGCTGCCGTTAGGGCCCGTCGTACTAACTGTGGTGATAAGCGCCGCCTTGTCCAAAACGAGGGCATCCCGCACCGTTATACCGTAGGTTTCAAGCATTTTTAAAAGAGCGGAATCTTCAATCTTGCGGGCAAGGATACCGTAATTGCTGATGTTCGCCTGAACACTCTGCGGCAGGAAAAACACCTTGCCGCCATTCTGAATATAGTAATCAATCCGATAAAGCGCCCTATCATCCATGCCCTCCCCGCTTCCGATAACAAAAATTGCCCCAAGTGTTTGAGGAATTTCATCGCCGGGTGTAAGCGGCCGCACCTTATACCCCGATAGGCCTAAAACCTGATTTAAATTCCTGTAATTTTGCTCCAGTGTTTTAGAGGCATCGGTAATTAAAATACCGGCATTCCGCTCCGTGCCGCGCACCAAAGAGCGAATTCTGCTTGTAAGGTCGTATTCAAGGGTATCCAGTGAAAAAACAACCGGAATAACCTCATATTTATCAAGGTATTCAATTACGATACCGGAATAAACCATGGCGAAAGATGCCTCGTCGTGCTCAACCGTCTGCATTTGCTGTGCAGGAATCCCAAGCAACTGCATCTGTTCCTCCAGCCCAGCTTTTGCCGGATCGCGCACCTGTACACGGATTTTGCCGCGCGCGTAGGTAACATATTCGCGGATTAAGTCTTCAATCTCACCGGGCGCCGGATACATGGTTTTAAGTTTGTCGGAGACAAAGTAAGAAATGCGAATCTGATCGGGAATATCGTCGGCAAGACCGCGCGAAACCTCTGAAATCGTATAAGCCTTATTTGCCGTTAAATCGGCACGAAACCACAAGCGGGCGCTTAAAAGAAGCGCCAAAATAATCGCCATAATAGAAAGTGTTGTTATAATAACCGTTTGTTTTTTTGTCATTTCCCTAGCTCCATTTGCGGAAAATTAAGACGCGGGTATTCAGGTATAAAAACAAGAATGTGCTTACTATGAAGAACAGCAAGTCGCGGCTGTCTAAAAGTCCCTTTGAAAAACTTTCAAAGTGAAACGAAAGCGAAATGAAGTTAATAAACGACGAAAGCCAT
Source organism: Spirochaetia bacterium (assembly GCA_026002305.1). Classification (GTDB taxonomy): domain Bacteria; phylum Spirochaetota; class Spirochaetia; order Treponematales; family Breznakiellaceae; genus BNVA01. Next base: position 10,508 of record BOBI01000012.1, read on the forward strand.
AAAGGCAGCGCCGCCGAAAAAGGAATCTGGTTTATCAGCATGATGATTAACAAGACCGCCGCACTACCCAAAAAGGCCGCCACCTGATTTTTTGACAAAGCCGAAAGCAACAAGCCGAGCGATGTGGCCGCCGCCGCCAACAGCAGCGCACCGGCGTATTCACCCACGATAACCCCGCCGTCGAACCTGCCAAGCGGCAACAGGGAAAGCGGGAGGGGCAATGTTAGCGCAATCATGGCTGCGATGGCGCCAAAAGCGGCGATAAATTTACCTATCACCAAATCCCATTCCGAAAAAGGCATCGTAAGCAGAAGCTCTACACTTCCAAGTTTGCGCTCCTCCGCCCACGCCTTCATCGTTATACCGGGAATTACCAAAATAAAAACCAGCGGAAACGCCGCAAAATAGGCGCGCAGCGTTGCCTGATCCTTGGCAAAGAAATTCTGAAAATTGAATAACCAAATAGAGGTGAACAGCAGGAAGAACAGCGTTATACCGTAAACAGCGGGCGATATGCTGTACGAATAAAGCTCCTTCCGCGCCAACGCAAGCGCCGGCCTTAAATTAAGCTTTTTAGCAAAACTATGCACATTATCCATGAAAGGCTCCTTATAAACCGAAAAATCGAAAAATATTTTTGGGAGTTCTTCTTAATAATAATTTAAACCGCGTTCATGGTGCAAGGGTAAATTGCGGCGCTCCAAGTACTTTGGTTTCTGTTCTTTTTAACAAAACCGACGTACGGTATGTAAGGCAAAAACCCTTTGGCTGCATATTGCGGCAGACGCAGAGGTGCTTTTGGAACTTCAAGATTAGTACGATAAGGCAAGCCGCTTGCAGAACCCATCGTTCCGCTCCAAATACATTTTTTTCTGCCTTTAACACAAAAACGGATGACGCTGAAAGAACCCATTGTTTCGCGTTAGTGCTATCCGGCCGTTATCTTTCCTTTGACCACCAGAAGCGGTTTAACCGGCATGACGCAATACGCTCCACAATGGAACCTTTCAGCGTCATCCGCCTCTACCACAAAAGCAGAAAAAACGCATTTGACGCTAACATAGGGAAGAAACAGGCAGCCCCTGTCCATTCCGCAATGGAATCTGCGAGCGTTTGCATCATAGTACCAATTTCAGAACTAAATGCACCTCTGTTTTTGTCGGGTAATTAAGCCAGAGGGCACGCGCTACATAAACCGCACGCCGCCCTTTCTATAAGCGCAGAAATGAATCACCGCGCGCAAGCAGCGCGCGGTGGTAAACCAAAACACGCTCCTAAAAAAACCCCGCGCGCCATTTTTTGGCGCGGGGGGATTAGCGGATAGTTTTACTAGACTATGTTATTTAACACAGAAAGCGGGGGCAACGCCTAAGGAACGAGACGCGTCGTTGAAGTAGACACTACCATCGGTGGATACAAATTCAAAGTAGCACCACTTGCCGTAATGGGGCGACGCCACCCAATACCTCTTATCGGTTAAACCGCTGTGGTATTTTATTCTGCTGGGATTGTTTAAGTAATACTCGAAACGCCCTTGATTTACCGCCGTTTCGTAGTTTGCGTGTGAATATATCCGGGTGCCGAACATCTCCCTTTCCGTGGGCAGGAAGAGGGCGTCCTCTATCTCATCCACCGTAGTATTTGATGAGCCTGTTGCCTGATCGGTATTGTTAGGCCTCCACTCTTCCTGTAAGAATCCGTTCCACACCCTGCGGGACGGCGCCCAGAAAATGTCCTCCGGTACACCTGCGTTTTTAAGCCCGGTAAGGAAATTGCCGGTAAGGTATGCCCGCATTTCGCTATCCTTGTAGCCGCCCACGTTTGTATTGACGTAGTTCATCCGATGGTCTCCCGGTATATTCTGAAACTGGAATACTAGGTGCGGATCGTTTCCGGTTCCGTTGTCGTTTTTGTTGCTGTACGTGTTTATGCCCACCACGATAAGCCGTAGGAGCCGCCCTTCATAGCCCTCAAAAGGCTGTGGGTTTGGCGTTATTGCCGCATCGGTTGCGTTGATTGCTCCCTGCCCGTTATAGGCCGCAACGTTGAGGGAGGCCAGGTCGATGTAGTCGCCAAGGGCTATATCTCCAATCTTGAGTGTTGAGCCCGACCCCGAAACCTGCGGGTTTGTCGCAAGGTAATTGTGGAGCGTGGTAAAGACTGTCGCTACTTTATCCGCGCTGTTATTCGTTACGTCAATGCCGAATTTGACGGCAATACTTGGAGACGAGGGGTTTGGCATCGGTGTAGAAGTTGGCGTACCCGACGGTGCAGCCGTTGGCGAGGCGGAGGTTGTTGGCGTACCCGACGGTGTAGCCGTTGGTGTCGCGGACGTTGTCGGCTCCGGCGTAGAAGTAGAAGTCGGTTCCGGTGTCGCGGACGCTGTTGGTGTAGAAGTTGGTGTACCCGACGGCGTAGAACTAGGCGTCGGAGAAGGTTCCGGCGAGGCGGGCGGCGTACCCGACGGTGCAGCCGTTGGCGAGGCGGAGACTGTTGGCGAACCCGACGGTGTAGCCGTTGGTGTCGCGGACGCTGTTGGCTCCGGCTCCGGCGAGGCTAAAAAGGCGCGCACGGGCCGGACATAATGTGTGCCGTATTTGTTGCCGTAGTAATATATATCCCCGTTATCGAATTTCTGGTACCAGGCTTCGTCATTATTAATAGCATCCTGATTCTGCGAGGATGACCAGTAGAAGCTGTCGGCAAAATCGCCGCTTATAACGGCCCTGTTTTCGTACATCGCGTTGAGTTCCCCGCTGCTTGGAAGAAACCAGTCGGTAAAGCCGTTAAGCTTGTACCCTGTAGCAGCCTTTGCCGCAGGTGGGTTCGGGTCGCCTCTCTCATCATCCAGTATCAGTTCCGTGTTTTTCTGGCCTTTGCCTATATCAACGGAAAAATCCCCCTCCAGCCGGACACTTGTAAAAGCATCCGATGCCCATGCAAACAGCCCCGGAACATCTTCGGGAGCCGCTTCAAGGTAATCCCAGCCGTACCCGTAGGCAACATGGTCATCATTAACAAAGAATACTGTTCCGCCGGCGGGGCCTTGCTCGCCAACTATCCATGGCTCGTCCGGGGCATGGGTTACTACCGGGGTAGGCTCCACAGTGCCGATGGTCGCGTAGGCATTTTTTGTTCCTAAATAACCCGCGCGGCTAACGGTTACCCTTATTATTGAGTTGTTATCAGCCTCCGCAACCATATAAGTTGGACTTGTGCCGATAATCGCGTTGTTGTCCAAGCTGCTTGTCCATTTATAAGCTATGGCGCCCGAGCCGCCCAGTGCGGATGTTTTTGCCGTTAATTTTCCGCCAACGACTTTCTCCCCCGTAATGGAAACGCTTCCCGTTAAAGCGGGAAGTTTGCCGGAATCCTCATCCAGGGCATCGATCTCATCCGCGGGCTGCGAGCAGCCCGTAAGAATTGCCAGGGCTATAACCGGAAGTACACGACCTAGTAATAAAAATTTCTTCATAAGAACCTCCAAAATATTTCTTTACACGAACGGACTGTTAAGATATATACAAATATACAAAAACCCGGCGACAAAAATGCGGGAATCTTTAAGTTTTGAGAAAAATCGCCCGGATGGGCAATTAAATTGAGATATTTTTCGTTTGTTTGAAAGTAAGCCGGTGTACTGTACGCCTGTACCGGTAGCGCTATTGCCCGCGGGGGGGGGGGGGTAAACGCACTGCGAATAAAAATTTCTTCATAAGATCTCCAAGATGAACAAATCCCCGGGTGTAAATTAAAAGTGTATGTTACTAGTATAGGCACAAATTTAATAAAACACAAGTAAAATTTGCAAAAAAACGGTAGTTTTACTTTTAGGAAAACCACAGACCTCACCGACCCCACAGACGCAAAGGACGCGGAGCTTTTGTATGTAAATTTTCCAAATTTCCCTGCGGTCTTGCGTGAAAATTCTTAATTTTTTGTAATTTTTAGCATATTTTATTAACAATTGAGGCAGTTCCATAATTAAGAATTTAACCACCGACCACACGGACAGCACAGACAAAGACTCGTACTTCCCTATCTTTTCTTCCGTCCGTGTGGGTCTGTGAGGTCTGTGGTTAATTGATTTCTATTTTGGAACCAGCTCAATTGTCAATTATTAATTGATCTTCCCTATGTTAGCGTCAAAGGCGTTTTTTCTGCTTTTGTAAAAACTGCGGCGTGCGGTTTATGCGGCGGGTTCCCTTTGGCTTAATTACCCGATAAAAACAGAGGTGCATTCAGTTCTGAAATTGGTACCATGATGCAAACGCTCGCAGGTTCCATCGCGGAATGGATGGGGCTGCCTGTTTCTTCCCTATGTTAGCGTCAAAGGCGTTTTTCCTGCTTTTGTGGCAGAGGCGGATGACGCTGAAAGGTTCCATTGTGGAGCGTATTGCGTCATGCCGGTTAAACCGCTTCTGGTATTCAAGGGAAAGATAACGGCCGGATAGCACTAACGCGAAACAATGGGTTCTTTCAGCGTCATCCGTTTTTGAGTTAAATGGCAGAAAGAAACGTATTTGGAGCGGTGATTTTATTCATGGTTCAAAATTACCGGCACGGCCAATCCCGCTGTTGCCTCATTTTCCAATACAATTTAACCTTTGGTTATGCCAGAAAAAAATAAAATACACGTTGCGCTTGCAGGTTATGGAAAGGTTTCGGGCCTGCACGCAAGCGCGGTAAAAGAATCGGTAAACGGGGAATTGGCTGCCGTTTACGGACGTAACAAACAGAGGCGCGATGATTTTGCCGCTAAATTGGGTATTGCCTCGCGTGAAACGGTGGCTGAAGCTGTCGAAAAAGATAAAATACAGGCGGTTATAATTGGTGTGCCGCACCCCCAGCACCGCGAGGCCGCTGTCGCCGCCCTGGAAGCAGGCTGCAATGTGCTTGTGGAAAAACCCATGGCGTTAAATATGGCGGAATGCCGCGAAATGATTGCGGCGGCAAAAAAAGCGGGCAAAACTTTGTCGGTTGTAAGCCAGCGGCGGTGGTTTCCGGCCTGCAGGCGAATAAAAGACGCTATAGATGCCGGTAAAATAGGCAAGCCCTCCCTTGCCCAGCTTACCATTTTGGGTTGGCGGGACAAGGCCTACTACGACAGTGATCCATGGCGCGGCAAGTGGGGTACCGAGGGCGGCGGTATTTTGATAAATCAGGCGCCGCATCAAATCGACCTGCTCCATTGGTATATGGGAAAGTTCGCGGAAATAAAAGGTTTTACCGGCAACTTTAACCACCCCTATATTGCGGTTGAAGACAGCGCCACGGCATCGGTGCGTTTTGAGTCCGGGGCGCTTGCATCGGTACTTGTCAGCAATTCTCAAAAACCGGGCATCTACGCAAAGGTGCACGTACACGGGGATTCGGCATTTTCAGTTGGGGTTCAGACCGACGGGGGCGCTATGTTTATTGCCGGTATGAGCGGCATAGGCGCGCCGCCGTTTAACGACCTTTGGACCATCGAAGGCGAGCAAATGCTGTTGGACAAGTTCCGCGCCGACGACGAGGCTTTTTTCAAAAAGCTGGGTAATGACGCCGCCGTTTATTTTTTTACCAAACAGTTTGAGGACTTTTTCGCTTCAATAACCGAGGGCAGGGCGCCTATGGTTAGCGCCGAAGAGGGCTTGGAAACTGTCAAATTTATTGAAACAATGTATAAATCAAAACACGGACAATAAAGGAGTTTTTATGGAATTTAATGTGATTAATGTCGGCATTTGGTCGGTTGTACCGCCCCTTATCGCTATTGCCCTTGCGTTAATAACAAAGGAAGTTATTTTCAGCTTGATACTGGGCGTTGTTTCCGGGGTTTTAATCTACGTTGTAGGTTCAGGCGAAAACCTGATAGGGGTATTTAACACAACGGCGGATTTACTGGTGCTAAAGGTTGGCGATAACGCTTCGATGATAATCTTTTTGTCGTTGCTAGGCTCGGTTGTAGCCCTCATCGCCCGTTCCGGCGGGGCGCAGGCTTACGGGGTGTGGGCTGCAAAAAAACTAAAATCAAAGCAAGGCTCAACATTTTTAACCGCCATTCTGGGTCTTTTAATTTTTATTGACGACTACTTTAACTGCCTAACCGTAGGCACGGTTATGAAGCCCGTAACCGACCGCTTTAAGGTTTCGCGCGAAAAACTCGCCTACCTAATCGACTCAACGGCGGCGCCGGTCTGCGTTATAGCGCCAATCTCGTCGTGGGCGGCGGCCGTTGTTTCTTACGCGCCTTTTGTAAACGGAATGCCCGGCATGGAAGCCTTTGTGCGTGCAATTCCCATAAACCTTTACGCCCTTTTAACCATACTCATGGTCTTTGTTATCTCGCTTCGTAAAAATGGCGATTACGGCCCCATGGCCGTGGCGGAAAAATTAGCGGCCTCGAAAGATATGCTTGTAGATGATGAAATTGCGCTAAATGACAACATCGCAAAGTTAAAACCTTCGGATAAAGGCACGGTGGGCGATTTGATATTCCCTGTTATCTTTTTAATAATCGTCTGTATCACGGCGATGCTTTTTTACGGCGGGTTTTGGGACGGAAGCGGTAAATCAATCCGCGAATCTTTTGGCGACACCGATGCCGGAATGGCGCTGACCCTTGGCGGTCTTTTAACAATACTTTTATGCTTCTTTTTCTATGTGCCCCGCAAATTGATTAGCTTTGCCGATTTCTTCTCCGCCATAGTGGACGGCATAAAAGCCATGGTACCGGCAATCGTAATACTTACACTTGCCTGGACAATTGGCGGCGTTTGTAAAGATATGCTTGGCACCGGCCCCTTTGTCGCAGAGCTTGCCAAAGGCTCAAACATAATCCCGCTAATTCCGGCATTGCTCTTTTTATGCGCCTGTGGCATCTCGTTTGCTACAGGAACTTCTTGGGGCACCTTCGGCATACTGATACCGATTTCCGTTGATATTTGTAACAGCCTGTCCCCTGAACTCTCCCTTACCTGTCTTGCGGCGGTTATGGGCGGCGGCGTTTTCGGCGACCACTGTTCCCCAATTTCAGACTCAACAATTCTGTCGTCTACGGGAGCAGGCTGCTCTCATATAAAACACGTCAACACCCAAATACCTTACGCGCTTACCGCCGCATCTGCCAGTTTAGTAGGATACGTAATTGCCGGTTTTGTAATAAAGCCTTTAGGCCAAACAGGCGCCGTTGCGCTTGCCGTGTCTGTTTCGGTGGTGATTCTGATTGCCCTTCTTATCATACTGCCAAAAGTTTACCAAAAACGCTTGGCTAGGGTGTAATTGTAAAATGGGGGCACGCCCCAACCGGAATTTCATTCGTTGCGGCGGGGTTGGTTGGTTTTTGGTTTAAGCGTGTCCCGGGTTCAAGCTGACTTTTTCGATGGCCAGCTTGACCGCTTTTTCAATAGCTTTTGAATAGCCCTTGTCTTCCGCTGCCGCCCCGGTATATAAAGTGCCCAAAAGCGAGCTGCGGTAAAGCGGCTTAACACCGTTAAGCGCCATTGCCGCCATATCAACCACACAATCATTACAACGGCAAATAGGTACCCTGTACGCTGATAATTGCCTGCCCAGTTCATCAATAACGATACGCTCAGCTTCGTTTGAAAGATTTTCAAAATTATAATTGTCAAGAAATTCCATTTTCCTCTCCTTACTTAATGGTGTTCTATAGCTTTTTCATTAAACAGCGTAAACCTGGGCCGGAATTCCAAATTAATCGTATCTACAGGGCCCTTTCGCTGTTTTGCGATAATTAACTCGGTCTCTATTGCTTCAGGTTCGCCTTCCCCCGGCTTGGTTGTGGATTTTCGTTCACGGTGCAAAAACATAACCACATCGGCATCCTGCTCAATAGCGCCGGAATCCCTAAGCGAGGCAAGATTCGGCCTGCTGGCTTCGGCAGTACGGCCAAGCTGCGCTAATACAATTATCGGTATTTGTAATTCCCTTGCTAAACCTTTTAATGAACGGGAAATCTCGGTTACCAATTCATAGCGGTCCTTATACCGTACGTCCGATGCGATAAGACCTAAATAGTCGATAAAAATAATTTCAACCTTTTCCTTTTGGCACAAACGGCGGGCTTGTGTGCGCACATCCTGCAGTTTCATATAAGGCATATCCACAATAAAAAGCGGCGCGGGATATATTAAACCGGTTGCCTCAATAATTTTGCTAAAATCCCTTGTGCTGACAAAACCTGTTTGCAGAGCCCTTGAATCAACGTGAGCCTCGCCAGCCAGCATCCTTGTTACAAGGTCTATATCCGACATTTCCAATGTAAAAAATCCTACAGCGTGTTTGTATTTTATGGCAATGTTCGCCGCCATATTTAGCGCAAATGTAGTTTTACCTATAGAAGGCCGCGCCCCTATAACAATCATCTCTGCCTTTTGGAACCCGCTTGTCATCTTGTCAAGAGCGTCAAACCCCGAAGGAATACCTGTATAAGCGTCGCCTTTCTTCTTCCGCTCCTCAATAATATCTATTGTTTGGCTAACAATAACCCCTACCTTGCGGTAATCCATTTTTCGTTTTCGGTCGGAAAGTTTAAAAAGCAAACTTTGCGCTTTGTCCAATGATTCTTCCGCGTCCTGCGAAATATTGTAAGCGTCCGCATTTATTTGGGCTGTAATTTTTATCATTTCGCGCCGCAGCGAACAGTCCAAAACCAGTTGAACATAGTATTCGATATTGGCGCTTGTTGGGACAACCCCGGTAAGTGAATGAACATAAGCCTCGCCGCCAACCGATTCCAACTCGCCACTTTGCTGCAGCGCGTCGCAGACCGTTATTTCGTCGGGCCGGACATTGGCCTTATCGCTAATAGCGCAAATTGCCTTAAAAATCTTGCCATTCGCCAACGAATAAAAATCATCGGGGCGCAGCTGCGCGGCAGCCATTATGGCATCCGAATCAAGAAACAAAGCCCCCAGCACGGCTTTTTCGGCATCCTCATGATGCGGCGGAATTTTATCTTTTAGGATCTGCTCGTTAGACATAAAACCCACTTCTGCAGGGGGAGCGCAATGGTTTCAAACACTTTTGTTTCTGCATTTTTAAGACATGGGGGCCGTTTTGGACGCGGCTCCCCCTCGCTACAAACACGCTTCGCGCGTTTTCCGCTACCCCCACCACCGGTATTTGGCAGTATCAGGCCTGTGTTTCTTCAGGCGCCGCCGGAGTTTCAGCCGACGCCGAGACCGCCGGTGTTTCGTCCTGTGCGGTAGCGGCGCTTGTATCTACGACACTGGTGTCTACGGTGTCTTCCGGTGCGGTTACGGCACCGGTGTCTGCGGCAGCTTCGGCTTTTACTTCATCCCGGTGGTGTCTGCGGGTTTTATGTTCCGCGGGTTTTTCTTCGGTTTTTACCTCCTGCGCTAAAACAGCCAATGAAGTTTCCGCCTGCTCGTTCCCGTAAAGTTTTATGACAATTTTGTACCTGCCTACGTTTTTAATCGTGTTTCCGGGAATTTCTATGCGTTTCCGTTCAATTTCAAAGCCCTGTTTTAAAAGCTCATCGGCAAGAGTCTGGCTTGTTACCGCGCCGTAAAGTTTGCCGTTAGGACCGGCGGGCATTGTAATTGATAATTCAAGCGTCTCCAGCCTTTCTTTTAAACTGGAAGCCTCTTTTCGTTTTTGCGCCTTACGGGCTTCAATTTCGCTTTTCCGGGCTTCAAAAAGATGTATTGTCCCTTCGGTATACGGCAGAGCGATTTTACGTGGAAAAAGAAAATTGCGGGCATAGCCCTTTGCCACATCCTTTATATCACCTTCCTCGCCAAGTGTGGAAAGGTCTTTATTTAAAATTACCTTCATAGTTACCTCCTGTTAATCTGCGACAAACGGCAGTAGTGCGATAATACGCGCACGTTTTATTGCTTCTGCCAACGCCCTCTGATGCTTTGCGCAGGTTCCGGTTATGCGGCGCGGAAGAATTTTCCCTCGTTCCGTAATAAAGCGTCGCAGTGTATCCGCGTCCTTATAGTCAATTTTAAGTTTTTGTGTACAAAATTTACACACCTTTTTTTTAAAAAAAACTTTTCCGTTTCTGCCGCGGCCTCTATCATCGCCGTCCCTGCCATCGGCTTCAGCACCGCGATCACTCCTGTATGGTCTTTCAGGGCGCTCACCATCCCTGTTAAAAAATTTTTCATCAGCCATAGTCAAACCTCTCTATTATTGACGTTCAACCGCATAACGCGGTTGTTTTGTTTTTTACTAAAACGGTATATCATCTGTAAAATTACTATCCGACGGCGCGCCGTCAGCCTGTCTATCCGGCGCATCCTGCGAAAAGTTTCCGCCGCCTGCAAACGAAGACCCGCCATTGTAAGAAGAAGGCGCTCCACCGCCTGACGACGCGCCGCCTGAGTATGCCGGTGCGCTGCCTGTAGAACCGGGGTTGCCGCCGCCTAAAAGCTGCACATTATTTGCGGAAATCACAACTTTAGAACGGTTTTGACCATCCTGCTGCCATCTATCCTGTCTTAACTCCCCGTCTATACCAATTTGCTTGCCTTTTACCAGATAACGGTTTAAAGAATCAGCCTGTTTTCCCCAGAGTACAATGTCAAAATAGTTAGCCTCATCCTCCCATTGATCACCGTTCTTACGTCTGCGGTTTACCGCTATCGAGAAATTGCAAACAGCCTGCCCACTGGATAAAACTTTGTATTCCGCATCGCGTGTAAGACGCCCAATTAGCGTTACGTGATTAATATCAATCATTTTGCCTCCCTATCCCAGCCGGACAAAAAGGTACCTGACAAGATTGCCGTTTAATTTAAAAATTTTATTAAGTGAAGCAACCTTGGCAGGCTCTACCTTTAAGGTAAAAAGTGTATAACGCCCGCGCTTACGCTTATCAATCTCGTAAGCCAAATCCCGATCCCCGATTTCATCGGTTTTTTCGATTTCCGCTCCGGCGGCGGAAAGGTCGTTTAATAATTTTTCACGACCCGCAGTGTGCTGGTCTTCTTCCAATGGAAAAATAACCATCAACTCATATTGACGCATTGTGTCCTCCTTACGGACTCGATCCGCCCCAAACGACGGATAAAGAGGTATTTTGGGTAATGTTATCTTTTTTTACGCGGGATAATCAAGCGGTTGCGCCGCCGCTCCAAATACATTTTTTTCTGCCTTTAACACAAAAATATCTGGGCGGTAAAAGAACCCAGTGTTCCGCATGGTGCTATCGGAACGCCATCTTTTTTTTGATCACCAGTGGCTTATTAATCCGCATGACGCAATATGCGTCACACTGGAACCTTTTACCGCCCAGACGCCTATATAGTAACAGCAGAAAAAACGCCTTTGACGCTAACACAGGGAAGAAACAGGCAGCCCCATCCATTCCGCAATGGAACCTTAAATTTGGTGCCTGGCACAGTTTTAGGCAGTTTAATAATTAACAATTGAGCCAGTTCCAAAATTAGTGCGCTTGCCAGCAATTCTGAATTTGGCACAAAGTAAAAGGGATCAACCGCAAAATTCACGGAAAATACCGTAATTTATTGTCCGTGTTTTGGTTTAATACCGCGCAGCTTGCTCTAAACTTGACCCACAAAATTCTATGTTTCCCCAATATGCTAAAAAATGTCAAAAAAATGTCAGGCGATTCAGAATTTTTGACCCTGTGCAGGTGGATAAACAGATATTTTCATCGTTTTCAGGAAAAATTTGATGCTTTTTGGTTTCCATATTGGTTGAACTTACCTGAATTTCGCCAAAAAAGTCGAGCGCGTTTACAGAACTAAAATTGTGGGTCAAGTTTAGAGCTTGCTGCGCTCTTCGGCGTTAAACCAAAACACACGTACAATCACTTCCTATACAACGACAGCTTTTTGAAAAAAAGCTGATACCGCGTGGCTCGCCGCGCGGTAGTTCATCATTCTTTTTCGGTTTTTTTCGTATTTTTCGTGGTTGATCTTCCAGTATTAATATTTTCCCCCTCAAAAAACTTGAAATTTTTTCTCGTCCGTGCCTATACTATCCTTATGCAGACTAGCAGGTTATCAAAACCGAAAAAAATCCTCATGCGCCTTGAAGCGTACGTGACGTACAATATGAGAGAGAGAGAGAGAGAGAGTCGGCAGGACTCTAGCCATCCTTTAGAGAAATCTGCCGCTCCAAATACATTTTTTTCTGCCTTTAACACAAAAACGGCTGGGTGTCAAAGAACACATTGCTCCGCGTTGGTGCTATCTGGACGTCATCTTTATTTTGATCACCGGTGGCGCTTTAACCAGCATTTACGCAATACGCTACGCAATGCAACCTTTGACCACCCAGCCGCCGTTCTGAACAAAAGCAGAAAAAACGCATTTGACGCTAACATAGGGGCTTGGTTCCAAAACATAGACTGGAAAACAGTCAAAGCCCGGGAAACAAGCTGTCTACAATCATTTTCGGCAATAACCGCTCCAAATACATTTTTTTCTGCCTTTAACACAAAAACGGATGACGCTGAAAGAACCCATTGTTTCGCGTTGGTGCTATCCGGCCGTTATCTTTCCTTTGACCACCAGAAGCGGTTTAACCGGCATGACGCAATACGCTCCACAATGGAACCTTTCAGCGTCATCCGCCTCTACCACAAAAGCAGAAAAAACGCCTTTGACGCTAACACAGGGGCTTGGTTCACAAACAGAGACAGGGGTTCCGGGCTCCTGTTTTTGGTGCGGACAAGCGCCACCCTTTTCTCTTCCCGTGCCCAATTCACAGACGGCAGTCCTTATCGGGAATGCAAAGGCAAAAGCGGGGATGTCCGCGATAAAACAGGGGGCGCCCCCTGGGCTCCTGTTTTGATCACGGACAAGCGCCGCGCTTTTGTTTTCGGGAGCAACTGCCGTAAGGACGGTCGCCCGTGAAATCCTACTACCACACAAAAAGCGACCAAATCTGCTACCTCGCGTGGGCTGTCTGGCATAACCTCGGGAACGGCTTTAGCCGCGAAATCTATGCCGACGCCCTGGAGCGGGAATTTATCGAAGCGGGCGTTCCCTACAGGCGCGACCAGAATATTCCGGTTTATTACAAAGACATCCTTCTGCCCCACTCTTTTACGGCCGACTTTCTGGTCCACGACAAAATAATTCTGCGGGTGGCGGGCCAGACGGAAATTACGGAGACCCAGTGGCGCGAGGTGGCCTCCATGCTGGGCGCTAGCAGGCTTAATTTAGGTATTTACATCAACTACGCGGATAAAAAACCGGAATTCAAACGGATTGTCTACGAAACAAAATTCCTTAACAGCAAAAACTCAGGCCGGGAAGATCAAATTGATAGGCCGCAGGATGAAAAATCAATCGACGGTTTTATAAGCGAGGTTGCGGTATGAGCGGCAACAAAAACTACCGCATTAAAAGCGACATCTTCAAGATCGCAAACAAGGTCTACAGCGAACTTTCGCCCGCCTGCGGCAAACAGGTTTACATGGACGCTCTGGAAGCCGAATTCTCGGCGGCCGGCTATTTCCACGCCGAGCGCGACCCGTCGCTGCCGGTTTTCTACAGGGGCAAAACTCTGGGGCACACGACCGGAGCCGACTTCCGCGTTTTTAACAGGGCGCTGGTTTTCGTTTTTGTAACGGGGAGGATACGCGCCGCGGAGAGGAGCGCGGTTTACAAACGCGCCGTAGCCACCGGATACAACATGGTTTTTATTCTGAATTTCGGAAAAAACGACCCTGAGTTTTTCAGGGTTTATGTAAATGAAAAGGGTTTCAACAACGGCATAGCCGTTTGAAACAGCGCCTTTAAGGGCGCTGAATATATCTAATTTCCTTGAGGAGGAAAATGATGAAAAGAGAACAAAAAGTTCTGGTTGGTTTGCTTGCCGCGATTCTCGCGGGGGCATTGGTTTTAGCGGGTTGCGAAAACCCGGCGGGCCCGAAAGGCGACAAGGGCGATCCCGGGGACAGCGCTTCGGGACTACAGAAAGAGCAGTTGGCGGCTTACGGTTTTACATTCGGTAATCCGGTGCACAACGCGATTGGCCGCCCCGATGAATACCCAACGACCATCTATTCGGATGCGAGCATTGACTATAAAGGCACATTAAACGTATCAGGAGCAGTGGTCATAGTCTACGGAAATAAATCGGTAAAGTTCACCCTCGCATCGGCAACCGCAGCTAATATCCTGACCGCGTTCCAGACGGCGAACACTGTTGCAGGCCTCGGACTAACGATTACCATAGAGAATTCACCGGTTGATTCAGCTAAAGGTTTGCTAAAGATTACAGGGCTGACAGAGCAAATTACCATTTCCGGTGTAAGCAGCATTTTCGGCGGAGACAACACCTATAATGGCTATACAATCTTATCAGGCAGTTTGACATCTGATTTAGTTGTCAGCGGCGTGCGAGACACATGGAAGATTCCGGTTATAACCGATGAATCCCCCACAGCGACATCTACATTTGCAGGCCTGTCCAGCAAGCCCGCGAAGGCGGCGCTGAACGGCAAGCCCGGCATTGTGCCTGCCGCATTAGGCGCCGATGACATTGGCGACGTGGTTGCAGCGCAGTTGGGCGGTTTAGACAAAGTCTTTGCCGGTTATGATGTAACATCCAACAATGATGGCTTCTTGGAGGTAAAAGCCGGTGATGCAGGTAATGGCACAGTTACCAAAGAACAACTCGTGCTGACCATTGAAGACTACGCTTTGAATCCATTAGGCTACACCATCGCAGCAGGCGAACACGACGTAGGCGTGCAGTCAAATGCCGGTACTCCCATTTCTGAAATAATTGGTAAACAACCGGGCATTGGCGCCAACAGCGCAATCGTAAGTACCGGTCTTGACAAAACAATCAGCGTTACGTACGACGGAAAGACAGATTGGACAATCATAGCGGCCGTAACTAACGTACTTAATGGTGCGGAGCTTAACTTGGTACTTACCGGCAGCGATGTTGAATCTGTAAATTCAGGCGCCACTTTCACGATACAAGAGAAAACTAATCACGGTCTAAACGGTTTTGCAGTCGGCGGCACCGCGCTTGCAGACGTATTCGGCACAGGAGTCTTTGTACAGGGCGCAGAGGCAAGCAACCCCACGGCAGTTGAGGGCAGCGACTCTGTCTACCGCATCGTGATAACCGGCGGCGGCGCTTCCACCGACCTGATTCCCACCGTATCTTCTGTAGTAACCCTTGCCGCAACCGGCAGCGGGACCTTAACCTTTACCCCTGCAAGCGGCAAGGTAGTTATCAAAGCGGGTACACCACACACCGATATAGTTTCCGCTGTTTCAGGTATGACATCGGGAACATACGCAACATATACGAGAAGTGAGAACACTATCCACAGTAATTTCCTAACAGAAATTGTCTACACCAAGAACACCGGTACTACAGTGACTTTTGGTGAATTGACCGGCATCACACCGTCTGCCGTAGCATTCTAAAAAACCATCTCCCTCGCGCCACAGAACAGTCCGGCGGACTGTTCTGACGCTTTGCCGCCTGCCTTTCCTATAAAGGAAGGCGG
This sequence comes from Spirochaetia bacterium, assembly GCA_026002305.1. Lineage (GTDB taxonomy): Bacteria > Spirochaetota > Spirochaetia > Treponematales > Breznakiellaceae > BNVA01. Next base: position 25,992 of record BOBI01000012.1, read on the forward strand.
CATATTTCACTAGGCGAGTGTACATGAGTACACCGGTGATTGTGATAGCGTCCGGCATGGCGTCTAACACAAGCCTCCGCTCATTGCGTTACACGCAATGAGCGGAGGTGTTAATTGTTAATTATCAATTGTTAATTGATCTTCCCTATGTTAGCGTCAAGCCCTCCCGTTTCTGCGTTATGTGCCGGAGATGGCGTGCGGCTTATGTGGCGTGTGCGGTGTGCAGCTTTTGCAAATAGTTAATAAAGCGCAAGAAATATTTTTTCTGTAGCTCACTTGACCGAGAGCGTATACCATTGAATAACACAGAAAGACAGCGGCAGATGTTTCCCCCATTAGTACCAGATACCACGAACAGACATATCCTTCACGGGGCGAATAAGCAACTGTGTGCCCAAAAAGGTGACTGTAGCAAGCGTGAGCGAAAGGGAAAATATTTTTGCGCTTAACTGCCGATAAAATCTGCACGCCGTTTTTGTAGATAAAGCAGGAACAGGAGAGCTTGGAGCGGAGTCTTGCGGAGAAAATTTTCT
>BOBI01000013.1 GCA_026002305.1 Spirochaetia bacterium
AATTAAATTATAATAAACTTCATCCGGCAAGCCCTCGTCCGCTGTAATATTTAGTTTTTTTGCCTGCGATAGCAATGTTTTATTTTCGATTGCTTCTATCAAACTAAAACCTGCAAACCGGATAAATGCCTCGTCCATTGTCATACGGATAAAAGGCGGCGCAAATGTTGAATGATCCGCACAATTATTGTTTGTTAAAATAAAGTCAAATAAAGCTTCGGTAATTTTTAAAGAATCGATGTAACCGGCATTCATCGTATAATATTCCAGCATGGTAAATTCAGGACTGTGATACCTGCCGGACGATTCACAGTTTCTAAAACTTTTACAAATTTGATATATATTTTCCCTGTTAGACGCAATGAGTTTTTTCATCCATATTTCGGGCGATGGAATAAGCCAATATTTTTGAGTTTTATTGCTGCGGCTGTTTTTTGCAGTAAGCCTTAATGTTTCAAAAACTTCCAGGCAAGATTCAGGAATTAAATCAGGGGACAAAAGAGGCGTATCTACTTCCAGATAACCATTAGCATCGAAGAAATTACGAACACTCTGTATTATTTTTGCTCTTTTTTTTAGTAAATCAATGTCCATCGCAATAAATAATTAACTTATTCTTCCTTTTGTCCTTTCGCGGTTGTATTGGGCATCATAATAGTATGGATTAAGCCTGAGCGCATGATTAAAATCTTCCAAGGCTTTATAGGTATCGCCTGAAAGCGCATAGGCAACGCCCCTATTGTTATACGCAATAGCGTAACCTTCATATTTTTTAATTGCTTCGTCAAATTGTTTAATCGCGTCGCTATAATTCCCCAAATTGCATAATTCAACACCATGATCATTGAAAGAAGCGGTAATAGGGTCTATATACTTATCAAATACAACGGAGGTACGCTGGGTATTTGTTTTAAGCGACAATGATGTTTTTGCGGTATAGTTATTGTCTGTAAATGTTGAAGGCGGTACAGTGGTTACCGGAACAAGCCCGTCTTGGCGGGCTTGATTGTATGATGAATAAGAGCCGGACTTGCCGGTATAGGAACCAACAGGGTACTCATTGTACGAAGCGGCAGGGTACACACTGGCTGCAGCTTGAGGATATGATGCGCCGGTAACCGACTGTCTGAAACCGCCGATATTTCTATAAGTGGGCGTTACGCTGGGCATCGCTGTCCCGGGACGTGTTTGGCGGACAGTAACCGGCGGATATGTTATTTCCTGACTGGTTAGCGATTGGGTTTGGCTATAACCGGTTTGAGCCGGTGCGGTGTTATATGAATATGAGAGCGCAGGCGCGCTCTGGTAAGAATTTACATTTTGATTAACCGGAGCCGCCAGCGCGGATATTTGCTGAGGCGGTAAAGGAGCGGCATAGTTTGCGGTGTTTGTTTTTTTCGCCAATGCCGTAAGATTATGCTGCGCCTGCGCGGAATAAGGGTTAAGAGCCAAAGCCCTTTGATAGTCGGCGTAGGCCTCCGCATAGTTGCCGCGTTTTTCTTGTACAAATCCCCTATCAACATATATTTGCGGATCATTCGGGTCTATTTTTAGCGCGGTCATCAAATCGTCATAGGCTTCGTTGAATTTTCCTTGATACCTTTCGTACATAGCCTTTCCAATGTAATAACTTTTATCATGGGCCTGCCCAAAAAGCGAACCGCATAATGTGGAAAGACCTAATATTAAAATCAACAACCCCTCAACACGAATAACCATCTTTCTATTTTTCATCTTTTACCCCCCTCCTCCTCTAAACTATGGTATACGGGTTTTTAAATTAAATCAATACATTTATTTGTCAAGGGCGCCAAAACCCTCGTCCAGGGAAAGCGGAAATCTTCATTCCTTCTTTCATTACATTGTGCCTTTAAGCATGGAAACCGTATTGTTAATTATACTTCCGCATAATATACTGTAACATAAATCTTGATCGAAATTGTTAATCATTGAAATTATTTTGTTTGGGTAAGTATCATAAATATTTTTTTCTGCATCACTTTTATTGAAAAATAATATTTTTTTACCTACTGCCGCATCAAACAAACCTTTGTGTTTTTGATTATTAAAAAAATTATTGCCGGTTATAACAGAATAGATATGCTCATGTTTTATTGTCTCTGTTTCCTGCGCACCGGTTAATTGCGTAAACAGAGGCAGCCTGTGAACCGTCTCATTATTAACAATTTTACCGATTGTATTTAACGGCAGTATGCCTATCGTTACAGTGGTGCTTTTTGTTATAACAGGCTCGTAGTGTTCCCATGCTTTCAAAGGGCGGCTGCGGCTGCCGTCCGCTTCTATGTAAACATAATCGAAAAACGGAATTATTTTTTCCAGCGCTTCAAGCGGCAGAGAACCAGAATGTCCTGACACGTCATCAATATGAACGGCAAATGTTATGCCGGTTTTTATTTCTTGCGGCTGTTTGGGCAAAGTATCGTCTGAAATTAAAAAATCATATTTGCCGGACGCGCTTGAGGGATTTTGAATATGCGTTGTTGTTGTAACTAAAACCTTTTTGTTTCTGTTGCTTTGCGCAAGCACCCAAACCAGCGATGTTTTACCGCCGCAGCCTATTATGCTATAAACCTGCCGTCCAAGTCCCGCAAAGTATTCTGTCAACGTCATTAGGTTAATTATATAGAGAAATAAGTTGTCTGTGTACAGGGGGAGACTTCCCGCCAAAAATGAGTTATAATGGCTATGTGTTTAAAAAAGTTATTGGTATCCTGTGTTGTTTTATTTTCTTTCTGCCTGCCGCGTTTGCACAGGAAGACGAATTAGACATAATGGACGCCGACGACGAGCTTGTAATTGAAGGAACAAGGGTACCGCAGACAACGGCAAAGACAGGACGAAGCATAACACTGGACAGCGCGGAAATAAAATTAACCGCCGAAATCGGCGTTATAGAAGATGTAATGGCATCGATACGCTTATTGCCGGGTGTTGGTTATACGGGGATGTTTAACGCACAGCCTTCGATACGCGGCGGCACACCGGGTGATATGGTTGCGAGTTTAGACGGTTTTTATATATTCAATCCGTATCATTGGGGCGGAGCGTTTTCGATATTCGATCCGAAAATGGTAGACAATGCGCAGTTGTATCATGGTGTGTTCTCCGCACGATACGGCAGCTCAATTTCAGGATTGCTTGCGATAACATCAAAGACCGCGATAAAACAAGATGTAACATTTGAATTAGGTTTGTCTACAAGCGCGGCAAGTTTTTCTTTATCGCATCCGTTGCCGGATTTTATCAATAAAACTAAAACGGCAAGAGGCGGCGTTATTGTTACAGGTAAGGTTTCCTACTGGGATCCGTTTGTATGGGTGGCGAAAGGACTTGCTACATTTGTTGAAGTATTGGAACCGATAAACATTGTTAATGTTCCTCCGTATATAAGAAGTGTGGCATTGTCCGCAAATTATAATTTTACAAACACTGTGGAAGGCCGGCTTAACGGTTATATAGGCGGTGATGGCGTGGGTGCGTTATACGTAAATGAAGGCGCCAATACCATGGGAACCCGCCTTTCCAATATGCAATTTGATTGGGATAATTTAATCGGGTATTTAGGAACATCGGCAACTGTTAATTTAAGAACGGATATGTTGTTAAAAACAATGTTAGGCGTTAGTTTTAATCAATCAATGGTTGATTCACAGATACATTATAAACTTACCGCAAGAAACAGCGCGGGACGCCTCGTAAATATTGATAACTATACGATATTAAAAAATAAAGAGTCTTCTGTTAATTTTCAGGCACGCGGCGACTTTGACTGGGAGCTGCCGGCGGGATTTATCTTTTCAGCGGGCATGGAAGAGTTATACCGTATGTGGAAAGGGGAAACGGAAACAAATCAAAGAGCAACGGTAGAACTTCCGGCAGGTTCAGGCAATATAGTTTCTGTTCCGTATTCGTATCCGACAATTAATAATGGCGCTCTGTTTACTTCGGTTTGGTCGTTAGCAGAATACAAAGATTCAAAGCAGCGCTTTGCCGCCGAACTTGGTGTGCGCATGGATCATATATTTTTTGTCGGCAATGATTTTACCGTTCAGACGGACCCGGTTGTTAATCCGCGTTTTAACTTTGACTATTTCCCGATCCGGAAAAAAGGTGTTATAGACTTGCTAACACTTACAGTAGGAACAGGGTTGTTTTCTTCGTTAAATGACAACATCACAAGCATAGAAAACAAGCCCTCGCTTACCGACTTTTCTTTAAAACAAAATAAATCTTCAATATCCGTTATAGGCGGTAAACTTGATCTTGCGGGGGGATTAAGTCTTAATGTTGAATTTTATTATAAATATATTTTTGACCGCTCTTATTCTGTTTCAAGGGCGAATGTAACATCGGCTTACGTAAGCTATTATTTTGACGGAACAGGTCATGTATTCGGTATTGATTTGATGCTGCAAAAATTAACAGGGCGTTTTATAAGCGGCTGGATTTCTTATTCGTTTAATTGGACGCGTTATAATGATCCGTTAAGCTCTCAAGCGTTTAGCGGCGCGAGATTTCCGGCTGAATCCTCAAAATGGTATTACCCGTCCTTTCAAAGATTTTCTAATTTGAACATAGTGTTAAATATAAAACCGATAAAACCATTTAATATTTATGTACGTTTTGGTTTCGCAAGCGGCGCTCCGCAGGCCGAACCGGGTTCCACAGAACCTTATAGAAGTGTTGAACCTAATGGCAGCACGGTTATAAAATACCGGCGCATCAATTATTATTCCGATACGGAGCGCACGCCTTTTTCACTGCCGCTTGATTTAAAATTTTCATGGTATTTATTTAACACCACAGGCAGGGTTCAGACCGAAATTTATCTTGCCATTGAAAACGCGCTCTCACTTGTTTACACACCGAAAGGAACCACAACAACAAACCCATACACCGGCGAGGAAGAACAAGGCGGGGCCTCTGCCTCTTTCGAACTTCCTATACCGATGGTTTCTTTCGGGTTTCGATGGTCGTATTAATTTATACGTTTGTAATCTTTAATTTCCTGCGTTATTCGTGATGTCAGCTCCGCGATGGGGACGCGTTTTTGTTCCATTGAATCGCGGAAGCGCAGTGTTACCGTGTTGGTCTCTTTCGATTCGTAATCCACTGTCACACAGAATGGTGTACCGATTTCGTCCTGCCTGCGGTAGCGCCTGCCGATAGCGCCGCTTTGATCGTAGTCTGTCGAAAAATCTTCTTTGAGCGTTTGACGAATATCCTGCGCCAACTCAGCAAGACCGTCTTTTTTCATTAACGGTAGAACGGCAACTGTAACGGGCGCTACAAACGGGCTAAAGCGCAGCACTGTGCGGATGTCGTCGGCATTGCCGTTGTCGGCGACTTTTTCTTCGTCGTAGGCGTCGCATAACAACATTAACAAATTGCGCGTAAGGCCGGCGGATGTTTCGATGATAAACGGCGTGTACTTTTTGTTACCATCGTCCTGATCAATATACTGCATATCCTTGCCGCTGAATTCGCCGTGCCGTGTAAGATCGTAGTCGGAACGGTTATGCACGCCTTCCAGTTCACGCCACCCCATCGGGAAAAGGTATTCAATGTCATAGGCATCTTTCGCATAATGGGCAAGCTCGCCTGGGCCGTGTTGATGCCAGCGCAGGTGATCCATTTTAACCTGTAACTTTTTGTAATATTCCCAACGCTCCTCCCGCCACTTATCAAACCACTGCACATCGGTACCGGGTTTTACAAAATACTGCATTTCCATTTGCTCGAATTCGCAGGTGCGGAAAATAAAATTCTTGGTAACTATTTCGTTGCGGAACGCTTTGCCAATTTGAGCGATACCAAATGGTAGCTTAACGCGGCTGGATTGAATAACGTTTTTGTAATTTACATAAATGCCCTGCGCGGTTTCCGGCCGCAGATACAAAATGTTGGAGTTGTCTTCTACGGCGCCGATATTTGTTTTAAACATCAAATTGAATTTACGGGTATCCGTTAATTCGCCGCCGCAGTCGGGACATTTTTTTTGCTGCAGGTTTTCCTCCGGGATTTGATCCGCGCGGAAACGCGCCTTACACTTTTTACAATCCACTAGAGGGTCGGTAAAATTTTCGACATGGCCGGATGCTTCCCATGTGCGGGGATGCATAAAAATAGCCGCGTCTATGCCAACTATATTGTCATGCAGACGCGTCATTGTTTTCCACCAAAATTGCGCAATACGGTTTTTTAACTCAACACCCATAGGCCCGTAATCCCAAGCGCCGTTTTGTCCCCCGTAAATCTCGGACGATTGGAATACAAAGCCCCGCCTTTTAGAAAGCGAGGCTATTTTTTCCATTGTGGCCTTGCCGGTATATTCTGTTAGTTCGCTCATTAAAAATTCTCCTTGTTTTTTAGAGTATACCAGCGAATTGCGCGGCTTTTCTACTTGTTAGCCGGAATGTCGGGAATTCCGGCAAAACCCTTTGCTAGCTCGGCATCGGTGGGAACGGCGTCGCTCATGGTTTTATCGTTGTAAGAAATGTAGGCGCTCATATCGAAGTAGCCGGTTCCGGTTAAGCCGAATAGGATTGTCTTTTTCTCGCCGGTTTTTTTACATTCCAGAGCCTCGTCGATAGCGGCCTTTATCGCGTGCGAAGATTCGGGCGCCGGAAGGATGCCTTCGATTTTTGCGAAGCGGACGGCGGCATCGAACACATCGGTTTGCACAACGCTGCGGGCTTCAAGATAGCCGTCTTTGTAGAGCTTGGACAATGTTGAGTTCATGCCGTGATAACGCAGGCCGCCCGCGTGGTTGGCCGATGGTATATAACCGGAGCCCAGTGTGTACATCCGCAGAAGCGGGGTGGTTTTCGCGGTGTCGCCAAAGTCGTAGGCATAGCGGCCGCGGGTAAAAGACGGGCACGAAGCCGGTTCCACGGCGATAAAGCGGGTTTTGCTTTTACCGGCAAGTTTGTCGCTCATGAATGGGGCGATAAGGCCGCCTAAATTGGAGCCGCCGCCTGCGCACCCTATGATGATGTCCGGTTTAACGCCGTATTTATCCATCGCCAGTTTGGTTTCCTGCCCTATTACAGACTGATGTAGCAGAACGTGGTTAAGGACACTGCCCAAAACATACCGGCATTTATCGGTTTTAACGGCGGTTTCTATTGCCTCGGAAATTGCGCAGCCCAAGCTGCCGCCGGTTTCGGGATTTTGCGCCAGTATGGCACGTCCCGATTCCGTTGTGTCCGATGGCGAAGGGATTAGATGCGCGCCGTAGGTTTCGATAAGGGCGCGCCGGTAAGGTTTTTGCTGCGAACTTACTTTGACCATGTAAACTTTAAGGTCTAAACCGAAAAAAGCGCAGGCCATTGCCATTGCACTGCCCCACTGCCCTGCTCCGGTTTCGGTGGTAAGCGATGTAAGCCCTTCTTCCTTGGCATAATATGCCTGTGCCGCCGCAGAATTGAGTTTGTGCGACCCTGAAGTATTGGTGCCTTCAAACTTATAGTAGATTTCCGCCGGAGTCCCCAGCGCTTTTTCCAGAAAATAGGCGCGGATAAGGGGGGCGGGTCTGTAAGCGCGGTAAAATTCCTGCAACCCTTCGGGTATCGGAATTAAAAGGGTGGTGTCGTCAAGCTCCTGCTTAACGCACTCTTTGCAGAATACCGGATAGAGGTCTTCAGCAACGGCGGGTTTCAACGTGCCCGGGTGCAGAATAGGATCGGGCTTCTGCGCCATACAGGCGCGCAGGTTGAACCAGTTTTTAGGCATCTCGTCTTCTGCCAGATAAAGACGGGTTGGAATTTTTTTTGACATAATAGCTCCTTTAGGGGCATCGCAGACGCCTTTCTTGATGTTTCTATACATAGTAACATCAAGAATTGAGGTTGTCAACCTTATGTTTTAAGTTAAAAATAGAATTATCTAAAAAGGAGTTAACGGTGAAAAGTGAATTTTTATCATTACGCCAAGAGGCTTTCGAGGCCAATATGGAGATTCCACAGCGTGGCCTTGCCATATATACATGGGGAAATGTGTCGGCATTTGATGCGGCTAGAAGTGTTTTTGCGATAAAGCCTTCCGGCGTGCCCTACGACAGGTTGACGCCGGAATCAATGGTGGTTGTAGATCTAGACGGCAAAGTTGCGGACGGGACGCTACGGCCTTCGTCCGACACAAAAACACACCTTGTGTTGTACCGTGAATTTTCAGGTTTAGGGGGCATTACACATACCCATTCACCATACGCGGTGGCGTGGGCGCAGGCGCGTAAAAGTTTGCCTGTTTTCGGAACAACCCATGCCGACCACGGCGCGGAAAGCGTGCTCTGTACGCCATTTATGAGCAGCGAGGCGGTCAACAGGGATTACGAGCTTGAAACCGGCAGCCTGATAGTAGAAACCTTTAAAAAAGAAAACCGAAACCCCCACGATATGGAAATGGTTCTTGTAGCGGGACACGGCCCCTTTACATGGGGCAAGGATGCCGCAGACTCCGTCTACCATGCCGCAGTTTTGGAGGAGATTTGTAAAATGGGAATTTTAACCTTACAGCTTGAACCGCATACGCCCCAACTGCCCGAATACATTATTCGCAAACACTGGGAACGCAAACACGGCGCGGGCGCCTATTACGGGCAAAAATGAGGGCGGTTACGCAAACTTTGCTATAGGCACAAAGGTGTCGGCCTTAAGAGCCGCGCCGCCAACCAAAGCGCCGTCAATGTTTTCTTTAGCCATAAGCTGCGTGGCATTTTCAGGCTTTACCGAGCCGCCGTACTGAATAATAATTTTTGCGGCCTCCGCCCCTCCGTATAACTTTTCCACGACGTTGCGGATACTGCCATGGATAGCGTCGGCATCTTCCGGCGTGGCTGTTTTCCCGGTGCCTATAGCCCAAACCGGCTCGTAGGCGATGGTAACACGGGAAAGGCCGCCCGCCGTTACACCCTTTAAGCCTTCGGTAGTCTGCCTTTCGCAAACAGCTTCCGCCCTGCCCTGTTCGCGTTCTTCCAGAAGCTCGCCAACGCAGAGAATCACATCAAAGCCGTGCTTTAGCGCAAGCAGCACCTTCTTGTTGATAAGCGCGTCATCTTCCCTATAGTTATGCCGCCTCTCGCTGTGCCCAAGTATTATCGCCTGTACACCCAGATCCTTCAGTTGTAGCACCGAAACCTCCCCCGTATGCGCCCCCTGCTCCTCGACAGCGCAATTTTGCGCCCCCAAAAGAATATTTGTCCCCTTTACAATAGGCGCAACCGTCTCAAGCAGCGTAAAACCCGGCGCCACAAGGTATTTGTGCTTACCGTCTTTCAAAGCCTCCACAAGCTCCTTCGCCAATGCTGCCGCCTCGGCGCGTGTTTTGTGCATCTTCCAGTTACCCGCGATATAATAATTTCTTGCCATGTTTAACTCCTTCGATTAACTTTCGCACGCAATATGGGTGCGCTTTTATTAGTTTTGTTTTAGTATATCAAAAAATAATAAAATTGAGGAGCACCGGACGCTTAAATACCCAAACATGGTTTGCACCGGTGCGGGAAACCATGTGATGTGCCTTTGGTAAAAAGGCTGCATTTACAGAAATTTTATGCATAGATTATATTGCATAAAATCTCCGGGGGACTACATGAACATTTTTTGTGTATATAGTGTTATGCGAGATTTTTTATGCCATGGTTCCGCACGTCCTTGCGCGGCGATGTACTGGTATTGTTGAAGGTTTTGGAAATAAGCCCTATAATAGACCAATATGAAGGACAAAATTGCCCAACTTTCGATTGACGTTGACTCAGCCTCTGCGAGTCTTAAAAAACTTACAGACCGCTTTGAGTCAAATTATGCACAATATATGAGCAATGAGTACGACGAATCGAATACACGGACTGATTTTATAGACAGGTTTTTCGAGTTGTTGGGTTGGGATGTACGGAACGAACAGGGTTTTTCAGAAATTTACCGTGATGTAGTCCGGGAAGATAAAGTCGTAATTAACGGACAAACAAAAGCACCGGATTATAGCTTTCGTGTTGGCGGAATAGTAAAGTTTTATGTCGAGGCAAAAAAGCCTTCTGTAAATATAAAGGAAAATACAGAACCGGCATATCAAGTTAGACGTTACGCATGGACAAAAAAATTACCGTTATCAATTCTTACCGATTTTGAAGAATTCGCGATATACGATACCCGTATAAAACCAAATTCAAATGATGCCGCATCTGCGGCGCGCATTTTTTATTGCACATTCCGTGAATACGAAAAGCACTTTGATTTTATTTACAATACATTTTCAAAAAACGCAATTCTTAAAGGGAGCTTTGATAAGTATATTGACGAGAATAAAAACAAAAAAGGTACAGCCGAAGTAGACAGTGAACTATTAAATCTTGTAGAAGAATGGCGTATGGATCTGGCACGCAATATCGCCTTGCGTAATAATAATATTTCAATTTACAACTTGAATACTATTGTTCAAAAAATTACCAGCCGCATAATATTTTTGCGTATTACGGAGGATAAGGGAATTGAAGATGCGGATTCTCTGCTCACTGCATCAAAGTGTCCAAACATTTATGAACATTTGAATCATCTTTTTGTTAAAGCTAATGTAAAATACAATTCAGGATTATTTAAAACAGAAAAATGGATCGAAGATGTTATAATTGACGATAAGATTTTACAAAACATTATCGAATGTTTATATTATCCAAAAAGCCCTTACGAATTTTCTGTTTTGCCAATCGAAATTCTTGGAAACATTTACGAAAAGTTTTTAGGAAAGACAATTTACTTTAGAGGTGTAAAAGGCGGACATACCGCCATCATCGAAGAAAAACCCGAAGTGAAAAAAGCGGGCGGTGTTTTTTATACACCACAGTATATAGTGGATTTTATTGTGCAAAATACAATCGGTATTATGATCAAGGATAAAACGCCCGACGAAATCGCCGCTTTGCGTTTTGTAGATCCTGCTTGTGGTTCGGGATCATTTTTAGTTGGCGTCTACCAGTATCTTTTAAACTATCATCTTGATTATTACAGCAGCGAAAAGAATTTAAAAAGTTCTCTAAAAAAAGAAAAGATATACGAAGCAACACACGGGGCTTATAAATTGACAATAAGCGAGAAACAAAAAATTTTACAAAACAATATTTACGGTGTTGATATTGATAATCAGGCAGTTGAAGTTACAAAACTTTCATTGTATTTAAAGCTGTTAGAAAACGAAGGCAATGAAGCAAAAGAACAATTATATAAATTTACAGACATTACCTTACTGCCGTCTTTGGAAAATAATATAAAATGCGGAAATTCGCTTATCGGTACCGATTTTTACGCACAGGGTGAACTTAGCTTGAGTGAGGAAGAACAATTTAAAGTTAATTGCTTTGATTGGGAAAAAGAGTTTGCAGCGATTTTCAAGAATGACGGCTTTGATGCTGTGATTGGGAATCCGCCGTATGGGGCAGAGCTTCTAGATAGTGAACGGGAATATTTAGATAGCAAATTTAAAATTGGTAACACAGATACTGCCGCACTATTTTTATTAAAAGCTAGAAACTTATTAAATGAAAATGGAAAGACAGGTTTTATAATTCCAAAGGCTTTTACTTATGCATCTAATTGGCAGAAGACAAGAAATATCATTCTTCCTGATATAGAAGTTGTGGCTGATTGTGGAAAGGTTTGGCAGGAAGTAAAACTTGAAATGAGTATATGTATTAACCAAAAAAACAATAAAAAATCTACATTTGTTTACTATAAAAGGGAAGATAAAAAACTTACCAAATTCGGCTCAAAAAAAAGAGCGCTTTGCAAAGAATTTGATTTAATTTTAAACGGTGTTGACGATAAAGAAACAGAAATTGGGTTAAAAATAAAACGAGCTAACAAAACACTAAATGATTTTATAGAAAATAAGCGTGGTGCTATGTTGCAAAAAAATGTTTCTAAAAAAGGAAATATTTTTGTTTTGGCAGGAAAACAAGTTGGAAGATATTTTTTGGAAACAAAAATAGTAAAAGGAAAAATTGATTCTAAATTAGTTTTAGATGAAAAAGCATTGTTAGCAAATAATTCTGTATTAGTTCAGAATATTGTTGCACATATTGAAAAACCATATCCGCATATTTTGATAAGTGCTTCTTTAAATAATTTAGAAAACAGAAAATCATTTGTAATTTTAGACACCGTAAATCAATTAACTATAAAAAATGATTTCTCACCAACTTTTATTTTAGGTATAATAAACTCACATCTAGTTTCTTGGTACGCATACCGTTTTATTTTTGCCAATGCCATTAGAACAATGCATTTTGACAGTGTAACAACAATGAAGATTCCTTTTCCCGAAATATACCTTTCCAAACCTGCCGACAAAACAGAGCACGACAAACTTGTTACGCTTGTGGACAAGATGCTTGACTTAAAGCGCAGAGAGCACGATGAACCTAATCCACAGGCGAAAACGGTGTTGCAACGGCAAATTGACGCTGTGGATTCGCAGATTGATACGGTGGTGTATAAGCTGTACAATTTGACGGACGATGAGGTTAAAGTAGTGGAGGGAGAACAATGAAAAAACTTAAATTATATCTTGATACTTCCATTATTAGTTATCTTGATCAACAAGATTCCCCTGAAAAAATGACAGAGACGCATCGGTTTTGGGATCAACTAAAAGCCGGAGTGTATTCTGTTGTTCTATCTGATGTCGATATTATCGAAATTGATGGTTGCGAAGAAGAAAAAAGAGATAAATTAAAAAATTATTTAAAAGATATAGAATACGAATTGATAAAATCAGAACCAAAAGCTGTTGATATTGCAAGCCGTATTGTTGACTTGGGTATTCTAAAACAAAAAAGTTTTGATGATTGCCGCCATATAGCAAATGCCATCGTAAGCGGCTGCGATGCAATAGTTTCGTGGAATTTTAAACATATTGTAAACCATAAAACGATGATAGGTATAAAAGCCATTACTGCGCTTGAAGGGTATAGCGACCTCTTAATATATTCCCCGCCAAGCCTAATAGAAGGAGAATAAAATGATACACTATGACATTCCAAAGCCAGACTTAAGTCCTAATTTTACTCTCGATGACATTCATAAAATACGAGAGTGGAATTACGAACGTCTTAAAGATGCAACTGTAGAGGAGCAATTAGCCGATATTCACAAACGAGCAGAGCCGCTAATCTTAGAATTGAACGCTCAAAAAAATGTTGGAAACAATCATACAAAATAACAATAGGAATATGCCAATAACAACATGAATGAAAAAAATAATAAACTTAAAACCTTAACAGACCGCTTTGAGTCAAATTTGCCATCATATATTAGCAATTCCTACGACGAATCGAATACACGGACTGATTTTATAGACAGGTTTTTAGAGTTGTTGGGTTGGGATGTACGAAACGAACAGGGTTTTTCAGAAATTTACCGTGATGTAGTTCGGGAAGATAAAGTCGTAATTAACGGACAAACAAAAGCACCGGATTATAGCTTTCGTGTTGGCGGAATAGTAAAGTTTTATGTCGAGGCAAAAAAGCCTTCTGTCAACATAAAGGAAAATACCGAACCGGCATATCAAGTTAGGCGTTACGCGTGGACAAAGAAATTACCTTTATCAATTCTTACCGATTTTGAGGAATTTGCGATATACGATACCCGCATAAAACCAAATTCAACTGATGCCGCATCTGTGGCGCGCATTTTTTATTGCACATTCCATGAGTATGAAAAGCAATTTGATTTTATTTACAATACATTTTCAAAAAACGCAATCCTTAAAGGGAGCTTTGATAAGTATATTGACGAGAATAAAAACAAAAAGGGAACGAGTGAAGTAGATAGCGACTTGCTTTCGACAATTGAATCATGGAGAGAACAACTCTCAAAAAACATTGCAATACGAAACAACGAAATTTCAATTTACAAACTAAATACCGCCGTTCAAAAAATTATTGACAGAGTAATATTTTTGCGCATAGCCGAAGACAAATCTATTGAAGATGAGGCAGTTTTAAAAACGGTAATTCAGACTCAAAACATTTACGAGAAATTAAATCTTCTTTTTGAAAAAGCTAATATAAAATATAATTCTGGACTTTTTATAAGTGATGAGTGGCTTCTCCATTTAAACATTGACGATAAAATATTAAAAGATATTATCGAAAATCTTTATTACCCAAAATGTCCCTATGAATTTTCTGTCCTTCCAATCGAAATACTCGGCAACATTTACGAAAAGTTTCTAGGAAAAGAAATAAGCTTTAGAGGAGTAAAAGGCGGACATACTGCAATAATTGAAGATAAACCGGAGGTTAAAAAAGCCGGAGGCGTATTTTATACGCCGCAATATATTGTGGACTTTATTGTTAGAGAAACTATCGGAAAAGCCATAAACGGTAGAGCTCCGATAGATGTCGTAAATTTAAAAATTTGCGACCCTTCATGCGGTAGCGGGTCTTTTCTTGTTGGCTCATACACTTATCTATTAAATTACCATCTAAATTATTATTGCCAAGAAAAAAATATTAAAAATGCTTTAAAGAACGAAAAAATATACGAAACAACAAATAAAAACCAAGGCACTAATTACAAACTTACAATAACGGAAAAACAAAAAATCCTTTTAAACAATATCTATGGAGTTGATATAGACAGTCAAGCTGTTGAAGTAACAAAATTAAGTTTGTATTTGAAACTTTTAGAGAATGAAACAAAAGAAGCGGAAGGCCAACTGTTTAAGCACAGCGATTTAGCCTTATTACCTTCGCTTGAAAATAATATCAAATGCGGAAACAGTTTAATAAACACAGATTTTTACGACAAAAAGGATACTTTTAATTTTGATGTAGAACAGCAGCGAAAAATAAATGCTTTTGACTGGAAAGAAGAGTTTTTAGATATATTTAAAAATGGCGGTTTTGATATTGTTATTGGTAATCCGCCGTATGTTAAAGAATATACCTCCCGTGAAATTTTTGAAGATATTAAAAAATCACATTTAGCTAAATATTATGAAGGCAAAATGGATTTATGGTATTTCTTTGTCTGCCATGGAATTGATATTTTAAAGCCAACCGGAAAGTTAGGGTTTATCGCACCAAGTAATTGGATAACTAATTCGGGGGCTTCGATTTTACGAAATAAACTCATGACAGAATCCAAAATAGAAAATTATGTTGATTTTGGCGATTTTATGGTTTTTGCAGAAGCAAGCATACAAACCTGCGTCTTTATTCTAAATAAACAACTTGCACCGGAAGGTTATACAATAACGTTTAACAAAGTGCTTTCAAAAAAAATAAGTGCAACTGAGCTTATTGCATATTTAACAAATAATCAAACCACAAAAAACGTAAGCTCTACAAGTGTTTTAATAAATCCTGCAATTATGAAAGATGGATTGATAAACTTTGTAGGGAATGATAAAGAAAAAATACTGCAAAAAATTGCAGGTCTTGCAAATTATACTTTTAATGAAAAAGAAATTGCACAGGGTATTGTGTGTCCGCAAGATTCATTACTTACAAAGCATTTAGATGTTCTAAAAAATAATGACTTGAAAAAAGGCGATGGTGTTTTTGTAATTAACACTATCGAAAAAACAAATTTAAAATTAGCACAAAAAGAAGATAGTATTGTAAAACCTTATTATACTACAGAGCAATTAAAAACCTATTTTGGTGATACAAATAATTCTCATTGGGTTATTTATTCAGATTTATCCGTTAGGCAAAACATTTCAAAATACCCAAACATAAAACAACATCTTGATAAATACAAAAAAATTATAACTTCGGATTTTGCACCGTATGGATTACACAGGGCGCGTGAGCAAAAGTTTTTTGAAGGCGAAAAAATAATATCTCTGCGAAAAACGCCATACCCTCGTTTTACATATAATGATTTTCCTTGTTATGTTTCACAATCATACTATGTATTAAAACCACAGAATATAAATTTAAAATATTTATTAGGAATTCTAAACTCACACCTTATGTATTTTTGGCTTTATAACAGAGGTAAAAAACAAGGCGAGCAATTACAGGTTGATAAAGAACCATTATTAGACATTCCCGTGTTTATAGGAACAGACGCTCAGCAACAAGAGCTAATTGATCTTGTTGACAAAATGCTTATGCTGCTCAAACAAGAACATGAGACAGCAGATACCGATTCAAAAAACATAATACAGCGCACTATAAAAGCTACGCAAAAAATGATTGATAAAGCGGTGTATGGTTTGTATAGATTGGATATTGACGAAGTTGATATATTGGAGAGGGCATGATTGAATTTAGTTAAGATATATTTGGACACCAATATTTTTACTCGTTTACGAAATTCTGAGATTAGATTAGGTATTGATCCAAAAAACAATGTAGCCTTCTTTTTCTCACATGCACATATACTAGATTTAAAAAACGATTCGTCAAATGAAAAGTTTTTAGATTTAGAATTTATAGCATCAGTGGTATACAGAAATTATTTACACAAATATTTCAATAAGCCAATACTGCTTTATAATTTAAGTCCCAAAGAAGCATTTGATGAAGAAATGCAGGACTATGACATATCATCATTTGACTGGTCTTTATTAAACAGTATTTCACAGATAACTGAGAATATGGCTAATTTAAATGAAAACCTACCAAAAATTGATACAAAGAATATTGATTTATCTGTGCTATCTCCAGCTTTACAATTATACATTCAAAATATATTTAATATTACTAAAGATGATTTTGATGTATCAAAATTTATGAAAAATGCATTAGAATTTCAATATAGTATTGAGAATAATAAAGATGAATATAAAAAATTAAAACAACTTATAAGTAAGAATAGTAAATTACTTTTTGGAAAAGATGGAATTTCAATCAATAAAAATGATATTGATAAAATATTTTTGGAATCTCAATTTCACATGAATTTTTTGGATTATATAGACAAAAATATCACAATTAACATATATGAAAACAATGACAGGTTTTATCATAGATTTTTAACGGGATATAGCATATTAAATAGCTTTGGCTTCGATGAAGAGTCAAATAAAAAAGCAAAATTTAGAAATACTTTTGACGATGGGTTACATGCTTTTTATGCAAGTACGTGTGACTTATTAATTAGTGCCGATAAAAAGATGATAGAAAGAACAAGATTTATGTATAAATTATTTGATATACCTACAAAAACAATGTATATACAACTGACAAAATGAGAATCTGTAGAAAAAGAGAGCAAACTATGACCGACACCATCAAAAACGAGCTGGAAATTATCACCAACGCCATAACTGCCAATACAACGGAGTGGCTTATGGAAATTGAAACCGTAACAGAATGGTTTTACTTAGCTAATCGGTGCCTGACACATTTTGGATAGGACCAAGCGCCGCACTTTTTGCTTTTGCGCACCGTACTTGAGAATTGCTGTTTGGAAAAAGGGTGCATTTACAGAAATTTTGCCTTGGTATAAAATGAGTATGCATTAGGAGTAAAGTTTTGGAAAAATACCTGCCGGTGCTAAAACGGTGCCCGCTTTTTCAAACAATAGCCGAACAGGATATTTTAGCACTTTTGAATTGTCTTACCGTTAAAAAGAAAAAATATGAAAAGGATGCATTGATTTTTTGCCCGGGCGATGATATAAGCTCGGTTGGAATTGTTTTAACAGGAGCTATTCACATAGAGAGCGATGATTTTTGGGGCAACCGTACAATTATTTCCCGTGTTGAATCCGGCGAAATGTTTGGCGAGTCTTTTTCTTTTGCAGAGGACAGGGCATTATCTGTTAGCATTACCACAGCGGAGCCTACCAAAATCATTTTAATTGACTATAAAAAAATAATTAAGACATGTTCATCGGCTTGTAATTTTCACACAAGGCTTATACAAAATATACTAAGAAACCTTGCGGAACAAAATATTGCCCTTGTGTCAAAAATGGAATTTATCACACAACGTACAACACGGGAAAAATTATTATCTTATCTTTCAACTTGTGCGCGTAACGAAAAGAAGCCTTCTTTTGAAATCCCGTTTAACCGTCAGCAATTAGCGGATTTTCTTTCCGTCGAAAGAAGCGCAATGTCGGCGGAACTTGGACGTATGCGCGACGAAGGCCTTATCGTGTTTAATAAAAATCAATTCAAACTTAGCAAATAAAACAACTTTATTGTCCGTGTTTTGGTTTAATACCGCGTAACTCTGCTACGCAGTAGTTCATTTGCTAATGTTTCTTTTTTTTGATTTTTTCAAGGAGGAGGGCGAAATTATAATATAGAAACGGGAATAAACGGAAAAAGCGTACCGGTTTTTGAAAGAAAAATCCTATCCATTCCAAGCCGCTGTCAAAACTTGTACGCGATGGACGTTTTTTGCGCTCGGCAAAAACCTCAAAAATATCACTGCACCATAAACGGAGACCGTTGTTTAAACGCAGGTTGTTTTTTGCAAGCCAGCGCTCCCGCCCGTGAACGCCAAGCCCCACCAATAGCAGGGACGGGGCGGACTTTCTTATAACGTTTAAAAGATTTTCTTCAAATTGTTTTTTTATATTTCCCGGGTAGCGTCCTATTATGCGCAATTTTGGAAATGTCTGCCGGATATTTTTTTCCGTCTTTGTCAGGATGACGGGTTTTCCGCCAAGCAGATACAATGAATTCTCGCGTTGTTCAATAACGGTAAGCAGGCGGACAACAAAATTAAAAGGCATATACCGGATTGGTGTTTTTCCTGTAAGAAAACGAGCGCCGCCCGCGATGCTTTTTGATATGGGAATTACCAAAGCTGCGTTTTGAACATAGCTTTTATATTCGCCGTTTCTTCTTGCCCGCAAAAGATCCCACAAAGAAAGCAAAACAATATTTACGCCTTCGTTTTTCCGCCCTAATAGTTCAAAAAAAACGTTTTCAAAATCAGCTTCTTCAAGTATATCAACAGGAACGCCAAGTACGTGTACCCTTTCGCATAACGGTTGTCCATCGGGATTTTGAGATTCTAATTCTTCATTCTGGTTTTCGTCCATTCTCTCTCCATAAACAGCGTTTTTATAATAGCTTCCGCATACAGCGCGGCAGTCTCTGTACGCAAAATGTTACCTCTTATTTTTATCGGTTTAAAACCGCTTTCAATAAAGACAGCAGCTTCTTTTTCCGAAAATCCCCCCTCAGGACCTATGGCGATAGCCACATGGTTTATATCACCTGAAAGCAGATCATGAAAACCGGAGGTGTTTTCTGCAGCCTCGTATAACAAAATACCCAGCGACAGAGGCTCGGCAAGCTGTATTCCACGCCAATTTTCCAGTATTTTGCCGAATGTGGCGGCAGGATAAATTTTTGTATCAACAACAGAGCCGCTTTGTTCCC
This sequence comes from Spirochaetia bacterium, assembly GCA_026002305.1. Lineage (GTDB taxonomy): Bacteria > Spirochaetota > Spirochaetia > Treponematales > Breznakiellaceae > BNVA01. Next base: position 19,375 of record BOBI01000013.1, read on the forward strand.
GCGCGGCGTTTATTATGCGCTGCAGGCGGGGAAGGCGTTTGTTTATTTCGGCAATATTCCGAGGCAATGAATGTTCCGAAACAAACGGGTATATTTTACAGACGCCGACTTCGGTTGCCTGCCTGACTATTAAATCCAGTTTCTCGCCCTTTGGCAAACTCTGAAAAAGACTAATTTTATAAGACGGTTCGCTATCGGCAGCATATTTTTGTGAGCATATTTGCGCAACAAGCGTATCTTGAGTAATATTTTTTATATATAAGCTAATTTTGCTTCCGTCAGGAAGCCCGCCTGTAAATGTATCACCTGTTTTATATCGGAGTACATGGACAAAATAGTGATAGTAACCGCCACAAATATGCAGCAAACCATCTTTATCGGGCATGGTAGTGGAAATAAATTGTTTCATTTATCCAACAGTTTACTTTTAAAAGCGATAAGTGATAAGTTAGGGGATAAACCATGATAGAGCGCTTTAGGGCAATGGCTGCGGAATGCGGGTTTTCTTATACCGGAATGTTGGACGTTGGCACGATAAAGGTACGTCAGGAGGTACGGGATGCATGTGCCGCCGATAAGTGTAAAGCCTATAACAAAACATGGTCGTGCCCGCCCGCTTGCGGAACCCTTGACGAAGGGCTTGCAAAAATACGGAAATACAAAATGGGTATACTGCTTCAAACAACAGGAAATTTAGAAGACTCATTGGATTATGAGTCAATGGAACAAACAGGAATTCAGCACGGAAAAAACCTTGACAAATTTGCAAAAGAGATAAAAAAACTGTACCCAGCCTGCAAGGTGATCGGGGCTGGCGCATGTACACGGTGTTCCCCGTGTACCTATCCCGATTCCCCCTGCCGCTTTCCCGATGATATGACCTCGTCAATGGAGGCATTGGGTATGGTTGTAAGTGATGTCTGCAAGGATAATAACCTGCCCTATTATTACGGCGCCGGAACTTTAACATATACCAGCTGTATCCTTTTAGGGTAATTATATAACCCTTACACAAAAAGGCGCTTTTGACCGATAATAACACATGGAAACAATCGACGGCATATTGGTAGGCAATTGGGTTGTCGAAGATGGTAAGCCCCTCCCGCTTGGCGCGGCACACAGGGCAAACGGGGTTAATTTTGCGATCTTCAGCAGGAACGCAACTTCCGTAACACTGGTTCTTTTTGAAAATGATCAGCCTAACTGCCGTAGGCAGGAAATTCTCCTTGATAACCGGATGAACCGCACCGGTGATATATGGCATTGTTTTATCCCCGGCCTTCCCTGCGGTACCTGCTATGTGTATCGTGTTGACGGGCCCTTTGCACCTGAACGCGGCCTTCGTTTTAATAAAAATATCGCCCTGCTCGATCCTTACACGCACGCCCTTGCTAACACCGAAAACTGGGATTTTTCAAAATCAACCGCATATATTGACGGCGATGCCGCAGGTGATCTTTCGTATAATACAAATGATAATATTGGAACGGCGCCGCGCTGTATTGTAGTAACAAATAAATTTGACTGGCAGGGCGATAAACCGCTTAATTATCCGCTACGGCACAGCGTTCTTTACGAGACTCATGTACGCGGTTTAACCATGTATAAAGAAACAGACGCGAAATATCCGGGAACATACCGCGGCATTATTGAAAAAATACCTTTCTTTAAGGAGTTGGGTGTAACAAGTCTTGAATTACTTCCGGTACATGAATTTTGTGAAAATGAATTATTACGAATAAATCCGAGAACAGGCGAAAAATTAAAAAACTATTGGGGCTATTCAACCGTTGCTTTTTTTGCCCCGAAAAATTCTTACGCTTGGGATAAAACACCCGGGGCGCAGGTAGTTGAATTTAAAGAAATGGTTAGGGAATTACACAAGGCCGGTTTGGAAGTAATACTTGATGTTGTTTTTAACCATACCGCCGAAGGCAATGAATACGGCCCGACACTTTCGTTCCGCGGTTTGGATAATCCTATTTATTACATACTTAGCGAAAACAAGCGTTATTATCAAAATTATTCAGGGTGCGGCAATACCGTTAACTGTAATAATCCCGTTATGCGAAGTATGATTCTGGACTGTCTTATTTACTGGGTTGTAGAGATGCACGTTGACGGTTTCCGGTTCGATTTAGGTTCTATTCTGGGACGCGATCAAAAGGGCAACCTTATGGAAAACCCGCCCATGCTTGAAAAAATTGCCGAGGAACCGGTGCTGCGCAATACAAAAATTATTGCCGAAGCATGGGATGCAGGCGGCGCTTATCAGGTTGGCTGGTTTCCCGGAGGCCGCTGGGCTGAATGGAACGACCATTACCGCGACGATGTACGTAAATTTTGGCGTGGGGACCCGGGCTTTATAAGGCACGTAGCAACGCGCCTTTCAGGTTCAAGCGATCTTTATTTACGCGACGGCAGAAAACCTTTTCATTCGATAAATTATATAACATGTCACGACGGATTTACATTAAAAGATTTGGTTTCGTATAACGGAAAGCATAACGATGAAAACGGTGAGGAAAATAGAGACGGGAATAACGCGAACTATAGTTACAATTATGGTTTTGAGGGGCCCTCGTTAAATCCGGTAATCGAGACAACACGCCAACAACAAATGAAAAATTTTATTGCTACTTTGATGATCTCACAGGGAACACCGATGCTTTCAGGCGGCGATGAATTTGCCCGCACGCAAAATGGAAATAACAACGCGTATTGTCAGGATAACGAAACATCCTGGTATGATTGGAATTTATTAAAACATAACAACGGCCTGTTTCGGTTTACCAAAGAAATGATTGCTTTCAGGCTGCGGCATCAATGTTTTATGCGGCCGGAATTTTATTCGGGGCGCGAAGGTTCGTATAACGCACCGCCTGAAATTATTTGGTACGATGAAAAAGGTTCTGCTTTGAACTGGGAAAAAACCGACTCGTGTTTTTCATTTTGTATGTTCGGGACAAAATCCAAAATTCTTGCCGACCTCGACGACAATGATTTTTTTATTATGTTCAACGCCGGAACAAAAAATGTTCAGTTTACCGTAGTTGACGCGCCAAAGGGCAAAAGCTGGTTTCGCATTGTTGACACCTCCCTTACCCCGCCGGATGACATCTGCGAAATGGGCACGGAAACCCCGCTTGATTTTAAAGATAAATACACCGCGCGAGGCCGCAGCGTGGTTATTTTACTCTCAAAATGAACTGTCGCAGAGCAAGACGCGGCAATGAACCAAAATACGGACAATAACACTGCCCTCTTTAGCTACACCACCGAAAAGCCGGCTTCGGTTACCGCAGCCTTCATGGCGTCAAGCGTAACGGTATCGGCGTGTTCCACATCGGCCTTCTTGGCTTTAAGATTTACCTTTGCCTTTTTTACACCCGCAACCGCCTGTAAGCCCTGGGTTACAGCCTTTACGCAATGCTCGCAGGACATCCCCTCAATGTTTAGTGTTGTTTTCATACATACTCCTATTGTTAAGTTTTATATTTTACGGTTGTCTATTTTCCAAACGGACAAACCGGATAATTACATTTCTCGCAATTAAGGCACAAACCGCCCTGCCACAATCGTGTAAAGTCCTTTTTTGTAATTTCTATCCCGGCCGCGATACGTGGCAAAAAAATATCAAAAATTGTAACACCGGCAAACATTACACAGCCGGGAAGACCCGCAACCGGTATACCGGCGCTTCCGTCGGCGTTATCAAAATAACCAAGCATAAACATAGCGCCGGGCATTACAGGCGCGCCGTAGTGTACAATGCGGACGCCGGAGGCTTTTATGGCGCCCGGGGTGTTATCGTCGGGGTCTACACTCATGCCGCCGGTACAGATAATAAAATCCGCCCCCGCATCTTTTACCTTTTTAATTTCCGCCGCGATTTTTTTGCTGTCATCCCCGGGATAGCTCAATGATGCTACGCTAATACCGTAAGATTCAAGTTTTTCAGCTACAACAGGTGAAAACGTATCTTTAATAAGCCCCTTCTCCACTTCGCTGCCCGTTACAATAATACCGGCATTTTTAAGTTTAAAAGGCATTACATTAAGCAACGGTTTTTTTGCGATTTTCTCAGCCGAATACAACTTTTCTTCATCAATAACAAGCGGGATTGCCTTCATTCCGGCCAACTTTTCGGACATTTTTACCGCCTGATAATTATGCCTTGTTACGATAACCAGCCCTTCAATTTCGTTAATTTTATTAACAACATCTTCATCTATACAAAAAACACCGTTAACCGCCGCAAAATGCTCTATTTTGCCCTCGGTTGGGCCTGCGGCCCTTATATTTAAACCACGGCATATTTTATCAAGCCTGCTTGCCGCCTCGTCTTCGTGAACCCGACCTTCAGTTTTTTCCCACACAAAGATCTGTTCTTTTCCCATGGACAAAAGCACCGGTATATCTTCATTTTTTATAATATGTCCCTTGCGAAAAGCCGCTCCTTTAAACTCAGAGCGCACAATCCGTGTTAAATCATGGCATAATACAGAACCCACAGCATCGCGGGTGCGAATCATTTTCATAAATAAATTGTAACGTGGGCAATTTTTATTTTCAATCTACCATAAATTCAAGTTTTAAGCCTAAATTCCTAAATTGCGTAAATTTGACTTTTTTGGCGGTACCAGTTAAAATCAATACGAATACAAGCGGGGTTAAGAGTGGTTAAACGGGATTTTCCTAAGATAAATTTTTATGATCAAGATTTTGTTGATATATATGATAAAACATGGGCTTGGATTCAAGATTATTGGGATAAAAATTCCGATAGCGCAAAAATAGAGGGGAAATTCTTTTCCTACCCGGGAAGCGCGACCCTTACCCAATTGGATGCGATTTTTTCGTCGTTTTTTCTTGTTTATTCAAATAGGATTTATCAGGCAAACCCTACGATAGATGCGTTTTATGAGAGGCAAGAGGAAGATGGGGCTATCCGGTGCGCCTACAACATAGAAACAGGCCGTCCGGTTTTTGAAGAAAATAACCCGCAGGGGTTGGGGCTGCCGCTTTTTTCTTGGGCGGAATTTAACCTTTATCATAAATCTGCAAATAAAAAACGTATAAAGGATATTTTACCAATTCTTGACAAATATACGTCATGGATAGATTCGCTTTTTAAGCAGCCCAACGGGCTTTACTCGGTGCCGCTTGCCGCAACAGGTATGTTTAATGCCCCCAGGGAAAAAGCGGTTTACCTTGTGGATTTTAATTCGATAATGGCGCTTAATGTGCTGTATTTATCCGCATTGGCCGAAATTTTAAATGATAAAGAATCCAGTTTTCGTTATAAAAAGCAGTATTTTTCATTAAAAACCAGAATTAACGGCTTGATGTGGGATGCAAACGATGAATTTTACTATGACCTTGATGAAAATGAACAACGAATTCCTGTAAAAACAATCGCCTGTTACTGGACGCTGCTTGCCGAACTTCCCAATGACGATAAGGCCGAAAAAATTGTTTCTAAGTTGCAGGATCCGCATCTTTTTGGTACACAGCACCCTTTTCCGTCTGTTGCAAAAAACGAGCCTTCGTTCAGGGAAAACGGCGAAGGTTACCGCGGCTCTGTTTTCCCGCACCTTACGTTCATGGTGATAAAAGGCTTGGAGCGTTATCAACGCTGGAATTTAGCCCGCGAGTGCGCAATCCGGCATCTTTATTTTGTACTGGATTCCATGAGCCCCGATGGAAATCACCAAAAGGGAAATCTTTGGGAGGCGTATTTGCCCACAAAAGAGGGACCGGCGGTTTTAACGGAATCTCCATCCCCGCCTGAATGGGGCGAGGCAAAGTTTCCGCGTTATCAATATTTAACGTACAGTGCCTTATCGACAATCTGCCTTATGGTTGAAAATATTGTAGGTCTTTTTATTTCGCTGCCCCGTAAAACAGTTGATTGGATTATCCCAAACTTGGAAATTATGGGCGTCGAAAATCTTTCGCTTAAAAAGAACATGATCACCATAGTTTCAAATAAATCGGGCCGCGGCTGGGAAATTCACATGGAAAGTGAAAAACTTTATTACTTTACGATAAACATTCTTGGTAAAAAAAAGAAAACCCTGCCAATTCCGTCCGGCAAGTGTTCAATGTTGATCGATAAGTTATGACAAATTTTGAATGAATTTCACCGGGAAATACATTATTTTTCTACCCTCACCTATACTCTTCCCATGCCTTTACCTCAAGGCCGTTTTTTCGGTAATTCACCAGGGCGTCTATGAACTCGCGGGCAACTTTGATATTTGTTATAAGCGGCACGTCAAAATCTACCGCCATGCGGCGTATTATGTAGTTGTTTTTTAATTCGGCGCGCGCGTTGTTTTTGGGAATATTGATGATTAGGTCGATGTTTCGTTGTCTTATATAATCGGCTATGTTATTATGCCCGCCTTCAAGGGGCCACGCCAGATCGGTTGCTTTTATGTTTTTACCCGCAAGAAATTTTGCCGTTCCGTGCGAGGCGAAAATCTCGTAGCCCATTTCAATAAGTTTTTTTGCAGAATCCAAAAAATCCAGCTTTTCTTCAAGCGAGCCTGTGGAAAGCAAAATTCGCTTTGCCGGTATTCTGTAACCCACCGAAAGCATTGCCTTTAAAAAGGCGTCGTCCAAGTTGCTGCCAATGCAGCCAACCTCGCCGGTGCTTGCCATTTCCACACCGCTTACAGGGTCGGCGCCGTGGAGCCTTGAATAGCTAAACTGAGCCGCCTTTA
>BOBI01000014.1 GCA_026002305.1 Spirochaetia bacterium
CCATTACGGGGACAAAAGCCGTCGACGGAAAATTAACGGCAAAAACATCCGCGCTGGGCGGCTCGGGCGCCATAGCTTATAAATGGACAAACAGTAAGGAGGGCAGCGCGGTTATCGGCACAAGTCCAACCTATACGGTTACAGAGGATGATAACAACTCAGTGATAAGGGTAACCGTTAGCCGCGCGGGTTATTCGGGAGTAAAAAACGCCTCCGTAACCATTGGAGTTGTGGAACCTACCCCGGTAGTAACCCATGCCCCGGACGAGCCGTGGTTAATAGGCGAGCAGGGCCCCGCCGGCGGAACAGTATTTTTTGTTAATGATGACCCTGATACCTACGGGAACTGGGATTACCTTGAAGCGGCTCCCCATGATGTTCCGGGGCTGTTCGCATGGGCATCAAATGCTTTTACAAGTGTCCGGCTGGATGGGGAATTTTCCGTTGATATAGGCGAAGGCTGGGAAAACACAAGACTAATACTGGCTGCTAACGGCGACCCTGACGCACCTGCGGCAAAGGCCGCTACAGGTTACGAGCTTAACGGCTTTACCGACTGGTTTCTTCCAAGCAGCGGGGAACTTAACGCGATGTACGAAAACAGGGCAGTTATAAACGGCGATTTTGCCGACAGCTTCTACTGGTCATCCTCGCAGAATCAGGATGCTAATGACGAAGCCTGGTACCAGAGATTCGATAACGGGGATATATATTACTACGGCAACAAATACGGCACACATTATGTCCGGCCCGTGCGCGCCTTTTTAGCCTCGCCGGAACCTTCTCCGACACCTAGCTCTACGCCGTCGAGTTCGCCAACAACCTCCGTGACACCAACGGCTACGCCGTCGGGTACACCAACTTCAACACCGTCTAGCACATCGACAGCCTCGCCGGAACCTTCTCCGACACCTAGTTCTACGCCGTCGGGTTCACCAACAGCCTCCGCCTCGCCGACACCGTCGGGTACGCCAACAACATCCGCGACACCCACGGCTACACCGTCGGGTTCACCGACAACATCCGCGACACCCACAGCCACACCGTCGGGTTCACCGACAGCGTCCGCGACACCCACTACGACGCCTACTACAGCATCGTCAATAGTGGGGGTAACCAACATCACCGGTGTGCCAACCACTGTAGTTAAGGGTGGGCACTACACCCTAAGCAGCATAGTAGAGCCCCGCAACGCAACCAACAAAACCGTTGTCTGGACTCTCAACGCTAACGGTACCGGGGCAACAATTAACGGCGCTATCATTAATGCCACTGCTGCTAACATGGGTTCCATAACAGCAACGGCGACAATTGCCAATGGCACGAACACAGGCGACTACACCCAGAACTTTACAATTTCCATAGTGGAAGTAGTTGATACAGTATATACCGTTGCTGGCGTAGGTATAGAAATGCGTTCCCTCCCCGCCAATACCTTCGTAATGGGCAGCACTCTTGATGAGTCTTCAAGTACCTCCATGCACGCCGTGACTCTGAGCGCGTTCAAGATGGGGAAATACGAGGTAACGCAGGAGCAATTTCAGGCGGTGATGGGGTACAACCCCAGCGATCGCGGAGTAAGCCCAGATCGCCCGGTGCATCTGATCAGCTGGAGTGTGGCGGTAGCGTTCTGTAACAAGCTGAGCATAGCGGCCGGGCTACAGCCGGTGTACGACGTGCCCGGGATAACCGACTGGGAGAATTTTAACTACAGCCACGGGAGCTCAATCTACTATGAAACCGCTCTTTGGAGTGGCGCCACGATGGACATAAGCAAGAACGGGTACCGGCTGCCTACGGAGGCTGAATGGGATTACGCGGGCCGGGCCGGGACGACGACTGAATGGATAAACGGGAACACTGTAACTGCCGGGCTTGGGCTGGGAGCGTATGCATGGTACGGCGAAAACAACGCTTCGTATACGCATCATCCGGTAGGGGGGAAATTACCGAACGCCTTTGGCCTGTATGATATGCAGGGGAGCGTGTATGAGTGGTGCTGGGACTGGAATGGAAACTACAGCAGTTCTCCTGTAACTGATCCTGTCGGTCCGGAGTCCGGTGTGCAGTTCCGCATTACACGCGGCGGTAGCATTTCCGCTCCGGCGTCTCAACTCACTTCAACGTATCGGTTGCCCACAACTCTGACCACTGGGATGCCTCAATTCGGTTTCCGGCTAGTGCGCCGCTAGTTCCTCGGCCATGCCGGAAAAAGTTTCGGATAGTGACAGCAGGAAGAAGCGGGAAAAACCCGCTTCTCCCTGCTGTTTGGTGCCCGGCACCTTTTTTTCTTATAGAAAAGGCGGCGTGCGGCTTATGTGGCGTGTGCGGTGTGCATCTTTTGCAAATAGTTAATAAAGCGCAAGAAATATTTTTTCTGTAGCTCACTTGACCGAAGCGGGGCGAATAAGCAACTGTGTGCCAAAAAAGGTGACTGTAGCAAGCGTGAGCGAAAGGGAAAATATTTTTGCGCTTAACTGCCGATAAAATCTGCACACCATTTTGTCTTACAAACCGCACGCCGTTTTTGTGTTAAAGGCAGAAAAAATGTATTTGGAGCGGGGATTTGTCGCGGGTATTGTTATACAGCCATCTATCTATCTATCTACTTATCGATCTATACTATGATCGTTGTGTTTTTAGTAAATACTTATTAGAGACCGTTTTAAAGTGCAGCATACCGTCGTCCTCCGCCTTCCAGACAATGCCTTCACGGTTCTTTCCTTTTGCGATAAGCGATTCGCCATCCGCCATTTCAATCAATTGATCCATCGAAAAACCTGAAAGGTCGAAGTTCCGCCCGATTAAGGGTGTACAAAATTCTGTTAATTTCATAGCATCAAGCAGTTTGTAGCGTTCGGACGGTGTAACAAAAAGTTGTCTGTCTATGTCCCAGATGTCGAATATTTTCCAAGCCGGCGCGTTTAGCCCATAGTAGTTGCCCTGAACTTTCGGGCCGATATGCTCGCCTTGTATAGCGATGTTTAGACCGGATTGTTCGCAGTAGGCGGTAAGGTTAGTTATTATATGCCATTGATCTTCGAGGTATTTATAAAATGAGCCGTCCACGCGTTTCATGGCCAGGTTGCGCGAACAGGTTTTTATTTCGCCCTTGTAGTATGAAAGGGTTATGCTTGTACCATCCACCTTACATGTAAGTTCCCACAGATGATTTTTAAGATCGGCAAAGCGCCCATCGTCAAAATTTTGCAGTCTTTCCTGATCCGATCTGCAAAGGTAGCCGGGCCAATGACCTTCGGCATCCATAGTGTTTGCCGCTGTAAAATCTTCAAATTTTGTGATACCAAGCTGCTCTGTAACATCGGTACCAATTTCTATGTTTTGATCAATGCCAAGGGCATCAAGCGGAAACACAATTCCTTGCGAAACTTGTCCGCGTAACTTTATCGTGCGTACCCTGCCTTTACGCTCGGCCATAAATGCAAACGCACTGTTTGTTTCGTATGGCACTACAGAATCTATCTCGATATAAACGCACCTGTCCCCATTTTTGAACTGATCCTTTTTTACCACCACCTTCCATCCGAGTACGGATACAAGCTCAATCGCATCCGCGTTCTGTATCGGTGCAATACCATGTATCACCTGAATACTTGCCAGTTTTCTCATCTCATTCCTCCGCCTGCTGTCCGCAGCATTTCTTGTATTTTTTCCCTCTGCTGCGGGGAGAGGGATCGTTACCTATTTTTCGTTTTTGTCTGTTGATACCGCAACATTTACCAGCTTATCCGGCACCACGATAACTTTGACCACTTCCTTGCCTTCCAGCCATTTTTTTAAGGTTTCGGAGGCAAGGGCGGTTTTTTCAAGATCTCCTTTGGCCGTGCCCCTTGCGGCGGTGAATTTGCCGCGGTTTTTGCCGTTTACCTGAATGACAATTGTTACTTCATCGTCGGCGGTTAGCGATTCTTCAAACTGCGGCCACGGGGCTTTTGAAACGGATTCTTTGTGTCCGGTTTTTTCCCAAAGCTCCTCGCCAAGGTGCGGCGCGTAGGCGGCGGCCATTATTACAAGGGGCTCCCATAGTGTCTGTATTAGGGGTTGGAGGCTGGCGGTTTGTTGTGTATCGAGGAATTTTGCCAACTCGGTTGAATAGACCATCATGGCGCTTATTGCCGTGTTAAAGTTAAGGGTTGATGTATCGGCGGTAACTTTTTTGATGGTTTTATGCAACAGTTTTGTAATACCGGACGGGGCGTTGCGGGGTGTCCCCGCTGGGGGGGTAGCGGACAAGCCTGCGGCTTGGGAGCGAGGGGGGTACCCCCCACAAGCGGCTTCTATTTTCTCGCCGGTTGCCCACAACCGTTCTAAAAATCGGGTTACGCCGACTAGGCCGGCGGTCATCCATGGCTTGGAGACTTCGAGGGGGCCCATGAACATTTCGTAGACGCGCATGGAGTCGGCGCCGTAGGATGCTATGATGTCGTCGGGGTTTACCACGTTGCCCCGGGATTTGGACATTTTCTGGTTGTCTTCGCCAAGAATCATGCCTTGGTTTACAAGGCGACGGAAGGGTTCCGGTGTGTTTACGAGGCCCAGATCGAAGAGGACTTTGTGCCAAAAGCGGCTGTATAGAAGGTGGAGAACGGCGTGCTCGGTGCCGCCTACGTAGAGGTCTACCGGCGCCCAATAGTTGATTCTCTCCGGCGAGGCGAAGGCGGCGGTGTTGTGCGGGTCCAGATAGCGGAGGTAATACCAGCAGCTCCCTGCCCACTGGGGCATGGTGTTTGTTTCGCGTTTGGCGGGCGCGCCGCATTTGGGGCATTTTGTGTTTACCCAGTCTGTGATGTTGGCAAGCGGCGATTCGCCTGTACCGCTTGGCTCGTAAGATTTAGCTTGCGGCAGGCGCAGCGGTAACCCGCTTTCCGGTATGGGGACGATGCCGCATTTTTCGCAGTGTACCAGAGGAATCGGCTCGCCCCAGTAACGCTGACGGCTGAAAATCCAATCCCTCAGCTTGTAATTAACTGCTTTCCGGCCTATGTTTTTTTGCTCAAGCAATGCGGTTATGCGTTTTTTTGCTTCATCTGTGGGAAGGCCTGAAAATTCGCCCGAATTGACGGCATAACCATCCGCCGCCGTGCACCCCGCCAACTCTTTTTCCTCTGTATCCGTTATCTTTGGGGGATTTTCCGCAACCACCTGTACTATGGGCAAATTGAAGGTCTTTGCAAACTCCCAGTCGCGCCCGTCGTGGGCGGGGACGGCCATGATCGCGCCGGTGCCGTAGGATATTAGGACGTAGTCGGCTATCCATATTGGGATTTTTTCGTTGTTTACGGGGTTTATCGCGTAGGCGCCTGAAAATACGCCGGTTTTGGTTTTGGCAAGATCCGTGCGTTCAAGGTCGCTTTTTGCGGCAGCCGCCGCTATATATTTATTAACAGCGTCCTTTTGTTCCGCCGTGGTGATAATGCCTGAAAGCGGATGCTCCGGGGCCAAAACCATGTATGTAGCACCGAAAAGCGTGTCGGGGCGTGTGGTGTAAATTTCAAGGGTTTCGGGATGGCCGTCTATCTTGAAGGTAACTTCGGCGCCTTCGCTGCGGCCTATCCAGTTGCGCTGCATAAGTTTTACAGGCTCCGGCCAGTCCAGGGCGTCCAAGTCGGCAAGCAGACGCTCGGCGTACGCGGTTATTTTTAGTATCCACTGGCGGATTCTTTTACGGGTAACTTTTGTGCCGCAGCGCTCACATTCGCCGTCTTTTACCTCTTCGTTGGCAAGACCGGTTTTGCAGGAAGGGCACCAGTTGATTGGGGCGTCCTTTTCGTAGGCAAGGCCTTTCTCAAAAAGTTTTAGGAATATCCACTGCGTCCAGCGGTAGTATTCCTCGTTTGACGTATCAACCTCACGATCCCAGTCGTATGAAAAACCCAAGCGTTTTATCTGGTTGCGAAAAAGGTTGATGTTATCTGCGGTGGTTTTTGCGGGGTGTTGGCCTGTTTTAATGGCATAGTTTTCGGCTGGAAGCCCGAATGCGTCAAAGCCCATAGGATGCAGCACATTGTGGCCTGTTGCCCGGAGGTAGCGGCAGTAAATGTCGGTGGCGGTATAACCTTCGGGGTGGCCGACATGAAGCCCCTGCGACGACGGGTATGGAAACATATCCAGTACATAACGCCGTTTTTCCTTTGGAAAGGATGCGTCCTCAAGCGCGGCGAATGTTTTGTGTTCTTCCCAATATTTTTGCCATTTGGGTTCTATTGTTTTAAACGGATACATAAGATTTTCCCTTTTTTAATCCTCGTGGGGTTTAATTCCTCGCCCTTTAGGGTGGGGTAGTTCAATACTGATTAGTATAAACCAGAGTTGTAAGAAATTTAACCACGAACCGCGCCGGAGACACAAACAAGAAGGAATTTTGGGCTTCCCCCTTCAGCGTTGTTTTCCATAACCCAAATAATATGCTATAATGTTAGCCGATAAGGAGAACTGTCATCCTAATGTTACCCCCTGAATTGCAGCAGCTAACCACCAATTTTAGCGAACACTACGAAAGCTATAAAAGACCCGACTACAACGAAACCGCTTTACGCCGGGATTTCCTGGACAAGTTTATAAAAATACTAGGATGGGACGTTGATAACGAGGCAAACCTTCATGAAGCATTCCGGGAAGTGATCCATGAGGATCGCTTAAAAATCAACGAGCAATCGAAAGCCCCCGATTATTGCATACAGCAGGGAAGCGCAAAGGCATTTTATATTGAAGCCAAAAAACCATCGGTAAATTTGCGTGATGACACTTCCCCGGCCTTGCAGGTCAGGCGGTATGGATGGACAGCGGGGATGCCGGTCTGCTTGCTTTCCGATTTTGATGAATTCGTGGTCTATGATACATCGGTAAAACCAAAAAATACCGACAGCGCCGCGGTAGCCCGGATATTTTACTGCAATTACAAAGACTTGGATGTTCACAATCCAAAAAACGCCGGAACCGAAACAAATTGGGAATATTTATATAAGCTCTTTTCCAAAGAAGCGGTTTGGAAAGGCTCTCTTTTAAAACTCAAAACGTCTAACAAAAAAAAAGGAACCCAGGAAGTAGACGAAGTTTTTTTACAGGAAATAGAAGCCTGGCGGGAAGCCCTGGCCGCAAACATTACCAACCGGAACGCTACAATAACAGAGCGGGAACTAAATTATGTTATACAGAAAACCATAGACCGGATTATATTTCTACGGATATGCGAGGATCGGGGGATAGAGGAAGAAAGTCTTTTGCGAACCGCTGCGGGCGGGAAAGATATCTATCGGCATCTGCTTAATCTGTTTATGGACGCCGATGGCCGCTACAATTCCGGCCTGTTCCATTTCCACACCGAAAAAGCTACCGATGACGAGCCGGACACCTTAAGCGAAAAAATAACGATTGATGATAAGGTACTCAAAGACATCATCAAAAACCTGTACTACCCCGACGGCCCCTATGAATTTGCCGTCCTCCCCGCCGATATTTTAGGCTCTATTTATGAGCGCTTTTTGGGGAAGGTGATCCGCCTGACCCCCGGCCACCGGGCAAAGGTAGAAGATAAACCGGAAGTAAAAAAAGCCGGTGGCGTATACTATACCCCGCAGTATATCGTGAGCTATATCGTAGAAAACACCCTAGGCCCGCAGCTTGCCGGCAAGACCCCGGCAACCCTTAAAAACTTTCGCATTGTAGACCCCGCCTGCGGTTCCGGTTCATTCCTGATAGTTGCCTACCAGTATCTTTTGGATTGGTATTTAGGGCAGTATACACAGAAACCGGATCAGTACAAAAAACAACTTACGAAAATTGGAAGCGGGGGAACGGGCGGACCGGTAAGTCCGGCGGATTACAAACTGACCATTGCCGAGAGGAAGCGGATACTTACCAGCCATATCTACGGCGTTGATATTGATTCCCAAGCCGTTGAAGTGGCGCGGCTTTCCCTGCTCTTAAAAGCCCTTGAAGGTTTGAATAGCCAGGAAATTCAGAAAGGGCTTTTTAATGAGCGGGTACTGCCGAATTTAAGCGGCAATGTTAAATGCGGGAACAGCCTTATCGGTAATGACTTCTATGCGCAGGGTACACTTGGCTTGACCGAGGATGAACAATACAAAATAAACGCCTTTGATTGGGAGAATGAATACCCGGAGGTGTTCAAGGATGGCGGGTTTGATGTGGTTGTGGGGAACCCGCCGTATGTTAAAGAGTTAGGCAATCATGAAGTTTTCAAAAACATTATGAACTCAAGCTACAAGCAATATCACCAAGGAAAAATGGATCTATGGTATTATTTCTTACATCGTGCAATGGATATTGTAAAACAAGATGGCTTAATAGGGTTTATCACTAACAGCTATTGGATAAAAAGCTCAGGGGCATCAAAACTTATCGCAAGAATTAAAGACACACTCGCATTTGTAAACGTTGTTTATTTTGACGATCTGAAAATATTTGAAGGGGTTAGTGGTAAACACATGATACATATTTACCAGAAAACACAGCAGGATTTGCCTTGCACTTATATTACTGTTGATAAAAACAATTTTAAAGTCGACATAACTAATCACCCCACAACACTATTAGAAAACACCGATATTAAATCATATGAAAATAAAATATCTTTTAGAACAGATACAAGTATTTTTGGAAACTGCGATTGTATTTTAGACGATTTCTTTGATGTCAGTCAGGGAGTTGTGGAAGCCACTGATAAAATCACACCAAAAGCACTAACCAAAGTGAAAAATGATGGCAAATTGTCAGCCGGAGACGGAGTTTTTGTTCTCTCAGAGAAAGAAATAAACGAATTGAACTTAACAGATGAAGAACTAACGATAGTGAAGAAATATTTAGATACCAGCGATGTAAAACGATACTCCATAAATTTTAATAATCAATATCTGCTCTATACCGACAAACAAGCGATTAGTAAAATTGTCTCAAAACAATACCCCGGAATTAAAGCCCATTTGGATATTGTTAGAGGATTTATCACTTCTTCAAACAAACCATATGGAATACACAGACCAAGGAAAGACTTCTATTTTGAAGGACCAAAACTTTTGTGTGGTGGTATGTTTGACAAACCGTCTTTTAGTTATGACGATAACAAGCATTATGTGGGCATGTCTTTTTCCGTGATTATTAAAAGAAATGGCACAATCTATTCCTTGAAATACTTGCTGGGACTTATGAATTCAAAATTGGCATCTTATTGGTTTAATACGAATGGTAAAAAAAGAGGTGTCGGCGTTGATATTGGAGTTGCTGTCTTTAGGCAATTTCCTATCCCCGCCCTAGACCTTTCCAAGCCCGCCGATAAAGCCGTTCACGACAACATCGTTTCACTCGTTGAGCAAATGCTGGTCCTGAAAAAGCGGGAACAGGCCGAAACTGTACCGCAGACCAAGACTATGATTGGGCGACAGATTGCGGCGTTGGATACGCAAATTGATAAGGCGGTGTATAAACTGTATGGGCTTACGGAGGAGGAGATTAAGGTGGTGGAGGGGGAGAGATGAGCAAACATACAAAATTGATACAGAAAATATTGTCAGGCCGGCAGGATCAAGCTATCCATTTCACAGAATTGCTTACATTACTCAACCTGCTTGGATTTTCAAGTAGAATATCCGGCAGCCACCATATTTTTTACCGGGAAGATATACCGGAGATTATAAACATTCAGCCTGTCAACGAAAAAGCAAAACCATATCAGGTCAAACAAATACGTGACCTAATGGTAAAATATAAACTGGAGGAAGATCATGAATAAATACGAAATTATTCTTTATTGGAGTGCGGATGACAATGCCTATATAGCCGAAGTTCCCGAGCTGCCGGGGTGCGCGGCTGATGGGCAGACGTATTTGGAAGCAATCCAAAATGCTGAACAGATCATTTCAGAATGGCTGGAAACCGCACGGCGTTTAAATCGTCCGATTCCTGTTCCCAAAGGGAAACTGATGTATGCCTAAACCGTTGTATGGGCTTACGGAGGAGGAGATTAAGGTGGTGGAGGAGGAAGGATGATTAAATTTGTCCAAGAACTTTTAAAAGAAAAGTGGGGATGGGAATTTATTATTGGTTTTCTTGGTTGGGCATTAGCATTTTTTCAATTTATTATAAATCGTCTCGATAAAAAAAAGGAAAAATCCATTGATAGAAAATATGAAGTATATTCTTCATGTCTGAAGAAATTTGATGAAGCAATACAAAATGTCCAAAAAAATCCAACGGATATAGTTAAATTATATACCGATTTATTTAGTACAATATTAAACAATGTTGATGATCAGAAAAAAACAATTGATTCACTAATAAAATTCAATCAAGAAATAATGAGTTTTATCCCAAATTCAACCGAGCCGCTAATAATTCTAAAAAGTGAACTAAATAACTTGATGTTAATTTGTTCTGATGAATTGAAACAAAAAATTGATGAATTAATTAAATTGACACACGATTATAATAATGAAGTACAAAAAGCATTGAGTCTAATTTCCTCTAATGGATCGAATTCATCAATGCAGAATTTGCAAACATTAGGACAAAACAAGAGAGGACAAATGATTGAAAACTTGAGAGAAGAAATGATTGCTATAATGCGGAAGGAAATTGGAAATGAGAAAAAAGGAAATAAGAGGAAGAAAAGATATGGCTGACACCATTAAACACAAACTTAAAATCATCACCAATGCCATACCCGCCAATACGCAGACGGTGTATAAACAGATTAACGGGGTGGCGAATAAATTGTATATTTTATATAAGGACGAACGAAAACCAGTTGAAGGAATAAACAGATGATTGCAATATTCCATATTAAACCATACGAGGAAGATACCTTTGAAGAATTAGAGGCAATGGCTTAATGAAACTTGTAATTCTTAATAGTGCTTATAAACATGGCATATCAGAGGAGGCGATTAACGACTGTATGAGCAGACATCATATTGAATATATGCTAGAAGAAGAACCATTAAAAAGATTATATGTAGGGTTTGACAATAATGGAAATTTGCTTGAAATAATTGCGATAATCGAGGAAAATACGATAAAGGTAATACACGCAATGAGATTGCGGAAACAATACTATTACTTACTGGAGGAATTAAATGCCTAGAGCAGAAGACTTAAACGAAAAAGAAATCGAATCAATCGTTTCTAATGTTGAATCCGCCGTTAGCACCGGAAAAATCAGACGGGTAAGTGATGAAGAAGTAATGCGAACCCGGCTTGCTGCTTTGGAAAATACAATTGCCCAGTTCAATAGAGACTTGGATATGCTCTATGTATCAAAGGGTATGCGGCGTGAAGCGACAGGGTAAGAACAATGTAAAACCAATTGACAGGGCAATCAAATGTTGGCCCTGAAGAAGCGGGAATAGGTCGAAACCGTACCACAAACTAAAACCATGATTGGGCGGCAGGTTGCGGCGCTGGATGCGCAGATTGATAAGGCGGTGTATAAGTTGTATGGGCTTACGGAGGAGGAGGTTAAGGTGGTGGAGGGAGAAGAGTAATGAAAGAACTTGTGAAAGAAGAATGGTTTTGGATAGCAGTTGTTGGGTTATTAGGATGGATATTAGCAGTGCTTCAATTTACCATAAATCGGTGCGATCAAAAAAAAGATAAATTGGTTGATAGGAAATATGAAGCGTATTCTTCGCGTTTGAACAAATTTGATGAAGCTATGCAGAATGTCCAAAAAGACCCTGCAAATATAGTCAAAGCGCAAATTGACATATTTAGCACTCTGATAAATAACATGGGCGATCAAGCTAAAATCAATGAGGCGCTAATAAAGCATAATCAAGAAATAATGAGTTTTATACCAAATTCTACTGAGCCTCTAATAATTCTGAAAAATGAATTGAACTATTTGAAATTAATTTGTTCTAATGAACTCAAACAAAAAATTGACGAATTGATTACACTGACGCAAGATTATAATAATGAAATCCAAAAAACACTAAGTTTAGTTTCACCAAATGACTTGAATTCATCAATGCAGAAATTGCAAACACTAGGTCAGAATAAAAGATGGCAGATGTTTGAAAGTTTAAACAGTGAAATAATAATGATTATGCGAAAAGAAATTGGGAGTGATAAGCGATGACCGTGACCACCCCATCCCTTTTAACAATCAATATGGTGTATAATAGCAACAGGAGGCCATCATGAACAACATAGATTCCATCCGTGACGAGCTGGATACGCTGACCAAGATAATTGTTGATACCGTCCCGGTTGACCAAATATATCTTTTTGGTTCCTATGCCTATGGAACGCCTCGTAAGGATTCGGACTTGGATTTGTATGTGGTATTATCAGACGAAGCGCCAATGCGGGATCTTGAGGCTATGGATGCGATAGGACTTGCAATTTATAAGAAACAAAACCGTGCAATAGATTTATTGGTGCATAAAAAAGATAAATTTCTAGACTGTTCTACGGGAAAGACTACCATCGAAAGGGTTGTATTGACTGAAGGAATGAAAATTTATGGATAAAGCTACAGAATTAGAGCAGTGGTTTTTTATTGCAGGTGAGGACTTAAAAGCAGCAGAATACCTTGCGACAATGAGCTATCCCCGCCCGGAAGGAATTATCTGTTTCCACTGCCAGCAATCCGCTGAAAAGTATCTCAAAGGTTTTCTTTTTCAGAAGAATGTAGATGTTCCCAAAATACACGACCTAAAAATCCTTTTAAAATTATGCGAAGCCGTTGGTGCTCAGTTTTCAACAATTCTACCAAAATGTAATACTTTGAACCGCTATTCAGTTATTCCCCGTTATCCTGATGAACTGGAAATCACTTCGGCAGATACTGACAATGCAATACAGTATGCAAAAGAAATCAGAGATTTTGTGAAGGGAAAAAGGTCTGCTGATGCAGAAATAAAAACGGTAGAAGGAGAAGCAAATGATACACTATGACCTGCCAAAGCCGGAAGTGAGCCGCAATTTTACCATTGATGATATACATAAGATTCGGGAGTGGCACTATGCACAACTGAAAGATGCGAGTATTACCGAGCGGCTCAATTTCTATAACGCCTCATCGGTAAAAATGCAGCGCGAGCTTGATATTCGCCGCAAAAACGCAGGAACTTTAGGTTGGTAAAGGTATAAAACCAATTGAAGGGGTAAACAGATGATCGCAACATTCCATATTAAACCATACGAGGAAGATACCGTTGAAGAATTAGACAGCCCCAAAGGTGCCTGTCACCAAATTACGGAAGCCACTATAGGTGGGTGGGTGGGTGGAGGGTATTACGGGGAGGAATGAGGTATAGTGCAACCAGAGGTTGCTTGGGTTATGGTGCAGAAGATTGAGTTTATCGAAACGGCATTCCGGCATGAATATACCGAGGAAGATATTCGTCATGGGATAAACACTTAAGAACAGAGGAAAGAAACATGGTAAACGATGAAATAGTAGCGATAAAAGATATTATTGTCCAATGTGTCGAATGCGAAAAAATATATCTATTCGGATCTTACGCTTATGGAACACCGCGCGAAGACAGTGATTATGATTTTTATGTCTTGTTAAAAGATGATTCGGATATAAAGCCTCTTGATGCGATGGGAATAATAGATCGAAAATTGATTTATTCTAAAAAATTACGAACTCCAATAGACATAATGGCTAATTATAAATCAAGGTTTGAAGAACGAGGAAAATTCCCAACAATGGAAAGAAAAATAATCAGAGAAGGAGTTGTTTTATATGAACGTCAATGATTTGATTAGAGAATGGTTTTTACATTCGCATAATAATTTAATCACGGCTCGACACGTAATCGAAGATATGCACCCAAAGCAAATTGATATATCTTGTTATCTTTCACAACAATGTGCTGAGACGGCGTTAAAAGGGTATTTACAATTTAAGGGAATTGAACCTGATAAAATACATAATTTGCTTGTATTATGTCAATCATGTCTCGAATATGATAATAGCTTTAATGCTATCATGAACCCTTGTTCAGATTTGAATAAATACAGCAATGCCACTCGTTATCCAAACGAACTTGAAGTTGATGAACCCGCTGCAAAAGCTGCACTTGAAAAAGCAAAAACTATTTATGATTTTTGTTTTGCGAAGATGACACTAGAAAGAGATTGAGGTGACGGAGGAGGAAAAGCGAATAATTTTCAAGGTTTGTTCGATGTTGCTCTCTTATCCGGTTGGATAGTCTCAGCTATCCAGTTCTTTGTTAATAGGCATAATCAAGAGAAAGATAAATTAATTGACAGAAAATATGATACGTATTCTAGTTATATGAAAAAGTATATCACTTTTCTTTCATGCGTTTGTCGTGGGTGTGTTATCTTGACAGATGTTCACTTTGATATAATAATTACTATATGGGGTAAGGGAATTTGAATAATTTGATTATTACCGAACATGCTCATAAACACGGGATTAAGGATGAAGTCGCGGAGAAGATCGTAGAGGAAGTCTATGATGCAATAGATCGCGGTGCGTATAAAGTTATAACGGATAAAGTCAGAAAAACTCCGACTATCACCATCCCGAATGAGGAAATCAAAAAGAAACTGCTACAGGAAATACAAAATGCGTGAATCGTTTTAGGGAGTGGGGGGGGAAGGTGCGGGTTGGATTATAGGAGAAGGATATGAAAAGAATGACCTTGGAGGAAGCTAAAGCGTTGGACGATCTCTTAACGGAAACCGATCCTGAATTTACGGATATTCCCGGCGTATTTGCCAAACAACACAACCTGTTAGACGCCCTTGATGTTGTTTCAAAGAACTATATTCAAACAAAGTCCGAAGCAACCCATAAACCTCCCGCCCAAATCATCGGTGAAATGGTCCGCCGTGAAATTGCAGCTGTTGGGTAATGAGGGCAGGAGTACCAAAAAGCGGAATACATTATATGACTATCTCGCTGAAATATCTTTTTACACCGTAGCGGTGGATGAAAAGATAATGGAAATAGCCGGGCGTATCGTTGATTTTGGCATACTCAAACAGAAAAGTTTTGATGATTGTCAGCATATTGCCGCCGCAATCACCAGCGAAAGTGATATAATAGTTTCGTGGAACTTCGCACACCTTGTAAATGTGGATACGGTACGGGGTGTTAAGGCAATAACCGCAATGTGCGGTTACAAAGATATTTTGATTTATCCGCCCACTATTTTGTTAGAAGGAGAAGCAAATGATACACTATGACCTGCCAAAGCCGGAAGTGAGCCGCAATTTTACCACCGACGATATACATAAGATTCGGGAGTGGCACTATGCACAACTAAAAGATGCGAGTATTACAGAGCGGCTCAATTTCTATAACGCTTCATCGGTAAAAATGCAGCGCGAGCTTGATATTCGCCGCAAAAACGCAGGAACTTTAGGTTGGTAAAGGCATAAAACCAGTTGAAGGGGTAAACAGATGATCGCAACATTCCATATTAAACCATACGAGGAAGATACCTTTTTTAAGGTATTTCACGATTCTTTTTCGGCACGAGAGGTAAAGGTAACCGTTGAAACGGTTTCTGAAACCCAGGTGGAAACAAATAATCGTATTTTACAGGCTGTTGAAGCGGAAAAAAGGGGGGAGTTGGTTCATACCATGACCATTGAAGAATTAGAGGCAATGGTTTAATGAAACTAACATTTGCCGGTGAAAAAACATTTGAAACTTTTTACGAATGGACGCTCATCGATAAAAAGATAGCAAAGAAGATTGCCGAACTTATCCGGGACATTCAGCGTAACCCAACGGAAGGAATAGGAAAACCGGAAAT
Organism: Spirochaetia bacterium; assembly: GCA_026002305.1. Lineage (GTDB taxonomy): Bacteria > Spirochaetota > Spirochaetia > Treponematales > Breznakiellaceae > BNVA01. The sequence goes on from BOBI01000014.1 coordinate 15,786, forward strand.
ATTACATGGGAATTTGTCTGGCTATTACTCCCGACGTATTACGGATGAGCATCGTCTTGTCTATAAAATCGAAGACGATACTATTATCATTACTTCTTGCAAAGGCCATTACAAATGAGTCCGTTTTTTAGGCCAATAGAGGTGAAGATCATTAATAAATACGAAATTATTCTTTATTGGAGTGCGGACGACAATGCCTATATAGCCGAAGTTTTCGGACAAGTCCAACATATGGAGGGTAGAAAAATGCCAACATTATCACGATTTTATGGCATGATACTAAAAATGTTCTTTCGTAAAAGTGAGCATAATCCACCGCATATTCACGTTATTTACGGTGAGTATGACGGATTGATTGATATTCAAACGTGCGAAATGTTTGAAGGCGATTTACCGGAAAGAGCTTTGGCTTTATCAAAAGAATGGGTAACACTGCATCAAGCCGAATTGTTGCAGATATGGAATACTCAAGAATTCCGCACATTACCGCCATTAGAATAGATAGAGGTTTATATGTTTTATAAAGTGAAAGAAGTAAAACCGTTATCTGATTATCACTTACTGGTGCGGTTTATGAACGGTGAGACAAAACAATATGATACAAAGCCGCATTTTGCAGAATGGGACGCTTATCTGTCATTGCAGAATATTCAAGGGCTTTTTGAGCAGGTTCATGTTGACGCTCACGGCTACGGCATCGCATGGAATGATGACATAGACCTTGATTGCAACACGCTCTACGAATACGGCGAAAGCGTTACGGTGTAGGGAAGATGCATGACAATCAGTGAACTTATGAAGATAAGGATGCCCGCAGAGAAGGATATGAAAAGAATGACCATGGAGGAAGCGAAAGCCTGTTTTCATCGTTTACAAACTCTTTTAAGCACCTTAAAACAATAATCCATTTTGTATAAAATGATTGTATGAATTATTCAATAGCTCTGGTGCCCGGCGATGGAATAGGGCCGGAAGTTTGCTCAAAAGCGGTAGAAGCGCTGGAAACAGCCGGCGATAAATACGGCCATATTTTTAATTTTGTTGAATTGGAAGCCGGCGGCTGCGCTATAGACAGCACAGGCGAGCCGCTTCCTGCCGCCACACTTGACGCGGCGCGGCAATGCGACGCCCTGTTACTAGGCGCGGTTGGCGGCCCTAAATGGGAAACCTTACACGGGGACAAAAGGCCGGAGAGGGCGCTTTTAGGCTTGCGCGCGGGGCTTGGCGTGTTCGCAAACCTTCGTCCGGCGTCGCTACTGCCGCAGTTAAAAGACGCTTGCCCGTTAAAAGACGAGGTTTTGATTGCAAGCAATGAGCAGGGTAAAGCCACCTTCGATTTATTAATTGTCCGTGAACTTACAGGCGGCATTTATTTTGGCGAGCGCGGCAGGGACGGCGATGGAAAAGCGCCGGATGGCTCCGCCTACGACACCGAGCGTTACAACCGCGCCGAGATCGAGCGGGTTTTACGTGTAGGCTACGATGCCGCCCGTAAACGGCGCAAAAAACTTACCCTTGTTGACAAGGCAAATGTCCTTGAATCGTCGCGTTTTTGGCGGGAAATTACGCAGGAAATGGCGGTCGGCTACAAAGATATTGAAACAAATTATCTATATGTTGATAACTGCGCTATGCAGCTTGTACGCGCCCCCGGGCAATTTGATGTTGTTGTTACGTCAAACCTTTTTGGTGATATTCTATCCGACGAAGCCTCCGTTATTTCAGGCTCCATAGGTATGCTGGCCTCGGCAAGTATTGGCGAAATTCCGACCGGACACAAATACCCGGCCGGTATGTACGAGCCTATCCACGGCTCCGCGCCTGATATTGCGGGCCGCGACTTGGCAAATCCTCTGGCGGCAATTCTCTCGGCGGCGATGATGCTGCGGTATTCTTTCGGGCTTTTAAAAGAGGCGGCGGCAATAGAAGCGGCGGTAACCAAGGTATTGGACAGCGGCCTCCGTACAAAAGATATTGCAAGCCGCGTAAAAACCGGCGCAAATGAAAAAATTGTCGGCACAAAGGAAATGGCGGCCGCCGTAATCAAGGCATTGGAAAACGAATGAAGTTTTTTTTTAGGAACGGAAATGGCGGATAATTTACAGTATCAAGGATATGTCGCAAAAGAAGAAGCAAGTTATAAACCTTTTGTATTACGCCGCCTTACGGATTCCGATCCCTACGAGAAAAAAGAAACAAAAAAAACATTGGTAACAATTAAACAAATCAAGGAAGATATTTTTGAAAATATTGACATGCTTTTTAATTCACGCTCGCACGCGGGCACAAAAGAAATAAAAGGCTATAAAGAAGTTGAGGAATCTGTTTATTGTTACGGAATATCCGACTTTTGCGGCAAGATTGGCACAAGCAACCAACGCATTGATCTATGCGCGCATATTGTACGGCAGCTTCAAATTTTTGAACCGCGGTTGGTTCCCAAAACAATCCATGTGGAATTAGTTGAAAACAAAAACAACTCCGCAACCATGCTGGAACTGCATATTGCAGGCGAGGTGAAGACTGAGAAAGTGAATAAAGAAGTCCTGTTTATTTCAAAAATGGATCTTGAAACCGGCAATGTTCATTTATCAACACAATGATTATACCCTTTTCTATTACTGCCAGCGTTTGTAATGCATACCACCGTTATTACCTGTTTTTGCGTTAGGCGGCGTATGGGTGCCGTTTTCATCCGTTTTTTTATGCGGCGGCTCTTTACCGGAAATTGTATCTTCCCAGTTGTCGGCTCCGGTAAGAACATCAACACCAAGCTGAAAATAAAGCGCATAACGCTCTTTTAGTTTGCGGGTGCCGCCTTGATGCAGCGCACACATAAGCAAAACTTGCGAAAGTCCGTTTGCGGCAAGTCCGGGCGGGGTTGGAACAGGGTGTTCACCCATCGGCATTAAATCGCCGAAAGACCAGAATGCCGCAAGCGATAACAAACCGGCGGGTTTATCGGGACATTCGTTGCCTACATCCAGACATTTTTGGCTATTCTCCTTATCCGGCGCGCAGATCCAGCGGTATACGGCGTCCAGCGCGTCGTCCCGGACCTTTTTTTCGTGCGCGGGAACTTTAGGCGGCAGCACAGATTTAATTGTATCTACCGTTTCTTTTTGCATTTGTCCTAACTGAGCTTTTAACTTTGCCGCCTCCACAAACAACGGCGATTTAGGATCGATAGGGTAGAGGTCATCGCCCATTTGCGCACAGGCTTTTTTTAATAAGTCTACAGGATGAATTCCGTGCACTTTTTTAAATTCCTGAAACGCGAATTCTACGGCATCCTCCACGGTTTTTTTTAATTTTGGATCCAGAATTTCATTCTCTAATCTTTTTCTTTCAGCAATGTTACTTTTGATACTATCAATAATTTTTTGTTCATCGGAAAAATCAAATTCAGGCATTTCGAATTTTGCCCAATCCGGTACATGAACTTCTAAATCGGCGCCTATGTCGGCAATGTCGCGATCCTCTGCAGGGTTTATCTTTAGTTCCTCTATAAGGGACAGTACGCAGCGGTAAACCCACCACACGGCGGCGCGGCGGTGCGCGATATACGGCATAAATTCGCAGGCCTCTTTAAAACGTTCTGCTTGTGCAAATTTAAATACCATGTCTTCGACATTATGGACACCTTCAAAAAGAAAAGCCAAGTCGGGCCTTATTTTATAGTTTTCTTTTGCTGCTACATCCGCAACTGTAATATAACGCAGCAGTACCAAATGTTTATTAAGCCAGTCTAATTTATCCGCCATTTATGCTCCTATAAAAGTCAACTAATTGTAAAAATTCTTCTAGTGATATCTAAAAATATATTTAGTAAATCAGTTTGAATAGATTCTACAAACGTAAAAGAACGTGCATTATAATCAAGCGTAACAAGTTGATCTAAAAGCACAGTACCTTTTGTGATAAGCGTATCGGGCAAATCACGATACAATGGTAAGTGTCGTTTTGTTGATGATATTGGCGCTACAATTACAATATTACTGTATTGTGAAACAATCCTGTTACTTAAAACAACAACAGGTCGAAAACCCTGTTGTTCATGTCCTTTTCGCGGATTAAGATCAACTTTAATAATATCACCTTGTTCCGGTACTTGATTTACCATTTTTCATTTCCCACAGATATACCGAAATCAATTATAGGCTCACGAATTCCATCATCTACATAATCACGAAATAGGTACTCTAAAGATCCATCATCAGATTCATCTGTTTTGAGTTTGTTTTGTGATACATCAGAAACGTTTAGCTTCTGTAAGAATTTTATTACATTAAGAACATTTTCATCACTCATACAATTTATAAGTTCAACTGCACGTTTTTTTAACATTGTCATATTCTCCACCTTGTTTTGTACCAAACCTAAATTCCAACGAAAACTTTTTTAAGTCATTTTCAACGCTTTTGTTTCTATGTCCGAGGCGCCTGCTTTTGTACGCAGGGCGCTGGCTCCTGAATCTGCGGCTTTTGCCTCGCCCTCCATTGCTTTTGCATCGGTTTTTGCAGCGGATAGATCGCCGTCTTTTGCGGCAAGGGTATCCTTTGCCAAGTTGGCATCGGTATCTTTCGCGCCGGTATTTACTTTACTTGCCGCCATTTCGTCTTTTGTAGGGTGCATTTCTTTATCGCCTACCAAATCACTTTCTTTGTGGTTTGTTGTTATAAGTTCGATAATAACCTCTGCGACAGCCCCCACAACAAAAGATGCCATGGAGCCGGCAATAATGGGCCCCGCTTCTTTCATTACCCTTGTTTTTATATCATTATCTAATGCCATTTTCATTCTCCGTTTTCATTTCGGTTAGTTCGCGTCTTTTTTTTTCTTTAATTCTTCTATATCGGACTTTATTTTACTAAGTTTCTTGTTATGTTCTATTTGTTTGGTTGATATATCTTTTAAAATTTTAGCCGATTTTACAACATTGCTTAGACCTTTTGCAATAGTCTTAGCCTTTTCCACACCTTCTTGTATTTTTAACATAGGCGCGGAATCAGTTTTTGCCTTTGCCGTATACAATGTTTTTTCCATGCCGGCTTTTATGGTTACATCGCCATTAAATTTTAACGTTATTGCCGGTGTTACATTTATTTGACTACAGGAGAACCCCATATATGCTATAATCCCTAAGTTAAATATGTCGATTAATCCCATATCTACAGAATAAGCGATAAGATTTAGCTGATCCCTGTCCCACTCATAATCTTTCTTGGGCTGCTCGTCATCATAATCCTTTTGAGCTGTTTCCAAATCGGCATATAAAATATCAAGAGAATCATAAACGGCGGATGATATATCCAGTAAAGTATCGAGAATCGCTCTTGCTTTGTATACCGAATCTTCCGCTTTAAGCCAATTAAACTGCGACTGTGTTAATTCTGTTGCCATTATATTACTCTCCTATTTTTCTTTAGCAAATTTAGTTTCATCAAATATCACGCCGACGGAACAGCAGCAGGTGGATCAACAGACTGATCATCAGGTGGAACAACAGGCTGAGCCCCAGGTGTCGGCAGATCAGCAGGAGGCGGAACAGCAGCGGACGGAACAGCAGCGGACGGAACAGCAGCGGACGGAACAGCAGCGGGAGGAACAGCAGCAGGCGGAACAGCAGCAGCGGGCGGAACAGCAGAAGCGGACGGAACAGCAGCGGACGGAACAGCAGCGGACGGAACAGTAGGCGCGGGCGTAACAGTAGGCGCGGGCGTAACAGCAGACGCGGGCGTAACAGCAGACGCGGACGGAACAGCAGCGGACGGAACAGTAGGCGCGGGCGTAACAGCAGACGCGGACGGAACAGCAGCGGACGGAACAGTAGGCGCGGGCGTAACAGCAGACGCGGACGGAACAGCAGCAGACGGGTCCGGATAGGCGGCTTTGCCTTCTTTAACATCTACAACCCCCTCTCTGAGTGTTCCGTCATCGTTAAATTGCGCCCGATATCTTTTATATGTGCTGTATGCGTCAAAAGCAAATGTTATCCACATTGATGCAAGTTTTCCAATTGATGTAAGCCACCCGCTTGCCATGTTTAGCTTTGCAGAAGTTCTTTCCCTTTCTTTGGCTTTTATCTTTATATCTTCGGCTTTATAATTAGCGGCAGCACTATCTTTTTTATTTTTATCTGCAGTTTTATCGCTGTCGTAATCTTTGCTGTTTTGAAGAGCAATTCCGCCCAGTGTCATATTTACTATGGAATAATACCCGTGAAGCGCAGAGGTTAGCGTGAACTTGTTATGTGGTATGGATGCTATTGAAACTTCCGAGCCGTTTACTTTAACCATCCCCTGTCCCGAGGAGAAAGAGCCCCCATAGCCATCGGATATAGAAGCACTACGATTTCCTGCAAGCGCCACGGTCTGTGCGGATACAGAAAAACCGCCGCGCGGTGATAACGAGATTGTTGCATCGTTCAAATTGGGATAGTCAAAATTGCCGGCTCCGGGACCTATCATCTTTGATTGTCCGCTTAACCCCTTATCATCAATTCTTATCGAGCTTCTTCTGGATTTTATGCTTATTCCGTTAATGTCTATTTCAATTTTGCTTTTAAGATTACCTGAATCTTCACCAACCCCAATAGTAATTTTTTTATTCGACCACAATGTCATACCGTCTTTATTTTGGATCAATTCACTAATGGATTTAAATGATTTTCTGTTTTTGCCCGTATCATAATAATCGGGACATTCATAATTAGCATAAAATCTTAACTTCTGCGCTAATTTGCCAAGCTCGGATGCTAAATTAGCTTCTTTGGTTGCCCTGTTCGTAGTAATGCTGTCTGTTGGATAGTTGCTTTTAGTTATCGCACTATCATCCGGAAGAAATGACAAAAGATAATATTTATTTTCACTTATGTAGTAAGCTACAAGAACACTTTCGCCTACACGCGGATAACGGAAAATCCCTGTTGTTTCTACGCCTCCGGGCAGCGGCAATGTAAGATCAACAGTAAGACTTCCTGAGCCAACAGGATTTCTAATGTAAAATGAATTACCTGAATGATAAACTTTTCCCATATCCGTTGTCCCGCCTATACTGTCGCTTACGATTGCCCGAATTATCGCTGTCTTTTCAGACTCATTAATTATGGTATTTTGTGTTACCAGTCTGGACGAAAGTTCTGATAATTCACCTCTAAGAGATTCTATTTCACTCATCAGAGATTCTATTTCATTCTTTAAAACTGATGTTTCTTCGGTTATAAGAGATTTTACTTTGTCTGCTTCCATGCTTGTCTCCTAATCTACATTGCGCAATATCTTTTGTTAGATTCGTTTCCCCAATCAACCGCGCTAAAGTTTATTAACACGGAAGCTGCGCCGTTAATACCGCCAGGCGGGCTGCCCAGTGTCGATGTAGGCCACGGGGCATTAGCGGTTAAGGTGCTTTTGGTAACTAATCCCGATATTAAATTATCATCATCTGCGCCGTAATAATTTTTTAACCGGAAATTTGCGCCGGGTATGATACACAAATTAGATGTCTGGCCTTTCCATTTTATCTTTTGTCCATCGGTAATAACTTTTCGCGTATCTAAAATTGCTTTAATATCAGCATCGATCTTTTCTGTTGTTGCATTAGGTAAATAACCATGAAACATTCTTGCATATTGAAAAAATCGTGTTTTTGTAGCTTCCGATCTATCGGCTATCCATGTTTTTAACGCCTTGTTTCCTATAGGATAAAAACTGGTAAGCTCCATTCTATCGACACCTATTGAATTTTCCATAGTCCACGCATCCATTTTCCATACCGATGTTTCTTCTTCCCTATCATAAGTTGAAGCTAAACAATCAAATTCGTAGACATCATCTAACGGGCCTTCGATATCACCTGTATAAGTTAGTATGGGCGCCGGAAAACTTGAACCGTTATTAAAAAGTAAACCCGCTATTTGAGAATTTTCATCGTTAATGTCAGGATGTGTCCAGGCAAAAGAAATTCCATACATGGACAACAAACTTTGTATAAAGCTATAATCGGAGCAATCAAACTGCCCTAAAATAGTTATCGGGGTTTCTTTAGATGTGAAAAATGTAAAGTCGGCGTTAATATTATAATATGTTAAAATGCTTTCTATTATTTTGTTTGGCAGCGTTGCTTTGTAATCTTTTGTTTTTCTTGTGTATTTTAGCGGAGCCAAAACACTTTCAATGATAATTTCGTATAGAAAATAAGAAATACTATTTGTTACTACTATAGGACCGGAACTTTTTACATGGGTAATAATACCGTGAAAAAAACGTTTTTGCGTTGGCACGTCTGTAAAGAACTCGGCGCCGTCAATTTCTTGTGTTATGCTTATACTGATACTTGTATCAAGAAGTTCCTTTAACTTATCTTGTTTACATACTTTATCCGTCCAAACTGTTAAGCGTCCTTCGTAATTTGTAGATATGCCCTCCTCAATTATAAGTTTAAGCGGATTAAATACAACATCTTCGCTTCTGTTACTTCCGGCGGGTGTATATTCACATTTAGTGTACCTTTCTAACGTTATAATCTCTCCACTCACTATTAAATTCTCCTTGTATTCGCGGGCTTGCTTCTCATTGCACGATTGTATTTAACTTTTACACGATTGTGTTTACGTTGGGGCAAACCAAAACCGCCGTTGTTACCGGTATGCCTATGGGGGACACGCCTACAACAACGCTGCCTATGTTTACCTGCGGCCTGCCTTTTGCAAGTTTGGTAAGGGCCGTGGATACAGTTATTACACCGCTTACGCACAAGGGGCCCGCTACGGCATCCCCTAAACACGCGCAGGGCAAGCCCTTTACCATGGTGGTGAGCCCACCCGGGCCTATAATAACATCGCCTGTGGCTGTCAAATTTGCGATTGTAGCAACCGGTGTAGGCATATTTGGCTCCTTTTTTACAAGGCTGCATTTATTAATGCAACTGTAATTTGAATGATAACTTATTTCAAATAAAAAAAATAGTGATCCACACCGCAAGGCGCACCAACCGGTTGCAGGATAATCAACAACACTATATTTTTTGCACTTGATTTTTATTCATGTTTGACGCAACTTGTATTCAGGTCTTTTTACATTGGAGTTTACTATGGATGCGCTTAAAAAAAACACGGCTTGGAAGGGAAGATGCGGGCCGCTGGTTCTGGTTATCATGGATGGTGTTGGCTATGGGGAATATAGGGAAGGCGATGCGGTCGCCGATTCAAAAATGTGGCATTTTGACGGGATCAAGGCAAAAAGCCCGGGTACAAAGTTAAAGGCTCATGGAACGGCAGTTGGGCTTCCTTCCGATGATGACATGGGTAACAGCGAAGTTGGCCATAACGCAATGGGCTGCGGGCGTGTATTTAGTCAGGGTGCGGCGTTAATATCCGCCTCTATTAAAACAGGCGCCATGTTTAAAGGCGGGATATGGAAAAAGGCTTGTGATGGTGTAAAAAAACCGGCAGGTACACTGCACTTTATAGGATTGCTTTCGGACGGGAATGTACACAGCCACATTGATCATCTAAAGGCTATGATTAAGCAGGCAAAGGCCGACGGCGTAAAGAAGGTCCGGCTGCATATTTTGCTTGACGGCCGCGATGTCGGCGAGACAAGCGCTCTTACATACATAGAGCCTTTTGAATCGTTCTTACAAGAACAAAACACCGGTGGTTTCGATGCCCGCATTGCATCAGGCGGCGGCCGTATGTGGATAACAATGGATCGCTACGGCGCCGACTGGGATATGGTGGCGCGCGGCTGGGATGTTCATGTTCACGGAAAAGGACGCGCGTTTTCATCGGCAAAAGAGGCGGTGGAAACATACCGTGCCGAAATAGACGGCGTAATCGATCAGAATTTAAAAGAATTTGTCATTACGGAAAACGGAAAGCCGGTAGGTGTTATGGCCGACGGCGACAGCGTAATTCTTTTTAATTTTAGAGGCGACCGCGCTCTTGAAATAACCGCCGCTTTTGAATCGGACAACTTTGATAAATTTGACAGGGGTAGAAGGCCCAATGTCTTTTATGCCG
>BOBI01000015.1 GCA_026002305.1 Spirochaetia bacterium
CTGAAAGGTTCCATTGTGGAGCGTATTGCGTCATGCGGATTAATAAGCCGCTGGTGATCAAAGAAAAGAAACCGTTCCGATAGCACTAACGCGAAACAATGGGTTCTTTCAGCGTCATCCGTTTTTGCGTTAAAGGCAGAAAGAAATGTATTTGGAGCGGGGGATTTGTTCAAATTCAGAATTGCTGCTAGAAGCGCTCAGGAAAATATTTTTTGAGCAGGGCAAAAAGCTCATCGACAAACTCACCGTCAACAGTACAGGATGATTTTACCGCACTGCTTTCTTCACTAACGCTTTCAAGGACTATGCCGCCGCCCGCCGCGTCGTAGCCGTCTACCAGCACAAAGCGTCCCAGTGATGCGTTATACGCAAACGGCGTAAAAGCCAAAAGATGCGGCAGGCTTAGTACAACACAGGCACATTCGTGGCGGCGCACACATTCAGGATGAGCGTTATGTGCCGCATCCTTAGAAGCCTCGCCAACTAGACGCTCTATGCGTTCCAGACGTACGGGCAACTTAGCCGCGCCTAATTTAAATGTATAATCTTTTCCACGTACAAAGGGCGCTTCCCCCAACCAGATAATATTTGCCCGCAGTTTTGTACTAACATAAACCTGTTGTGCGGTATCGGCTTTTACCATCACCTCTCCGCGTTTAACGTAAATTTCTTCTTGCAGGGTAAAGCCTGCCGCCTCGCCGGACAGTACTTTAGTTTTAGGCGGCGCGTTCCATGTTTCAATACCGGCTATATGCGCCGTTTTATTTGACGGCAGGAATTTTATTTTTTCGCCTATTTGTATGGCGCCGCTTACAACACTGCCCGCATATATCCTACGTTCGTCATCATCATCACTAAAACGGTATACATCTTGTAATGGCATTGCGAAAAACGAATCTTCGTCCCCGCGTAAATTGGTAAAACTATCCAGCGCCTGTAGAATTGTTTTGCCGGTATACCACGGCATTTCCGTAGATGGTTTGGTTATATTTTTTCCTTCGCGGGCGCTTACCGGAATAAATGCACTTGGAACTACCTTTAATGTTGATAGGTATTCGCTGTACTCTTTTTTTATCCGGTTAAAAACTTTTTCATCATAGCCCAGCATATCGAGTTTGTTGACGGCTATTATAACCTGCGATATGCCCAACAATGACAACAAAAGCCCGTGCCGTTTGGAATTTTCCGCGACACCTTCCACGGCATCGATCACCAGCACGGCGGCGGAGGCGCGTGAGGCGCCGCTTAGCATATTGCGTAAAAATTCAATATGCCCGGGCGCATCAATGATTATATATTCACGTACCGCGCTCTTAAAAAAAATACGGGCGCTGTCAATTGTTATACCCTGCTTTTGTTCGTCATCCAGTGCGTCAAGCAAAAAAGCGTATTCAAATACACGGCCGTTTTTTTTACAGTTGTCTTTAACCGCTTGCAGTTTACCCTCCGGCAGCGCAAGCGTATCGGCAAGCAAACGCCCTACAAGCGTACTCTTGCCGTGATCAACATGTCCTGTTATAACAATATTCATTCGTTCAGTCTGATTATCGACACCCATCACATATACCCTTCTTTCCGCAGTGTTTCCAATGTGCCGCCGCCGTCTTTATCCTGCGCTCTGCCGGAACGCTCCGCGATATTGCGGAATTTGCCGCTTTTTAATTCTTCAATAATTTCTGCCGGATTATGCGCATCCGAATCAACAGGAAATGTACACGGGTAGCAGCCCAGCGAACGGAAGCGTTTACCATCACCCTGATTGTAGTAAATTGAAATTGTAGGTATCTTTTCTTTTTCGATGTATTCCCAAATATCTAACTCTGTCCAATCCAAAAGCGGATGTACACGTACATGGGTGTGCGGGGCGAATTCGGTTTTGTAGAGATTCCATAATTCAGGCGGCTGGGCGCTTGCGTCCCATTCGCTTTTTTCGTCCCGAGTGGAAAACACACGCTCCTTTGAGCGGCTCCCTTCCTCGTCGCTGCGTACGCCGACGATAACGGCGTTATACGCTTCCGCTTTTTCAAATTCTTCCCAACTGTCTTTTTTCGGATCGTAGATACGCCGTGCCCCTGTGCCGTCGAGCGTTTCGCGTAACGGAATTGTTTTTAATTCTTTACAGCACGTTATACGATCAAGCCCGTCCGGGAAAGTACGTTTTTCGGCAAGAGCTTTTTTATTTTGTCCTACGACAAGGCGCAAATGTAATTCTTTTGCCAGCCTGTCGCGGTAGGAAATCATTTCCGGTATTTTATAATTGGTATCAATGTGTATAAGCTCAAACGGCACATGACCAAAAAACGCTTTCTTGGCGAGCCACAACAGTACAGTACTGTCTTTTCCGATAGACCAGAGCATACCGGTATTTTTAAACGATTTATACGCCTCGCGGATTATAAAGACGCTCTGCGCTTCTAATTTGTCCAGTCGTTCCATATTGATTTTACAGCTTAACGTGCAAGCCGCACTCCTTACAATCCGCTTTTTCCCACCACCAGCGGCCCGCGCGTATGTCCTCGCCTTCCTGCACGGCGCGGGTACAGGAAACACAGCCTATGCTTGTAAATCCTTGTGCATACAATGGGTGCAATGGTAAATTATTTTTTGCTATATAATCCATAAGTTCTTTATGCGTCCAATCGTATAACGGATTGATTTTAAAGATGAGGTGTTTTTCATCAAACTCTAATAACTGTAATTCCGTCCGCGTAACGGACTGCCCACGCCGCATACCCGTTACCCAAGCGGCGCGTCCTTCAAGCGCGGCATCCAGCACATCAACTTTTCTTATTTGACAGCACAGGTGCCGTTTTTCAAGACTTTCACGCATACCATATTCGCCAAGCTCCGCTTCCAGTTTTTCAATTTTATGTTTTACAGGATAATATTTTTTTATACTGATGTTAAAAAATTTTTCTACTGCGGTATGATACCCTTGTGTTTCGGGAAAGAGCTTGCCGGTATCAATCGTAAATACTTCAAGGTTATTAACTTTTGCCTCCAGCAGCAAATGCAAAACCGCAATATCCTCCGCCTGATAACTAAATGCAAGCAATGTTTTTCCGTTGATTTTTTTTGTTATATCTTGTACATAATTGTTATTCATATTGTATAATCACTCCATTGCTCGTCGGAAGAGTATATTCTGGCGCTTTCAAACCTTAAATACACAAAATCAACTTCGGCTTTTTTAATAATAGCCCATTCGGATTTACTTACATCCGCTTCAATGTTACGCTCCCCTTCCAATGTTTTAAGTTCCACACGTACACGGCTGCCTAACAAACGGTACGAAATTATTTTTGCTTTGATACCCCTGCCGGTATCATCAGATGGACTAAGGGTAATATCCTGCGGACGAACAAAAAATTTCACATCCCCGTCATCTTTCGGCGCGTCTTCAGACTTGTTTAGATCGATAGCCCCTTTTTTTAAACGGGCATGAAACAGGTTGACATTTCCCAAAAAGCCGTACACAAAAGGATTTGCAGGATTATCGTAAACATCGTCCGGCGTGCCGCTCTGTTCAATCCTGCCTTTGTTCAGTATAACGATTGAATCTGAAACTTCAAGGGCTTCTTCCTGATCGTGGGTAACAAAGACACTCGTTACACGCAATTCATCGTTAAGGCGGCGCAGGCTTCTGCGCAATTCCTGCCGCACCTTTGCGTCTAACGCGCCGAACGGTTCGTCGAGCAGCAGCACCTTAGGCTCGACGGCAAGTGCGCGGGCAAGCGCAACACGCTGCTTTTGTCCGCCGGATAATTCCTGCGGCAGGCGGTTTGCCATTGATTGAAGCTGCACCATCGACAAAAGCCTTAAAACCCGCTCCTTTATTTCCGCTTTTGACGGGCGTGTTTTACGCGGCCGTATATTAAGACCAAACGCAACATTATCAAATACGCTCATGTGTTTAAAAAGCGCATAATGCTGAAAGACAAAACCTACGCCGCGATCACGTATCTGTTTGTTTGTAGTATCCACGCCGAAAAAAATCACCGCGCCTGAGTCGGCAGTTTCCAGCCCTGCGATGATCCGCAGCAATGTTGTCTTACCGGAGCCGGACGGTCCCAACAATGCGGTGATCTGTCCTTCCGGTATGTTAAGCTGTACATTGTCCAATGCCGTAAAATCTCCAAACTTTTTTGATATGTGATCAATTTGTATACTCATACTGCTTCCTTTATTCGTGTTGAGGGGGTTGTTGATTTACTATCCCCTATTTCTACACCTGATGTCTCTTTCGCTGCTCCGCAATAAATTTTTCGATAATTGTTTTTACAATAATCGTTACCAATGCTATAAGCGTTAAAAGCGATGCGACGGCAAATGCGGCATTGAACATATATTCACCATATAAAATATCAATGTAGAGCGGCATCGTTGTGGTAACGCCGCGTATTAATCCCGACACAACGGATACCGCGCCAAACTCACCGATTGAGCGGGCGTTTGTTAGTACAACACCGTACAACAATCCCCATTTGATGTTAGGCAGCGTTACCTTCCAAAATACCTGAAAGCCCCGCGCTCCCAATGTAAGGGCGGCTTCCTCATCATCCTTGCCTATTTCCTGCATAAGCGGAATAAGTTCGCGGGCTACAAACGGGAATGTTACAAAAGCCGTCGCTATAACAATTCCCGGAATGGCAAATACAATTTTGATATTGTGGGTGCTTAGCCAATGGCCAAACCAGCCGAAAGAACCAAACAAAAATATAAATAACAAACCGGCGATAACAGGAGAAATAGCAAACGGAATTTCAATCAGGGTGATCAAAATATTTTTGCCCCTAAAATTAAATTTGGTAATTGCCCATGCCAATAGAACGCCGAAAAATGTATTCACCGGAACGCAGATAAGAGCTGTAAGCAGTGTCAGTTTTATCGAATTAAAAACATCATGACCTAATAGCGCGGCGGCATAAACTTTAAGACCGCCGTCAAAGGCTTGAGTAAATATAGTCCACAACGGCAGAAAGACAAACACGCTTAAAAATAAAAGTGTTATGATTATCAATATAGGTTTTAGGAGATAAGGTTCCTGCGCCGTTGAAAGGGTTTTCATTTTTTTCTCCAGTTTTTTGCAAATGCCTGTAAAAGATTTACGCACAAAAGCAGGATAAATGCGCAAAAGAGCATACTCACTCCAATTGCGCTCGCCCCCTTGTAATCAAACTGCATAAGTTTTTTTATGATGAGGAGCGGCACGATCTCACTTTCATAAGGCATATTGCTTGAAATAAAAATTACCGATCCGTACTCGCCTAGTCCCCGCGCAAACGCCATCGCAAATCCGGTAAGAAGCGCCGGAAAAATCGACGGAAAAATAACTTTTAAAAATGTCAAATAAAAATTCGCGCCAAGGCTTGCAGCCGCCTCCTCAACTTCTTTGTCGAGTTCCTCAATAACCGGCTGCACGGTGCGCACAACAAACGGCAGCCCTATAAAGATAAGCGCGATAACTATGCCCGCTTTTGAAAATCCTATGATAACGCCAAACTTTCCCAAAAATTTTCCTAATATCCCATTAGGCGAAAACACCGTGGCAAGCGCTATGCCTGCCACCGATGTAGGAATAGCGAACGGCAGATCGATAAAGGCGTCTAAAATACGTTTGCCAAAAAATTTATACCGCGTTAAAACCCATGCAATAACAAGCCCGAAAAAGAAATTGATAAGCGCGGCAAAAAATGTTGACGAAAGCGAAATTTTAAATGCGGCAAGTACTCTGTCGTCTAACACAATATGAAAAAATTCTTTTGGCGTTAGATGCGCCGAATAGATCACAAGCGCGCTTAACGGAATTAAAATTAAGAATGACATGTAAGTTAGTGATAATCCCAAACTTAATCCAAAGCCGGGCAGACGCGCCGTGTTTTTCTGTTTCATTTTTTATTCTCCGTGCGGTTTAATACCGCGCCGCTCTGCGGCGGTTCTTCTAAAGCGGTAGTAAACCGCACACGTACAATCACCTCCTATAGAAGAGAGTATAACATTTAAGAACAAAGAAAAACTGCGAAAGCAGTTTCCCCCATTTGTACCAGTTAACCCGAACAAATGTATCCCCCACAGCTTTGGTTTTGTATCCATTCATAAGATTGGAACAAAAACAAAGCTGATACCGCGCTGCTCTGCGGCGCGGTAGTTCATTTCTTTTTTAGGTCCGTATAAAGTTTGTCGAATTGAGCTCCGTCGGAAAAATGTTCTGTCTGAGCTTTGCGCCAACCGCCGAACACATCATCAATCGTGATAAGACGGAGTTTAGGAAATTGATCCGCAAACTTCGCAACAATCTCCGGATCGCGCGGGCGGTAATAATTTTCTCCGGCAACGGACTGTCCCTCCTTGCTGTAAAGAAAGGTAAGGTAGTCTTTGGCTATCTGTTCCGTACCGCGTCTTTTCACCACCTCGTCTACCCACGCAATGGAAGGCTCGGCAAGTATACTCAAACTGGGAACGACAATCTCAAAATTACCCTTACCAAGCTCGTTAATCGAAAGGAATGCTTCGTTTTCCCATGCTAACAGTACATCGCCCAAACCGCGTTGAACAAAAGTGTTTGTGGACCCCCGCGCACCGGAATCCAAAACCGGTACATTGGCATAGATTTTTTTAACAAAATCAAAAGCCGCCTGCTCGCTGCCGTATTTTTCCAACGCATAAGCCCAAGCTGCAAGGTAATTCCAACGCGCACCGCCGGAAGTTTTCGGGTCCGGCGTGATGATCTGTACCCTACCGGTGGCAAGGTCGTCCCAGTCCTTGATGTTTTTGGGATTACCGGCGCGGACAAGGAATACAATAGTCGAGGTGTAAGGAGCGCTGTTGTCAGGCAGCCGCGAAATCCAGTTTTCGTCGATAATGTGGCGGGCATCGACTATAGCGTCAATGTCGTAAGCAAGCGCAAGTGTAACCACATCGGCTTCCAGACCTTCGATAACCGCGCGGGCCTGCCCGCCCGAACCGCCGTGCGACTGGTTTACCGTGATGGTTTTACCGGTTTTTGCCTTATAATACGCAATAAATTTTTCGTTAAAAGCGCGGTACAATTCCCGCGTAGGGTCGTACGACACATTGAGTAAGGTTACTTCCTTCGCTTCCGATGCACCGGCGCCTTCCACTCCGTTTTTTTTACCCGAGCAAGACAGTGTTAAGCCAGCCGCAAATAAAACCAAAGCGATAAACCCAAACTGAACCCAACTACCGAAAATCCTTTTTTTCATGTTCTTCTCCTTTTGAAATATATTGAAACCATATCCTATAAAAACGATCTGTTTAATAGGATATAAAGAGCTTACAAAGTCCCCAAAGTTATGTCAAGCAGATTTTTTGGCGCAAAATGGGTGGAGAATAATGCCCTTACCGGTGCAATAAAATCTTTAGTTGGGTGATGACGCTGTAGGAGATTTCTTTTGAACGGAGCAGGTGTCCCCTAAGCGAGTTTGCCGCTTTTTTCCAGCTTTTATTCAGGCAGTATCGGGTAATTACGCCATGTTCCTGCTGGGATTGCTCAATGCGCTGCTTCCCTAGATTGCCGCTTAAAATGCGGAGCCGGATATTCTGTGTATAGGGGTATCTGTAGGCTTGTGTAAGATAGGTATTTTTTGCAGCGTTTATAAACAGATGATGAAATTCGTCGTCTTTTTTATAGATTTCATCTACGGTAAACTTTTTTGGATTCTGTGAAAAAAAGCCCGCTAGTTTTTCGTAGACATCAGTGTTTATGGTTTTTCCATATTTTTCCAGAGCGTGAGGCTCAATAAGCATACGCAGCTCGTATATCTGCTCCACCTCCTCCAGGCTTATACCGGCAACAATAACCCCCCGTTTAGGTAGTATCTGTATAAGGGATTCCTGTTCCAGCCGGCTAAGTGCATCGCGGATTGGGGTACGGCTTACCTGCAAGTCTTCACGGAGCTTTTCTTCGTTCAGCAGGCTGTTTGGAGGATATTCACAACTGAGTATCTTTTGCTTAATCGTATTGTATGCTTGTAGTTTTAAACTTATCACCGCTTGTAATCATAGAATATAAACACTGTCTTGTGAATTGTTATAAAAGCAAAAAAAAAGTTGACAATTCCGAAAAATGCCCCTAATACTGTTGTATACAACGTTGTATATCACCATGGAAAAACGGAGCTTTGTCTATGAAAGCCATTGTTATAGAAAATCCCGGCAGGGTGGCAATAAAAGAAATCGCCATGGCGCTGCCCGGAAAAGGGGAAGCCCTTTTAAAAATGAAGTACGGCGGTATCTGGGGCAGCGACCTAAACGCTTACCGCGGCGCGTCGTCCTATGTGTCCTACCCACGGATTGCCGGGCATGAATTCTCCGCCGAAATTATAGAAATCGAAAAAAATAGCTTTGGTCTTGAAAAAGGAATGTTGGTTACGGGGAACCCTTATTTTAACTGCGGTTCCTGCTATTCCTGCAGGCGGGGACTTCTGAATTGCTGTACGGACAATCAAACTATGGGTGTCCAACGCGAGGGCGCTTTTTCCGAATATTTTACCATGCCCATAGAGAGGCTATATCCGGGACAGGGACTGTCTGCCAAAACGCTGGCGTTAATCGAGCCTTTCTGTATTAGCTACCATGGCGTTGGTAAGGGAAATATTCAAAAAGGCGATAAGGCGCTTATTGTGGGGGCGGGAACCATCGGCATATTGGCGGCTCTTGCGGCAAAACTGCGTGGCGCAAAGGTTTACATGACCGACATATCGGAACAGAAACTGGCCATTGCGCAAGAATTCGGCATCGACGGAACCTTTGTAAACGCTTCGCCTGATGCATTTGAAAAGGGTGTAAACGAAAGCACCGGCGGCGATGGGTTTGACGCCGCTATCGAAGCGGTGGGGCTGCCCTCAACCTTTCAGAACTGCATTGATGCTGCAGCCTACGGCGGACAGGTGGTGCTTATCGGGGTGGGAAAGAAAAATCTGGATTTCAATTTTACCCTGCTGCAAAAAAAAGAGCTTCATGTTTCGGGTTCACGGAATGCCTTAAAAAAAGATTTTATCGAACTTATCAATTTGGTTAAGGGTGAACATATCCCGCTGGATAAAATTATTACTAATATTTATGCCTTTGAGGATGCGCCCAAGGCATTCGCGGATTTTGACAAGAATGCGGCTTCAATGCTCAAGGTTGTCCTTGAGTTTTAGCATATTATTTTTAGGAGGAAGAGTGTATGAAAAAGTTGTTTGTTTTAGCTCTGGCGGTTGTTGTTACGGGTCTAGCGTTTGCAGGCGGTGATAAGGAAGGGGGCGCATCTGGAAAGCCGGTGGTGATTCAGATTGGCTATGAAAACCAACCCGGCGAGCCGATTGACCTTGGAATTCGTGAATGGGCGCGCCTTGTGGAAGAACGCTCAAAGGGAACGATGAAGATTGAGGTGTTTCCCTCCAGCCAGCTTGGCTCTAAAAACGAAATCATCGATCAGATGCTTGCGGGTATGGCGGTGATCACCTTGGCTGACGGCGCTTTCTATGCAGACCGCGGCGTGCCTGACTTAGGCATAACCTTTGCGCCCTATCTATTTGCCACTTGGGACGAAGCATGGAAATTGACAAAGAGCGACTGGTGGAAAGGGCAGATGAAACAGATGGACGACAAAGGTCTCCATGTACTAACGGCCAACTGGATTTATGGCGAGCGCCATACGATAGCAAAAAAACCAATCAGAACAGTTGCCGACTTCCGGGGCTTGAAAATCCGCGTACCCAATAACCTGATTCAGGTAAAAGGCATGGAAGTAATGGGCGCAACACCCACACCAATGGCTCTAGGCGAAGTGTATACCTCTTTGCAGCAAGGTGTCATTGACGGTATGGAAAACCCGCTCACCACGATTTATGGCAGCAAAGCCCACGAAGTGGCTAAGTACATCACATTAGATGGCCATGTGAAAAACTTTACCACATGGGTCTGCGGTACCATCTTTTTTAACAAACTGACACCTGAACAGCAGAAAATCCTGCAGGAAACCGGAGATGCGGCAGGTATTTTTAACAACAATCTGCAAAACCAACTGACCGAAAAAACTGTGGCAGACCTTAAAGCCGAAGGCGCTGAAATAATCACCGTGAACGTGGCTGCATTCCAAAACCAGGCTAAGGCTTTCTACTCCCTGCCGGAAATTACATCAAAATGGACACCAGGTTTGTTCGACACGGTAACAAAGGCCATGAAGTAAAATAGTCCTAGAAACAATGAAGGCCCTTCAATGTTAATGTTGGAGGGCGCTATCCCCCAAAAGGAGACAGCGGGTATGAATAAAAAAGTGCTGAAAAAAATTCAAAATTTCGATCTGATTATTTCGGGAACAGCCCTGAGCGCCCTGATACTGTATACGTTTCTAGGGGTTGTCATGCGATACTTCGTCAACCGGCCCATAACATGGGGGGAGGAATTCCAGTTATTCTGCGAAGTAATTACCGTATTTTTCGGCGCCGGAGCTGGATTCAGACTGGGGAGTCATGTGGCCATTGATATTGTAGTAGACCTCTTTCCCAAGCGGGTACAGCGGATCACCGAAATATTTATTTGGGTTGTCTCCATTGTTATTCTGGTTTATTTTACCGTCCAGAGCGCTTCCTTTGTGCGGCAGATGTATGCGACCAAGCGCACTACGGATATTTTGGATATACCACATTTTATTACCTATTCCGCTTTTCCCATTGGCTGTGTGTTAATGGTTTTTAATTACACGGTTTCGGTGTATAAACGGTTCACCGGCAAGGAGGTGAAGGAATGACCTCATGGATTGTAATAGCCGCTGCGGCGGTGATGCTAATTTTGCTATTTCTGAAAATACCGGTTTTTATTTCCGTGCTTGCCGGTTCGGTAACATATTTTATGTTGCACCCGGAACTTCCGGCGCAGATAATGGCACAGCGGGTTATTGCGGGCATAGAAAGTATTCCTCTTCTGGCAATTCCCTTCTTTGTTTGCAGCGGGGTTATCATGAACTATTCCGGGGTTACCCACCGGATTATGCGGTTCTGCGAAGTGTTGATGCGGAAAGTTCCCGGAGGGCTTGCCCAGGTGAATGTGCTGTTGTCCACCTTGATGGGTGGTCTTTCCGGATCCAATCTCGCCGACGCCGCCATGGAAGCAAAAATGCTCGTTCCGGAAATGGAAAAAAAAGGATTTTCTAAAGAATTTTCTACAGTGGTAACCGCAGTATCCGCGATGATCACCCCCCTGATTCCCCCTGGGATCGCCATGATCATTTATGGTTCCATTGCCAATGTTTCCATCGGTAGATTATTTGTCGCCGGCATAGGTCCCGGATTGCTCCTATGTGTTTCTATGATGATCATGGTTGGCTTTATTTCGGTAAAACGAAAGTACACCAGCGAAATGTCGGAAACGGTTTCTTTGAAAAAAGCCTTTATCGAAGCCATATTTCCCCTGCTGCTCCCTGTGGTGATCATAGGCGGTATTCGGCTGGGAATCTTTACCCCCACAGAAGCCGGTTCGGTGGCCATTATTTATGCGGTGCTGCTTTCTATTATTTACCGGGAATTTAGATGGAAGAATCTGTTCAAAGCCATAAAAGAAACGGTTGCCACCACGGCGTCCATCATGATGATCGTAGGGGCGGCTTCGGCATTTGCATGGATACTTACTCGTGAACGGATACCCCAACATCTAACTGAGTTTATCATCAATTCGGTTTCCAACAAGTATGTTTTTTTGTTGATCATCAATCTTTTCCTGATCATCGTGGGTATGTTTATTGAAGGCAATGCCAGCATGATCGTGTTGGTGCCGCTTTTGGTACCGGTTGCCCGTGCATTCGGAATTGACGATATTCAGTTTGCCATGATTTTTATTTTCAACAATGCTATTGGCGCAATATCTCCGCCAATGGGAACCCTGATGTTTGTAACGTGCGGGATCACTAACTGTAAAGTTGCCACCTTTATAAAAGAGGCTGTGCCGTTCTATCTGTTGCTTTTGACGTGTTTGATGCTTCTCACTTTTGTCCCATTCTTCTCACAGGCAATCGTGAATTTAGTGTATTAATGTAAAGGGGTTTACATGGATTATTTAGGATGTGATGCTTACGAAAAGTCGATCAATTCCCTTGGTTCCGGCGTTGCTTTTATGGCAAAGTTTGGCGATGAAGATTTTATTGTTGCCAAGGATATACCGGACTTTAAAGGGGATGCAATAGGTGACGGTAAGATCAAGGCGCCCCTGACTCACGAAAACGCAAGCGTTATGCGCAAGCTATTTACCCATACAGCCCCCTCGCGTGTACTGGGCAAGGACCGGAGTTTTGGCGTAGGGGATAGGCTTGGAATTGCCACATATGGACATATCAAATTATTTGAAGAATACGATGCCTATCCGGTCTTTGCCCAGCAGTCCATACGGGAACTTACGCTTACCAACCGTACCTACGAGGATGTTTTGGACGCCGTTACCTTTGCGGTATTCCGCGAGGGCTTTAAGAAGGAGTGGGGCGCCGACGGGGATCACCTTAAAACGGCCAAAGACGTAGAATACGCCCTTTCCCTGGGCTACACCATGATCACACTGGACTGCTCGGAGCATATTAAACCTGCTCCCTCTACAAGAGCCGCCTCCCTGCCGTCATCATATAACGCTAAGTACATGGGGAAAAAGTTTGACATCGGCGAGGGTATTAACTTAAGTTTTACCGAGGCGGAGCTTGGCGACTGCATTGCTATCTACGGGGAAGCCATAGACTTTGCCTCGGGTATGTATAAACAATTCCTTGGGAACGGTAAGTACAGCGCGGACTTTGAAATCTCCATAGACGAAACCGATTCCCCAACCACGCCCTTACAGCATTACTTTGTCGCCAGAGAGCTTATCGACGCTGGGGTTTCCTTTGCAACCATGGCGCCGCGCTTCTGCGGTGAATTCCAAAAGGGGATAGACTACAAAGGCGACCTTGCTCAATTTGAAAAGGAGATAAAAATCCATGCGGTAATTGCGCGGCATTTTAAATACAAGTTGAGCATACATTCAGGCTCCGACAAGTTCAGTACATTCCCCTCTATAGGCAAGGAAACCAAAGGCATCTTTCATATTAAAACCGCCGGAACCAACTGGTTAGAGGCAATGCGCACCGTTGCTGTTGTAGACCCGTTACTTTACCGTGAAATACATGAATACGCCCTTTCTTCCGCCTTTGAAGAAGCAAAAAAGTACTATCACGTTACAACAGACCTGAATAAAATACCGGACATAAAAACTATTGCGGATAACGAGCTGCCTCTTCTTTTTAATAACAACGATTCAAGACAGCTTATACATATCACCTACGGACTTATATTAAGCAAAAAAAATCCTGACGGGTCTTTTACGTTTAAGGATAAGCTCTGTAAACTATGGAAAACCCATAGCGATCTTTACACCCAGGCATTGGTAAGGCACATTGGTAAACATCTGGATCTTCTGGGGATAAAAAAGATATAGAGGTCTACAACGGGCTTAATTTGCTTTAGCGGCCGGAAAACGGCATAGTACCGGTTAACGCCCTTGCGGCATCCCATATTCACCTAACCATTTTCTTTTACAATTTCCCCACCGTGTTTTGCTTAGGTTCATTATGCAAAAGAAGATATTTTCACTTTGCTATCCAAGTAACATTATCACGTTGACGCAACATCTATCTGCCGGACGCAGTTTCCGGTTAAGTTTGCCTTTCTTTTTAAATGTTTGTATATTTGCAGGACGGAAAGACCGTAAGGAGTTATTTTATGAATAGATTCAACAAGATCAGTATTTTTTCAGCAGTACATTTGATAACACTTTTAATTTTTGTTATTATATCCGTAAGCTGTCCTAACACCACCGGCATAGAAGATGATTTACCAGCCTACCAACCAACGCCAAATGCGTCACCCACACCCGGCGGTGGCAGCAACAAAATTACCTACACCGCAACGACGGATGGCGACGCGGGCACAGCTACGACTAAAATCAACTTTACCTTTAGTGCAGCAGTTAGCGTCCTTTTGGATACCAACATCACGATTGGCGGAATATACGGCGCGGCAACCAAAGGCGCCCTAACCAAGACCGACAGTACGCACTGGAGCCTCGAAGTTGCTGTAACAGCGGCTGGAGCGGCTGCGGTTTCGATCAAAAAAAGCGGTATAGAAAGAGGAACCAAGGGTATAACACTGTATGATGGAACATCAGACGGCAGCATCACCTACACCGCAACTGCGGATGGCGACGCGGGCACGGCTACGACTAAAATCGACTTTAGTTTTAGCGCCGATGTTACCGGCCTTTCTGATAATGACATCACAATCGGCGCAATGCCCGGCGCGGCAACCAGAGGCGCCCTAACCGGAAGCGGCATGAACTGGAGCCTGGACATTACAGTAGATACAGCGGGAGCCGCCGCAGTATCGATAACCAAGAGCGGCGTAGAACCAGGTACGAAAGGTATAACACTCTATGCTGCCAGTCCCGGACCTAGTCCCAACCCCAGTTCCGGACCTAGCCCCGGTTCCAGCCCTAATCCCAGTTCCGGACCTAACCCCGGTTCCAGTCCTAATCCCAGTTCCGGACCTAGCTCCGGTTCCAGTCCCAACCCCAGTTCCGGACCTAGCCCCAGTTCCAGTCCTAATCCCAGTTCCGGACCTAGCTCCGGTTCCAATCCTAATCCCAGTTCCGGACCTACCCCCGGTTCCAGCCCTAACCCCAGTTCCAGTTCAAGCCCCGGTTCCATTGTCCCGAATACCGGCAGTCAGGACATTTCCATAAAATTAGGTATAACGACTGCGGGAACAACAACAGTGCAGGAAGTTACCGACACGTTCAATGCTGTCCACAACTACCTTGCCGCAAACCCGGCGGTCGAAGTAACGCAGCTTGCTGCCAACTATATACCTGCGGGAACAGTTACAAAAATCGGCGATATTGAGCTAGGCGACTACATCGACCTTGTAAGCCTTACCATCGCGGCAGATTCTGCCGGTAAGGGCGGACTTACAGCCTCAACGAATGGTGACTTTGGGACGGATGGTAAACTACTCCGCCTTATAGTGGTTGGTATCAACTCATTTAACCACAACGCGCCCTATACCGGTAACGGCAACGCAAGCCAGCCTCACCTGGTTTTTCAGTTTCAAAATCTGCCTGTACGACAAAGCATGAATTTGACTCGCACCGTTGCAGGCGGTTATGCGGCAAGCGATATGCGGAAGTACCTTGTTAAGGTAGGGACAAATGGCGGCAATTTTCTTGAAGGACTTGAAGACGCGGGCGTACCCATGGATGTAATTTGGGCGCCAAAACGTTATGTTTCCAACGGAGATAAGCATAATGCAAACGGCGCCGACCTAATAGAGGACAAACTCTGGCTGCCCACCGAAAGAGAGATGTTTGGCTACAGAAACGGTTCATCGGACGCCTACGAGACGGAAGCAAATCAGACGCGGCTTGCATATTACTCCGATGGCGATAAACGGATAAAAAGTGAACCATGGTCAACGTCGTCATCGCCAATGTGGTATTGGATGGCTTCACCCTGTACTGCTAATTCGCCTTACTTTTGTCTTACAGGACAAACAGGCGGCGCCGGCTGGGTTGTTGCCATCGTTGAAATAGGTTGCGCCCCCGCTTTTTGTGTGCGGTAGCGCTGCTAACTGCCCGCTAACCTATAGGGAGACCTATTTTCCATGTGCCGCGTTCACGGAAAGCGGGGATGGTTTGGCGGTGGGCTTTATTTAATAAAGCGTTTATATTCAGGCTGTTCTGTTTTGCATAATCGGACAGCCTGATTATTTTTTTGTCACCCAAATAACCAAGCCTCTTATTTAACGATTCCTTTAACAGCCGCACAAACAAATTCGCAAAGCCGCGCCACTTTTTGTTATTTTGATATTCACGAAATAGCGGATAATATTCTGTATGTTTGTTTTTATTATGAACAATAATTGGCGGAAAATTGTTACGGCTTAATTGCAGGTTAAGTAACAGCCGCCCCATGCGCCCGTTTCCATCGCAGAACGGGTGGATATATTCGAAAACTGCGTGAAATTTGGCTATTTTTTCAAGAAAATAAGCGCTGCTTGCCGTATTATAATCGTCTAGCAATTCGGTCATTAAACCGTTCACAAAAGCCGGATTAACAGCTATATGAGATCCAACCCGCACCCACTCGTTATCCCGTCTAAACCGGCCAGAAATGTTGTCGTCAATTCCACCTATCAACATTTGATGCAAAAACAAAATCGTTTCGTTATCTAATGGCAGATTAGGATGATTCCACATGTATTCTTGTACACGCGCCAGATTTTTTGCCTCAAAAAGTTCACGAACGCTAACAAGGCGCATAACTTTTTGCTCCAAAAGAATTTTTTCGGTTTCTGCCAATGTTAATGTAGAATTTTCGATGGCGTTAGAGTTATAAACCATTTCCGGCAGCTCCGATTGATCAATTATGTTAAGCAGGGCTTTTTTACCATTAGACTTAGTTGCATACTCTTTACCGAGTAAGTCGATAGCGATTTTTTCAGAATCACTGATTGCGCAGGAATCATCGTTAATATTCGAAATGTCAGATAATTTGCTCAAGCTAAAAACGTTAATCATATTTGAATTATACAAATATTCACGTTATTTTGTCAATATAACGTGAATTATACTGCAATAGTCCATAAATTCACGTTTAGCCGGCTTTTACCCCCTTATATGTGCCGTACACCATAGTTCATTTTTTTGATAACAATATCAACATACCAATACTTGTTATAAATGCCATTATTCCACCAAATATAAAAGGCATTGACTGTCCCGCTAAATCCCATAAAACACCTGCAATTATCGAAGCGGGTAACAGCCCTAACCCAACTATTGCCGAATGTAAACCCAGCGAACTTGCCTTTTGTGTTTCCGGTACAATTTCCACAATAAGAGCCCGTTCTATTCCTGTAGTTAATGCGGTATAAAATCCATAAATTACAAACAAAACAATAAATAATATTTTATTCGAAAATAGTCCTATACCCAAATATACAATTCCATATAAAAAATATCCAACGCACAAAATATTTTTACGCCCAATTTTGTCAGATAATTGCCCGAATGGAAATGATAA
Source organism: Spirochaetia bacterium (assembly GCA_026002305.1). GTDB lineage: Bacteria > Spirochaetota > Spirochaetia > Treponematales > Breznakiellaceae > BNVA01. The sequence continues at coordinate 17,099 of BOBI01000015.1, forward strand.
AACAGAAGCAATGCCGTTATATAGAAAATAAAGCAGAATTGCATTTTGTGCGGTAAACCCGGCATTATACATTCGGAGTAATATAAAGGCATTTGAAGAATTTCCAAGCGTAAATATGAATATAAGAACAAGAAATATTTTTAACCGCTTGTCAATATTTTTCCAATTAAACGAAACATTTTTTTGCGTACTTTTTTCTGCTATCTTATTTTTTTCGTCTTTTACAAACATAATACATACAACACCGATTATTGCCGGTATCAATGAATATAAAAATATTTTACCATAATCACTTTCATTTTTCGATAAAATAATATAAGCCAATAATATTCCAATCGCCGTCCCTAACAAGTCCAATCCTTTATGCAAACCGTATGCTTTTCCCAGCTGCGACTTATCTGAAGATTCGGCTATCAATGCGTCCCGAGGGGCGGTTCTTATGCCCTTTCCAAAGCGGTCAATAATTCTGGCGGCCAATACGCCTGCCCAAGTGGTTGATAGTAGTATAACTATTTTATTTAATACAGAAGATGAATAGCCAAAAAATGCCATCCTCTTTTTGTTTCCATATTTGTCTGCAATTATTCCTGAAAATAATTTTATGACGCTTGCCAAACTTTCGGCAATGCCTTCAATAATTCCTATTATTGTGGGGGAAGCTCCCAATACTGAAGATAAGTATAACGGAAGAATTGGGTAAACCATTTCCGTACTAATGTCTGTAAAAAAACTGACCAGCCCCAAAAAAATTATATTTGAGGCAATAAATGCCTTTTTAGAACTATCAATCATATATTAACCAATGTTATTCAAATAGTATTTTATCCGTATTTTTTTGTCAATGAAATACCCGGCGAGCCGCAGGCATTGAATCAAAACACAGATAATAACGTTTTGTATAATATTTTCAATAAATCTTAGGCAGCATGGCACATAACGTGAAAAGTTCACAAGCCGCTACTGCAGGCGATGCGTATAGCGTTTGTTATGTGCAGTTTTTTGGCCTCTTATTGGGTATCGGTTTTATATTCCCTATCTTCCTTTCCATATCTTATTGCTTCAAGAATATCTTCCATTGATACATCGGCCTTTATACCTTTTATATCTTCCAATGGAGATTTTCCTTGTTTTTTATTGTCCGTGTTTTGGTTTAATACCGCGCAGCTTGCTGCGCTCTTCGGCGTTAAACCAAAACACACGTACAATCATTTCCTATACAAGGGAGTATAACATTTAAGAACAAAGAAAAACTGCGAAAGCAGTTTCCCCCATTCGTACCAGTTAACCCGAACAAATGTATCCACCACAGCTTTTGAAAAAAAGCTGATACCGCGTGGCTTGCCGCGCGGTAGTTCATTTTTGTTAATTGACAGTAGTTTAAATCTACTACCATCTTTCCGTGTGATTATTACTTCTTCTTTTAATGCAGTATTTAATACTGTTGCAAAGTTTTGCCGTGCCTCAGAATAATTATATATCCTCATTTTTTCCTACGTTCAAAATAGTGATTTTCATATTTTTTCCAACAGCGACCATATTTCTATCAAATGTTATTAACGGTATTTTTAACCGATATGCCATTTCTAAATAATATGCATCGTATGCATAAATATTATATTCACAGGAAATTTTTAATGCTTTTCCCATATCAGGTTTCAATGTCCTTGTTGGAATTTTTGTAAAATCTTCATACGCTTTTAATACTTCAGTTTTATTTAATTTATGTCTTTTAAATAAACTTACCAGAGCATTTCCAATCTCAAAGGAGATCATTTCTGGTGATAATAAGGTTGCTTCTTTGGTTAAATTAACAACAATATTTCGATTAGGTTCATTGAGAATGATAGTCATTATTGAACTTGCGTCTAATAATACATCCACAAGCACATTGTACATTATTATTTATGTTTGTCAAGCCTTTTTTCTTAAATTTTTAATATTTTGAACAAATTTTGACCAAAAAATTGCACATAACGTAAACTGTGCGTTATGCGCCATTAAATCCTGACATTTTTTGAAAAATATATTGACATTTTATGTGTATTATGGTAAAACTAGAAGCCGTTATTTTGACGGTGTAAATAAATCACAAAGGAAGGTAAAGTTTTATGAAAGAAAATTCAGAATTACGTTCAATTGCGAGGAGTCAATTGAAAGGGAGCTGGCTTGCGGCAGTTGGTGTTACATTTATCTACATGATTATTGTTTCACTATCTGGTTTTACGGTCGTAGGTCCAATAATTCTTGGCGGGCCGTTGGCAATAGGATTTTACGGTTATTTTATACGCAAAGCGCGTAATGAAACCGTAAAATTGGAAAATTTGTTTGATGGCTTCAAATTATTTGGATCAAGTTTTCTACTTTTCTTGTTGCAAATGATTTTCATCACACTATGGACATGCTTATTGTTCATTCCTGGAATTGTAAAAAGCTTTAGTTATTCTATGGCATTTTATATCTTACGGGATAACCCCAATTTGGGTGCATCAGAAGCAATAACGGCAAGCCGTAAAATGATGAATGGATACAAAGGAAAGCTTTTTGGATTGTATCTAAGTTTTATTGGCTGGGCATTACTTTCTGTAATTACATTGGGAATAGGAGTTTTTTGGCTTATTCCATATATGCAACAAGCAACCGCAGATTTTTATGAAGATCTTAAAGGACGCAACGAAGCATCAATAGCTGAGCCCAATGGACAAAGTAATTAAAACATTTGTCCTAATGCCATTGTAGCAGGATTTAACGTCGCATAACAAACGTTATACGCTGCGCCGCAGTAGCGGCTTGGCCTACGAAAAAACGCAGTCGGCCTACGGCCTTTTGTGCGTTTTTTCTCCGGCACATTTTTGCGGTTGCTGGAAACCTACGGTTTCCTTTATCGCAACCGCAAAAACGTCGTATAGCTTTCACGCTATGTGCAATTTGGGCTGAACTTTTTTGTAAAATTATAGTATAAAACCATTGATAAAAAATGAACTACTGCGCAGCAGAGCTACGCAGTATCAACTTTGCCTTTGTTCCAATCTTCATTATCGACACAAAAACAAAGTTGTCGTTGTATAGGAAACGGTTGTACGTGTGTTTTGGTTTAACATCGAAGATCGCAGCAGAGCTGCGCGGTATTAAACCGAAACACGGACAATAAAAAAAGGAATATAATAAAATTATGAAAATATTAGAAATAGAAAGATTATATTTGAGAGAATTCACAATAAATGACATTAATGATTTATCTGAAATATTACAGGATATTGAAGTAATGTATGCATGGGAACATTCATTTTCAGATGAAGAAGTTAATAATTGGTTTAATAAAAATTCAGAAAGTTATATTAAGAATGGATTTGGTTTTTGGGCGGTAATACATAAAACAACAAATAAACTCCTGGGTTATTGTGGTATAACAATACAAAAAATTAATGGAAATGATTTATTGAAAATTGGATATTCATTAAAAAAAATATATTGGCATAAAGGTTATGCAACAGAAGCGGCATGGAAAAAATAGATGAAACAATAAAACATTATTATAATATAGATATGTTACATTATATATTATAAATAAAAAAATATGGGGCACGCGCCAATTGCACATAACATATGTTATGTGCAATTGGTTGGCAAAATTTGTTTTAATGTATAAAGAACCATACAAATAAACCTGAAAATAGCTCTTGACAAAACTTTGTGATAGAAGATATACTAAAAATCGGAGGATAATATTATGACAGAAATGGTTTTAGACATTCAAACATTGCCGGAAACAGTTTTTTCAAGGATTTCTACGAGGAAAGTAAAGTTTTTTGAGGAAAATGGAACCATAAAATTAACGCCTTTTTTTGAAGAAAAGCCGCGCTTTGATCATTTAATTGGAATGTTTTCAGATGGAAAAATATCAATAGATGATTTTTTGGAGGAGAAACAACAGGAAAAGGAACTTGAACTATGAATGATGTATATGTTTTTGATGCCTGTTCATTAATTGCATTATTATCTAATGAAGTCGGGGCAGATATTATAAAAGACTTATTGCAAAAAGCAACGGATGGCAAGATAAACATTTTAATGCACAAGATAAATTTTCTTGAGGTTTATTATTATATCCACAAAAGACATAATGAAGAATCCGCCTTAAGATTAGTGGAAGATATTAAAATAACGCCAATAAAAATAGATACGGAAATAACCGATGATATTTTGATAAAGGCAGGCCGATTAAAATCATTATATAAAATGTCATTAGCTGATTCAATAGGATTAGCAGAGACGATAATAAATACCGGATATTTTGTTACAGCAGATCATCATGAATTGGAAATAGTTCAAAAAAAAGAAGAAATAAATATAGTTTGGATTAGAGAAAGAAAGAAAAAATAAAAATGCCAACCAACTGCACATAACAAACGTTATACGCTGCGGGCGCAGTAGCGCCTTTATGAGGTTTTTCGTAGGCACATTTTTATGGCCCGAATAAGGAAACCTGCGATTTCCTTATTCGGGCCATAAAAACGTCGTATAGTTTTCACGTTATGTGCCATTGCTACCCGTGTATGAAAAAGTATACAGTAGTATTATAAAACATAAAAAAAGACAGGAAATATACTTGAAAAAAATATAAATATATAGTAAGATTGAAATTGGAGGTAAAATTATGCCACAAATTGCATTAAATGTAGACGAAATTACCCTCGAAAAAATTAATAATGCCGCAAAACAAAGAAAAACGACTATTTCAACTTGGGTGGAAAATAATATTAAGAATATTTTGAAAAATGATTTTTCTAACGATTTCTTTGATCTATTCGGTGCTATTGATGATGATACTTTTGTGGAGTCGGAAGAAATAGATGCAAAATATGATTTGCCCAGGGAGCAAATATAATGTATTTTTTGGATACTAATATCTGTATATATTATCTAAAGGGAAAATATAAATCTGTAGAAGACTATTTTAAATTTGTACCAAGACATGAAATAAAGATTCCAATTATTGTAAAAGCAGAATTATGGTGTGGAATTGAAAAAAGTCAATTAAAAGAGAAAAACAGAATAGTGTATAATAAATTTATTGAATCATTAGAAATTATTAATCTTGACGATGAATCATTAAAACAATATGTAAGAATACGGCTTGAGCTTGAGAAAAATGCAAATATTATTGGATCAAACGATTTATTTATTGCCTCAATAGTTTTGGCGCATGATGGAATATTGGTAACACATAATACAGACGAATTTAAAAGAGTATCAGGCTTAAAGATAGAAGATTGGGTTGAATAAATAATAATATATTGTAAAAGAACGCAACGTCGCATAACCGTTTGTTATGCGCTGAAAAAACGCAGCTATAAAGCGCCGCGCACGGACACGCGGCGAGCTTTACTACAGCCGATTACGGGCCGCCGAAAACAGTTGGAATAGTAACACCGGTAACTTTCACCGTGCCATCAAAATGAAAACTCTCAATTTCAATTACCTCGTTAAAAGGGTTATTGTTTTGAAGGCGAGTATTGATATCGAAATCTTCGCCATTGTTTATACCGTTTACCGGCACTTCAAAATTATCAAGCGGATACATGAAGCGGGAATTCTCCTGACCCGTTCCTGCTACTGCGAAATAAAGATCCGGGGAGTTATTCTGGTTAAAGTTGTCAAACCGAATTTCCCAATGCGTATCGTTATCGTTATTATAGTCAATAACTTCTCCAATACTTCTTGACACACCGCCAATAGAACGTACGGCAAACATGGAAGCTGAAGGTGCAGAACTGCCAATCGTACCTTTACCAACCGCTGCACCTTTAAAATCGGGATTGCTATATGCCAAAACCTCTGTGGGTGTAAGTCCTGTCCCCAGTTTTAGGTCTTTTAGCTCGCCCTTCAGGGTGAATGATTTTCCGCCGCCGCCACCGGGACCATTGCCGTTATCACAAGCGGCCAGAACCAATCCAAACACCAGCATCATTGCCGCCATTCCCGCCATGAACAATTTGTTCCCTTTCGTTTTTGCAGTTTTCATAACTACCCTCCAAAAAATAATTTTTGTAGTTTTGTGCTTTTACTTTACAGAACATTTCTTCTCCTCGCCGCGCACGGACGCGCGGCGTCTTCCGATCAGTTCAGCCTTTCTATGGCACATAACTCCCTTTACACGAACACCGTCCGCATATATACAAAAAGCCCCGGCGTCAAAAACGCGGGAGCCATTAAGTCTTGAGAAAAAACTGCCTAAAAAGGCAACAAAAATAAGGTATTGAAAATGAACTACCGCGCGGCGAGCCACGCGGTACCAGCTTTTTTTCAAAAAGCTGTGGTGGATACATTTGTTCGGGTTAGCTGGTACGAATGGGGGAAACTGCTTTCGCAGTTTTTTCTATGTTCTTAAATATTATGTTCTCTTGTATAGGAAATGATTGTACGTGTGTTTTGGTTTAACGCCGAAGAGCGCAGCAAGCTGCGCGGTATTAAACCAAAACACGGACAATAAGCCACCGCGCCGCAAGCAGGTGCGTAGCGTGCAGACGGTATTAAACCGCCCTGCGAATAACTTTTTAAGTAAGCTGGTGTACCGTACGCCTGTACTACTAGTGTAGTGTAATACTCATACTTGTGAATGCGCTCCCTTATGTTTTTGTATTTTCTGAATAATTTCATCGCTGGATTTTGACCAGCGAAATTTACGCCCCGATTTATTCCAGTTTTTTATGTACTCCTTTATCGCCGATATTAATTCATCCACTGAATTCCAACTTTCTCTACGAATTCTTTCGGTTGTAATTTCTCTAAAAAATCGTTCGACTAAATTCAACCAAGATGAATGTGTCGGAGTGAAATGTAACACAAATCTGTTTGGATGTTTCGCGATATACTCTTGCAATCAGCAATTTTACTTTTACAAACCATCTGATAAAATGATACCACGGGACGGGAAATATTAAAGGCGCAGTTAAGCCGGTTTAAGGAAATTGGGAAACGGGTCGAAGAAAGTTCGGCGAAGAAGCGGCGGGAAGGATTTAATCTAACCTATGAAATTGCCGATGCGATAAAAAGCGCATTCGGGATTTTTTTCTTTCAACATCTGTCAATGTTGGGCTACCAAGAGTCGTTGGGTCGGGGGAATCAGCGGAAAAACGCTGGAAACATCCTGAACGTGAAGGAAATACCCTGTAATAATCAGATAAACAGGCTGATTGACGGGGTAAAACCGGAAGAGTTTGACGAAAACTTCAAAGACGGCATAGGGTTGGCAGAAAAATACGGCGTTTTTGAACAATACAAGGTGTTAGACGGCGGGGTTTTGATAGCCTTGGACGGGGTTTGGTTCCAATCGTCCGAAAAAGTGTTTTGCGACCACTGCCTGCATATCACCAAGGATGGAAAAACAACCTGTTATCATAGCATGACCGCCGCCGTTCTTGTGCGTCCCGGAGGGGAAGTGGTTTTACCGCTTGCACAGGAAATGATCCGGAACGAAGATACGCGGGGAACTGACAAAAATGATGATGCGGAACCGGTACAAAAGACTTATGGGAAGCAAAAACAGGACTGTGAGCGAACCGCGGCGAAAAGACTGCCGGAAAAACACGGCGCATACTACAAAGAACTGAAGGCTACCCTGTTGGGGGATGATTTATACGCCAATCACAACACCTGTAAAGCCGTTTTGGACAGCGGCTTAAGCTTTATATTTACCTGTAAGGACGATTCCCACCCGTGGATAGCCGAGCAATTCAAATACAGTACCCCCGAAACGCTTACACGGGTCGTCTGGACCGGGAAAAACCATCGTGAATATCGGTATACCTGGGTGAATGGCCTTGAAAACCGTGCTGACGGGGAAAAACTTCCGGTACAGTACCTTCATTTTGAGATCTATGTCCGGGAAACGGGCAAAATCGTCTACAAAAACAGTTGGATAACGGACAAAACCATCACCAAGGACAATGTAGGCTTGCCGGTCGATTGCGGGCGCGCCCGTTGGAAGATAGAGAATGGGAACAATAACGTCCTGAAAAACTATGGATACCATCTTGAACACAATTTCGGCCATGGGGAAAACCATGCCTGCGAAATATATTGTGTTTTGAATCTTCCGGCGTTTTTCATTCACGGCCTGATGATACTCTGCGATGAAAACTTTATAAAAGCCCGCTCCTGTTTCGGGAGAAGGGACGAATTCTACAACGCGTTACGTACATTCTTCCGGGCGCATCTGTTCCAAAGCTGGGAAGATTTTCTGTCCTTTGTCATCATCCATGCCAAAGGCGGCTAAAAGTAAAATTGCTGTCTTGCAATAGTTTGCTGTTGTGTGTTTTGTAATTGTCGGCTATAACATGCAACACTTTTCCATCTTCACATTGTTTATCCAACTTTTTAATGAACTTCAAATAATCCTCTGAAGTATGCCTATCTTTGCACTCGCCAATTACATTGCCGGTAAGATAGTCTAAAGCCGTAAACAAGGTTGTTGTTCCATGTCGGTAATAATCATTGCTTTGATGTGAAGGAAGATTTTGTTGTGGAAAAATCGTATGCC
>BOBI01000016.1 GCA_026002305.1 Spirochaetia bacterium
CCTAAAAAGCTATTTTCAATACCTTATTTTTTTTGCCTTTTTGGCGGTTTTTTCTCAAGGCTTAATGGCTCCCGCGTTTTTGACGCTGGGGCTTTTTGTGTATACATGCGGACGTTGTCCGTACAAAGAGAGTTATGTGCCATAGAAAAGCTGAACTGATCGGAAGACGCCGCACGTTCGTGCGCGGCTAAAGAGAAGAAACAGTTTTGTAAAGTAAAAGCACAAAACTACAAAAATTATTTTTTGGAGGGTAGTTATGAAAATCTTAAAGAACAGATGGAATGAGAGGGCATCATTTCTGACAGATGAAGGTAAACATTCATGGACGGAAAAAGAAATTTACAATTGGTTTATTGGTCGGGGTTTTGGTAGTACTGAAGCCGACCAAGAAAAGACGTGGCTTATGACAATTGACCATGGTTTTATTGCAAGCAGAAAGTGAAAAGGTTTATTGCACTTGGACTGTTTTCTTTATTTGAAATAACATCAGTTTATTCATTTAATCTTCCGCTCGTTGTCTATAACCAATTTGATGATTGGGTTATTCCTCAAATTGGTATTTGGAATAATGCTACAACCACTTATGGTTGGCAAATTGGCATCGTCAATATTTCTAACAATGAAATTTTTGGTACGCAATTAGGCGTTGTCAACATTAGTTCAACACTTGCCGGGTTTTCTCTGGGTGTTGTAAACTATTCAGAAGATATGTCAGGTGTACAATTTGGTATTTACAACTATGCAGATTGGGGAATAGGCATACAAATAGGATTGGTTAATTATAGTTCAAGGTTTACTGGGTTTAAAATAGGTAGTGTTAATGTTGATGATACAATATATGCGATTGGTGTTTTATTTTGTTTTTCAAGGTAATTACTTGAAATTGAATTAAACAACAAATGAAGAAAAATTTACATGATCAACAATATATGATTCAATAACAACGATCGAGCAAATATAATATCATGGTATATAATGAGAAAAGAAAGTAAATATTACAAAAACATTGATTTTGAAGAAATAATATAGGGCACGGTGGTACTTCATATAGCGTGCGTTAGGCGAAGTTTGGAATGCCCCGGCCGCGAAGCGGCTTTTACTAAGGTTTTATGGTTTTGCCGGACTTGCCGCCACTGGTGCATATACACTTTGCGGCAAGAGTTCATGATTATCCTCCGGCAAGCCCAAAGTCTTGTTGTACCTTACAATACTAGCTAAACAGGTGCCTATAGGGCCGCTTGATCTGTAGTCCTTGTTTTTGTAATTATCAAGATTCATTGGACGTTCCCACAAGTTTTCAAGAAAAGCCAACTCTTGCAAACGAGCAAACCGCTCGTCCTCCGCAGTTACTTTTGAGCCGGAAGGTTCGAATGTGAATGTATTTTTTCTAGTAACGATTCTCGCTTTTGTTAAGTCAAAAAGGTGGTGATGCCCAGTTTCGTGAATAAGCACATGTAAAAAACGCTCAAATCCGAAGGCATATCTCACATCGCAGTAATATTTATCTATCATAATTACACGCTCTGCCGGGTATACGTTATTAGAGTAAAAAGTCGTACCCATAGCCCAAGCTAATTTTGGAGGTAAAATGATTCTGTCAACATGGCTAACTACATATTCATAATACGTCATCCCCTCAGCAGTTCTGTATCTTTGAAGCTGTTGCCTAATATCTTCCGGCATATCGACCGACCGGAAAGAAACCGCGTATTCAGCATAAATATCTTGGACATTATATATTTTAGTCCCCGGCACTATATCCAATATTACCTGATTACCGTCACTATCACGACTATCGCGAAGATAGTAAGCAAAGGTATTCTGATCGGGAAGAACCCGCTGTTGAGCCTGTGCCCTCCAGTAATTTTTATCTATAGCGTGCCGCTCAGGAAACTCAAACCTTCTGATCTTGGCACGCGCCGCTTCCGCATTTTGAGATGACACCGGTCCCGCAGCAGTTAATAGGCGCTCAATGTCCCTGCTTTGCCTATTTGCATCTGCAAATACTTCTTCAAATAATTTTGAATATTCCCGTTCGGCTTTTGGGGTTGGGTTATGCCCATAATAAAGCCCTGCTGTCTTAAAAATTCTCTTTGTTTTTCCGAATGATTGTACCCAATTACCTGAAGAGTCATATATATTCAAATTTGCCGTCAAATAAAATGTTCTTGTATCTGTTGGCACTCCTAAAAACATGGTAGAGAGTAGGGTCATTTCATGGAGCGGCCACCATAAAATCCTACCTAATGTGAAAGGTGAGGTATAGCTCAAATCTATGGTATAATACCCTAATACTTCACCGCTGTTGTCAAAGAGTCTCTCAATTTTTTCTGCCTTTTGATATGATTTTTTATCAACAACAGTAGCATTCTGAAGATTAGGAAGTTGCGATTGTACATTGGGATTTGGATACAGATCCATTTTATGCAATTTAATAGTACTGACACACCCGATACTCACAAATCCAAACGCCAGTATCATAACCGATATTCCTACCATGAGTATTCTGTTCGACTTTTTGATAATTTTCATAACATTACTCTGCAAATTAGCTCCGTTAAAATAACATCCTTCCATATATAACTATCGACTTATTATATTATTTCGGTTTTTATTTTTTTTTGTCAATAGCTTTTATTGTCCGTGTTTCGGTTTAATACCGCGCAGCTCTGCTGCGATCTTCGGTGTTAAACCAAAACACACGTACAACTGTTTCCTATACAACGACAACTTTGCTTTTGTGTCAACAATGAAGATTGGAACAAAAGCAAAGTTGATACTGCGTAGCTCTGCTGCGCAGTAGTTCATTCAAAATATTTGGGGCATTCCAAATTTCACCTAACGTGCGTTAGGCGAAATGAAAGTCTGAAATTTCTGAATAATCTCCCCGCATTCGTGCGGGTCGAGGAAAAATAATGTGTATAAAAAAGTATGCGGTAAAATATTTAAAAAAGCACTTGACAAAATAATGATAATATAATTATATTATATGTATGGAAATTATTTGGGACCCAGATAAAGAAAAAATAAGTATTTCAAAACATAAAGTGTCTTTTGAGGAGGCAAAATCCGTATTTTTGACACAAATGCTAAAATAATACATGATCCAGATCATTCTACTGGGGAAGAAAGATTTATTATATTAGGATTAAGTAAAAAATTAAATTTACTAGTTGTATGTCATTGTTATAAAGAAAATGAAGATATAATTCGAACAATAACTGCCCGGAAAGCAACTAAACAAGAAACGGATCAATATGGGGGGTAAATTTATGAGAAAAGAATATGATTTTTCAAAGGCAAAATTGAATCCTTATGTAAAGAAGTTAAGGAAACAAATTTCAATACGGATTGACATTGACACCATTGAATATTTCAAAAAACAGGCGGAGGAAACAGGAATAGCCTATCAAAATTTAATTAACTTGTATTTAAATGATTGTGCTATTAATTCTAAAAAAATGAACATAGCATGGAAATAATACAAATTGTCAATTGGGTAAATGTAAAATATATTCACAAAGGTCTTAACCCGTCCATGGTGGGCGCTTCGTAGCAGACTTTTACTTCGCCTAACGAAGTTGTCTAAAAACTTCAGATTTGCAGAAAATAGTTTTTATAAATCGTTGTAATATAACAAGTTATAAAAACTTAAAATTTCTCTTGGCAAGGGGATCCGAGAATTAACATACAAAAAGACGGAAATATGGCAAAAGAATATCAAGTAAAAGCCGTTGTAAATGTAATTGAAAAATTACAACTTGGAAACAATGAACTGGAGGAAAAGAAACATGGAAAAAAATAATGTGATTGAAAAATATACTTATCGGGTTGAATGGTCGGAAGATGACAAGGTTCATATTGCCCGATGTCTGGAATTTCCTTTATAAATAAACCCTGACATCGGAAGCGACACGGCCGGCTTCGTCCAGCTTCGTTCCGGTATCATCTGCCTGCTCCAAAGCCGCCGCAATTAACTTTTCGTCGCCGGACAAAAGGGTGCGGACGTGCAGGATAACGCGCCCGTCGTGGATTGCAGGTATTACCGGCACGGCGGCAGAACGCAAGCGGGCGGCTATGGCTGAAGGCGGGACGGAACGGGAGCTTATCGCCACACCGTAACCGTGGAGTACATCGGTGGGGAAGGAGCCGCCGCCTATGGCGTCTTCGGTTTGGACGACAGAGATGTCCAAATCTGCGTAGGCGGTGCGCCCGGAGGCGTGCCGACCGCCAAGCCCTGCACGTTTTAAAATACGGCATAACCGGCGCGCCCGTTCCAGAAGGACGCTTTTGTCTGTTTCGATCATTCTGAGGACGGGTATCTCGTTATTCCTGCCTGACAGGTAGAGGCGGAGGGTGGCTTCAAAGGCGGCAAGTGTCATTTTGTCTACACGGAGGGCGCGGAGGAGCTGGTGTTTTTTCATTTTATCTATGAGTTTTTTTGAACCGGCGATTACGCCAATCTGCGGGCCGCCGAGCAATTTATCGCCTGAAAATGTTACGATGCCGGAGCCTTCCCGCAGGCAGCCGCCCACGGAATGTTCCCTGTTTGCAAAGGGTACGTTAAGGGGGTTAAGGAGCCCACTTCCAAGGTCTTCCATAAGGACGAGCCCCCGTAGCGCCGCGAGATCGCTGAGTTCCCGGCGGGTTACCGATTTGACAAAACCTTCTACCCTGTAGTTTGAAGGGTGAACTTTGAGCAAGACGGCGGTGTTTTCGGTGATTGCGTCGCCGTAGTCTTTTATCCGTGTGGAATTTGTGCAGCCTACCGCGACCATTTTAGCGCCTGAAAACGAAAGAATTTCGGGGATTCTAAAGGAGTCGCCAATTTCAACAAGCTCGCCTGCGGAAACGATCACTTCCTTGCCCGCCGCCATTGCCGACAGAGCGAGCAGTACCGCCGCGGCATTGTTGTTGACAACAAGGGCGGCTTCGGCGCCCGTTATACGGCAGAGGCTCCACTCGGTATGGGCGTTGCGCCCTCCCCGTCCGCCGCTTTCAGGATCATACTCCAGCGTGCTGTAAGCCCCCGCTATACCATTAACAGCGGCAAGCGCCGCGCCTGAAAGGGGGGCGCGCCCAAGGTTTGTGTGGATAACCACGCCTGTTGCGTTGACCACCTGTTTTAACGTGCTTGATGATTTTGAACGGAGCAGTGATTCGGCGCGATTTTTAACAAGGTCTTCTATGGGCGCGTTTGCTTGGGCGGTGCTATTAGCACCTGTGTTAGCCCCGCCCGATATTTCGCGCCGTATTTCGCCGAGTGCGTCTTCTATTATTTTTTTAACGGTATCCCGTCCCAAAGCGCCGGAAAATTCGGCGGCCCAAGGCGCGCTAAGCAGATCATCCATTGCCGGAATGGAGCGCAGCAAAGAGGCGGTATCGGAACTAATCATTATGGTGGTTATTATACAAAAATTTTGCAGAGGGGGGTAAGGGGCAGCGGGATCATTTTATTACATCAAAAAAGTTTTTAATGTGGGTGCGCGTGCCGCCGTCGCGGAATAGCAGGGATGTTCCGGCGGTGAAAATGTTTGCTCCCGCATCGCGCATTTCTTTGGCGTTTTCTAAAGTAACGTTGCCGTCCACCGCTATTTCGGTATCGGGGAAACCGCCTTCGTCTAGTATGGCGCGCAGGCGTTTTATTTTGGCTATTGACTGCGGAACAAGTTTTTGACCGGCAAAGCCCGGGTTTACACATAAGACAAGAACGGCGTCTACGTCGCATAACACTTCTTCGATGGCGGCAAGCGGCGTGCCCGGATTTATCGCCACGGCGGGTTTTGCCCCCAGATTCCGGATTTTACCAAGCGCGCGCTGTACATGCGGCGTGGACTCGGCATGGACGTAGACAATATCGTTTTCGCGCGGGGCGAACCACTCTATTTTGCCGATGGGGTTATCTATCATCAGATGAATATCCAGCGGTATGTTTGTGTGCGTGCGCAGAACACGAACAAAGTCCGTACCAAGCATAAGGTTGGGCACAAACACACCGTCCATTACATCAATATGGAGGTATTGAACGTGTTCTTCCTGAAAAATACTGATGGTTTCCGCTAGTTCAAAAAAATCGGCGCACATTAACGATGGCGCTAATTTAGGTTGAAGCATCGGGTATACTCTTTCTCCGGCGCGAACATGTATAGGTCGGAAATTTTATATGTTCTCTCCATGGAGACGGCCTCTTTTTCGCTATTTTCACTTATAACCGGTATTTCAAAAACATGGCTAAGCGGCAAAAGACCGTCGGCCTCGGCCTTTATCTCAAATGTAAAACTTGAATGTTCTTCCACCTTTTTTGCCGGTATGTTTTTTGGCCAGAAGGTATACGCGCCTTCTGTTTTGCCCATAATGCGGCAAGGATTCGGCCAGTTTGCGTCTTTCATGGCAACGGGTTTACCGTCTGCAAAAAGGGTTACGTCTATATCGTTCATGGGGGTGAAATTTTGCCCGTTAAAAAGCCGCCCGATTATCGCGGGGAAGTTAAAGTAGGCCTGTGCCGCCCCTTTTGCGATCTCGTTTTTTCCGTGATCAAAATTGGGCCGCTGGTTATGCCCTACCTGTTTTAGCGCTATGTAAATTAACGCCGTAATATCGGCAATTTTTTGCTGTTTGTCCAAGTTGAATTGATCCTCGCGGACAAGGCCTCGGCTTGAAACAATATAACGCGGTTCCAGCCTGTTGAGTACATAGCAAGCCGCGTCCAGACGGCACTGCGCACAAGTGCAGATACCATGCTTGCCGTTTTCGCGTTCTATATCGGCGCAGGCTTTTTTTAACTGTGCGATAACAATATCCTCAATAATATTATGGATGTCCATTTTAACCTCCTGCCAATTCTTGAAAAAGATTTAAATACTCTTCAACAGGTATTGATTTTACACTGTTTTTATAGGGTTGGTCTACAAAAACCCGCATAATACGGAGTGTTTTTACAAAGGCCGCCGCGGTTTCCCCGCTGAAAACACTTCCGCATTGCTTAAAAACACAATCCTTATCGTGTACAAACAGCTCGGTTTCAAAAGAGAAACATTCCGGTACATCAAGAACGATGTCTTTACCGGTAATGTTTTCCGCGCCCCGTTTCCGCAAAAAAGCCGCCAGCGCCATTTCGTGGTGAACGCGGTTTTTAATGTCGTCCACGCCGGAAAAAAGAGCTTCGTCGAAGGGAATTTCGACAGCCGTGGTAAACAGCTGCCCGCTCCGCACCCGCAGAGCCATCTCGAAAAGCGGATGCTCCCGCGCGGCAAGCAGTGAAAAAAGCCCTTCATCATCAAGGTTATAAAGCTCCCATGGCATGATAATTTGCTCGTTTAAACCCGAAAGCAGCGCTTTTTTAACCATTGTTGTGGCGCAACGCACCGAATGATGCCAATAAACCGTGCGGTACATCAAATATTTTGAGAAAAGCAGCGATTCGACACCGGTAATCCCTTTGGATTCAATATCAACACCACGTTTTTCGTGCGGAATTAGCGTGGAAAGGATAAAATCCACATCTTGAGCGCCATAAGGCACCCCGCAGAAGCGCGCATCCCGGTTTAAATAGTCAAGTTTATCGGGATCCAAGCAGCCCGAAAGCAATTTCCTGTAAAAAACAAGCTCGCCGCCGAAATCTTTTCCATCAATGTCTGTATCTACAACCGCCGCAGTCAAATCCGGATCCGCTCCGGTTTTGCCCACCAGAGAGCGCACCGGCTCCGCGCGGATAATACGCCCTGCAAGCGCCTCGTGGGATGCAAGCGGCAGCTCCTTTAGCGAATGGGCGTAGGGAAAATGCCCTATATCGTGCAAAAGCGCGGCGCATAGCATTGAGCGGATACCCGTCGCTGTAAGCCACGCCGCACCCCGGGAAGCAAGATTAGCCAAAAGCCGCCGCGTAATGTAGTAAACCCCAAGAGAGTGCGCCGCCCGTGTATGCGTCCCTCCGGGGTACGTCAAACTTGCCGGTCCCAACTGCGCAATACGGTAAAGCCGGATAAACGCCCCGCACCGCGTAAGCGATTCCAGCTCGCAGGTTAAATAAATATGTCCCCACAGCGCATCCCGTATGGGCTCACTAAATCCATCGTTAAGCGCCGCCGCAACATTATTTTTCATACACGCGCAAGTTTAGCACCAAAATAACGTAATCATAAGAGGGAGGAAAGCAATTCTGAACTTTGAATAACCCCCCGCTCCAAATACATTTCTTTCTGCCTTTAACACAAAAACGGCGTGCGGTTTGTAAGACAAAGACGGTGTGCAGCATTTTATCGGCAGTTAAGCGCAAAAATATTTTCCCTTCCGCTCACGCTTGCTACAGTCACCTTTATTTGGCACACAGTTGCTTATTCGCCCCGTGAAGGATATGTTTGTTCGTGGTATCTGGTACGAATGGGGGAAACAGCTACCGCTGTTTTTCTGTGTTATTCAATGATATACGCTCTCGGTCAAGTGAGCTACAGAAAAAATTTTTTGCGCTTCATTAATTATTCACAAGCTACTGCACACCGCACATGCTGTATAAGCCGCACGCCGCCTCTACCACAAATGCAGAAAAACGCATTTGACGCTAACATAGGGAAGAAACAGGCAGCCCCATCCATTCCGCGATGGAACCTGCGAGCGTTTGCATCATAGTACCAATTTCAGAACCGAATGCACCTCTGCTTTTGTTGGGTAATTCAGCCAAAGGGCACACGCCGCATAACCCGCACGCCGCCTATATAACAAAAGCAGAAAAACGCTTTTGACGCTAACATAGGGAAGATCAATTAACAATTAACAATTGAGCCAGTTCCAAAATTATCCTATCCATGAGCACAAACGATATTTTTGCAATGCCTTTAACAAATGAAATTTGGTGCCATGCACAGTTTTTTGCGGTTGTTTTTTCCTCATGGTTTTTAAGTCTGTGGGGTCTGTGTGGTCGGTGGTTTTCCTGAAAGTAAAACCACCGGGTTTTTGCAAATTTTACTTGTTTTTTATTAAATTTGTGCCTATACTAATAGCATACACCAATAGTTTACACCCGGGGATTTGTTCATTCTGGAGATCTTATGAAGAAATTTTTATCCGCCCTGCGCTTTACCCCCCCCCCGCAGACTGTACACTGTACCCGCTACCGTCTAGGTGTTCCAGTTTTTTCAAGCCAGCCGATAGTTATATTCACGTCAATTTTCGTAATGCCGCCGTATTCCCGTTTCTTTGCGGGTAACGGCTTTTTTATATACTTTCATACTAAAGGAGTTATTTTATGAAGAAATTTTTATTACTAGGCGGTGTCGTTACGGTTATAGCCCTGGCAATTTTTATTGGCTGCTCGCAGCCCGCGGGCGAGACCGACGCCCTCGATGAGGATTCCGGCAAACTTCCCGCTTTAACGGGAAGCGTTTCCATTACGGGGGAGAAAGCCGTCGGCAAAAAATTAACGGCAAAAACATCCGCGCTGGGCGGATCGGGCGCCATAGCTTATAAATGGACAAGCAGCAGGGAGGGCAGCGCGGTTATCGGCACAAGTCCAACCTATACGGTTGCGGAGGATGATAACAACTCAGTAATAAGGGTAACCGTTAGCCGTGCGGGTTATTCAGGGGTAAAAAACGCCTCTGCAACCATCGGCACTGTGGAGCCTACCCCGGTAGTAACCCATGCCCCGGACGAGCCGTGGCTAATAGGCGAGCAGGGCCCCGCCGGCGGAACAGTATTCTTTGTTAATGATGACCCTGATACCTACAGGGATTGGGATTACCTTGAAGCGGCCCCCCATGATGTTCCGGGGCTGTTTGCATGGGCATCGGATGGTTATAAGGATGTTCACCTGGACGGGGAATTTTCCGTTGATATAGGCAAAGGCGAGGCAAATACTACCTTTATATTAGAGGCGGATCCGGACGCACCGGCGGCAAAAGCTGCTACAGGTTACGAGCTTAACGGCTTTACCGACTGGTTTCTTCCAAGCAGCGGGGAACTTAACGCGATGTACGAAAACAGGGCCGTTATAAACGGCGATTTTGCCGACAGCTTCTACTGGTCATCCTCGCAGAATCAGGATGCTAATGACGAAGCCTGGTACCAGAGATTCGATAACGGGGATATATATTACTACGGCAACAAATACGGCACACATTATGTCCGGCCCGTACGCGCCTTTTTAGCCACGCCGGAACCGACAGACTCACCGGAACCTGATCCAACAGTCTCGCCAACACCGTCGAGCACATCGACAGCCCCGCCGGAACCTTCTCCGACACCTAGTTCTACGCCGTCGGGTTCACCATCAGCCTCCGCCTCGCCAACACCGTCGGGTACGCCAACAACATCCGCGACACCCACGGCTACGCCGTCGGGTTCACCAACAACATCCGCCTCGCCATCAGCGTCCGCCTCACCAACAGTAACGGCAACTCCGGCGGTAACGGCAACTCCGACAGTAACGCCAACGGCAATGGTAGCCATATCCACCGGAACCGCAATAAACACACCACCGGTCGGCCAGGTATTCATAGCGGGCCGTGACAGCGTGGCAACCATAAACGCATTTAAAATTGCCGCTTACGAAACCACATGGAGTCTGTGGGAAGAGGTACGCGACTGGGCAACATCAAACGGTTACACATTCGCAAATGCGGGTAGGGAAGGACACGGAACGGACGGAACCGGCGCGGAGGGAACAGACGAAGAAAGGGCGCTCCGTCCTGTAACCATGGTAAGTTGGCGGGACGCTATTGTATGGTGCAACGCCTATAGCGAAATGATCGGCAAAGAGCCTGTGTATTATAAAGGGAGTGACCCCACAACAATCCTAAGAAATTCCAACAACTCAATCGATGTTGATGCCGCGACATTTAATACATCAGCAGACGGTTACCGCCTGCCAACCGAAGCGGAGTGGGAATATGCGGCTCGCGGCGGCGTTCCGGGTAGTACAGAGTGGAATTACCCGTATTCGGGCAGTGAAACCATAGACAATGTGGCGTGGTATTGGAATAATTCTAGCACCCCTAACCTTTCAACAAGCGATCCCGACTATGGCGCGCATCCTGTAGGAAAGAAGGCGGCAAACGGACAAGGGCTATTCGATATGTCGGGCAATGTATATGAATGGTGCTGGGACCGGCATGGAACTATCACTGCTACAACTCCTGCGACGGGGCCCGATTTGGGCACGCAGCGCGTTTGGCGCGGCGGTAGCTGGGGCAGCTCTGATAACTACTGCGAGGTTGCCAACCGTTTGGGCAACAATCCCGACCACAAGTCCAAAAATGTGGGGTTCCGTGTTGTGTGCCCCGTAGAATAGCAAAAATTTGGCGCCATGCACCATTTTGGAAAATGACCTACCTCGCCGCAAAGCGGCGAGGTAGGTCATTTCTGCGCTTACAGAAAGGGCGGCGTGCGGCTTGTGTGTCAAAGGCATTTTTATTTCTGCTTTTCTCGGAACGGCGGTAGAAGGTCAAAGGTTCTATAGCGTAGCGTATTGCGTCATGCCGGTTAAACCGCTTCTGGTGGTCAAGGAAAAGATAACGGCCGGATAGCACTAACGCGGAGCTATAGGTTCTTTGACCTTCTACCGTTTTTGTTTGTAATACAGAAATAAAAATGTTTTTATCTTACAGACCGCACGCCGTTTTTTGTAGATAAGGCAGAAAAAATGTATTTGGAGCGGCGCAATGGGTTCTGCGAGCGTTTGCCTAATTGTACTAATTTTGAAGTTCCAAAAGCACCTCTGCGTTTGCCGCAATATGCAGCCAAAGGGTTTTTGTTGAACAGACCGCTCAGCCGTTTTTGTGTTAAGGGCAGTGATCGGTGCCATGCACCAAATTTCACGCGAAGACGCAAAGGACGCGGAGCTTTTGTATGTAAATTTTCCAAATTTCCCTGCGGTCTTGCGTGAAACGCGAAGTGGAAGGAGGCTTCTTTTGTTAATTGTTAATTGTTAATTGTTAATTGTTAATTGTCAATTGATCTTCCCTATGTTAGCGTCAAACCTTCCCATTCCTGCGTTATGTGCCAGAGGCGGCGTGCGGCTTGTAAGACAAAGACGGTGGCATCTTTTGAAAATAGTTATTAAAAAAAACTACACGAAAAAACATTTTGTAATTTTTCGATAGTACCTAAAGTTGGATTCGATTTTCTTGGATTTTCTATGCGTTGGTAATATGCCCAATTTACTTGCATACGTTCCGCAACCTCCTTTTGTGTAAGTCCTTGTTTTTGGCGTTCTTGCTTCAATCTTATTGCAAAGGCAATTTTTAATTCAGGCTCAATATAATAAATATTTTTGCCTTTTACCGTTGATGGTTCTGGAATATTTACTTTTCTTGAATCCAGGCAAGAAAGCACACCGGAAAGAGCTTCTTTTGCATTTGCCTTTGCTTCTTTCAAAGAATCGCCTTCTGTTATACATGAAGGAATATCAATAAATTCCACCACATAACCACCTTCGGATGCCTCTTCAAATTTTGCCGGATACGCAATCATTTTAGCCCTCCTACCCTCAGTAATTTTTGTTCAGTGCCTGTTTTTATGTCCTTTTTTTATGAACAGGAATTGATACGGACTGGGAACCTTTTACCATAATGTGATGGGAACCAGCTATGTGGTCAAGCGTCCACCCTCCTTTGGTAAAAAGTTTAACCATTTCTTTTCCACTCATCGGCATGTTTTTACAATACTACTTATTGATTGTATTATCAAGCGGCGCTTATTCTCCGTGCGGTTTAATACCGTCTGCACACTACGCACCTGCTTGTGTGCGAAGGCTCTGCCGCGCGGTAGTTCATTTATAGTAGTAGATATATTGGGTCACGAAAATATTATTGCGCAGGCATTATGCGGTACCGACGGAGCTGATCACGGAACAATCGTTGCTATGTTTTGCGAACATAGAATATTGCAAAGGTATGAATCATTTTACACTTCGCAGCAAAATGAAGGTGAATGCGCAATGACTTCTGTATTGCGTTGTGCATAACATTGGAAAATATGTTCCAAAATTGGCTAAATTATATGCAAACTGGAGGTAATCATAATGATAATGAATTGTGTCTAGTGGATTTTAAATATCCATGAGAACATGAATCGAAAAATTTTAAAAAAAGATTTTTTTCGGCGGAGGCGTAAATCAATTTTTGCATGCTTTAGACAGTCTCGTTATGTGCAGTGCGGACGTACACCATTATTTTTATAAATCTATGGCCTCATTTTTCTTTTAAAAACTTAAGTAAAGAGCCTTTGCGGTCAATAACATTGTCCGGAGAATTTGGATGATAAATAGCGGACACATGACAATCCCACCCGCTTACATCCGCAAAAATAGCGCAAAGGCTCTGCCCAAGCCGTTCAACAATTTCAGCAGACTTCCCGGGCCCCTCAATCTCCAAAAGGCAATGCTCCATTTCATCGTTCCCATAGACTTTGTCTATGCACAAAAAAATTACCTCGGCAAGCGGTACATTTAAATACTCCTGAATCATAGTTAAAAACTGCTTTGCTACAGCTTCTTGCATTGTTGGTTCCATCTTTTTTGCATACACTTTAATTGCTGGCATAATATCCCCCTTTACTCGCTGTCGTAGGCAGTCATGGCGACCTGATAGGCATAACTTAACGATATTCCCAACGGTGCCAGGCCGCATAGCATAACACTTTCAATTTCCGTCCGGCTCGCCCCAATTTTTTTAAGCCCTTTTACATGGAGCTCAAGACCGGAATATTCCTTTGTTG
The DNA here is from genome assembly GCA_026002305.1 of Spirochaetia bacterium. Classification (GTDB taxonomy): domain Bacteria; phylum Spirochaetota; class Spirochaetia; order Treponematales; family Breznakiellaceae; genus BNVA01. The sequence continues at coordinate 13,711 of BOBI01000016.1, forward strand.
CGGCGAGATAGGCAATATAAACAAGCTCATGTGTCTTTTTATCCAAGGCACTGTTTGACACGGTTTTTTCATACATCTCATGAAATGCTTTTCCAACCTCACCGCTGTTATGGTGAAAATATCCATACGCTCTATCCTGCTTCATTTGATTTGGTGTAGTATCCATTTTTGTTCCTCCTGATTATTTTTAGCGTATCCATGCCAAAATGTCAATATTACGCATTTTTCAGTGATTTTTATTCACGCTAATTTTAGCCTGCATTGCACATAACACACGTTATACGCCATATTTTTGAAATTTTTGTATGCAAAAGTATACACTTTATTAAATTGTTATAATTATATAGGATAAAATCCATGAATAAGTTGTTTTATGGTGATAATCTTACAATAGTGAAGAAAATGTCTTCAGAATCTATTGATTTAATATATCTTGACCCTCCATTTAATAGTAACCGAAGCTATAACCTATTGTATAAAAATACCACCGGATTGCCTATTCCTGAACAAATTGAGGCATTTTGCGATACATGGGAACTGGATTTTGAAAAATCCGAACTTGCCTCTGATATTCCCCGCGTAATGCAGGAGTATGGCATAAACGCTGATACGGTCCATTTTTGGCATTATATGGTAGAAGCATTGAGAATGACGGATACGAAATTGCTTGCCTATCTTGTTTATATGACGGTACGGGTGATTGAAATGTATCGTATCTTAAAGCCGACTGGTTCACTCTATTTGCATTGCGACCCTACTGCCAGTCATTATTTAAAAGTAATACTCGACGGGATTTTTGGCAAAGATAATTTTAGAAATGAAATTGTGTGGGATTACAAACGGTGGCCTACGAAGGCAAAACGTTTTCAGCGAATGCATGATATTATATTTTTCTATGGTAAAAGTGATATTAACACCTTTACTGTTCTATATCGTGAACCAAGTGCCAGCAGCCAGAAACGCTGGGGCGGGAAGCAACAGCGTGTAACCTTTGATGAACAAGGGAACAGACTGCCGACTCTCGAAGAGCAAACCGACTCTCCCGGCGTACCGATGAGTGATGTTTGGCAAATACCAATTATTGCTCCCTCAGCAAAAGAACGACTCGGCTACCCCACACAAAAACCTATAGCATTATTGGAACGTATTATTCTTGCATCCTCAAAAGAAGGTGATGTTGTGTTTGATCCTTTCTGCGGTTGCGGTACAACTATTGAAGCATCTATTAGAAATAATCGACAATGGATAGGATGTGATATTGCGATTCACTCAATCAGGCTCATACAAGATACGAGAATAAAAAAGTATGCACTTGTTGAAGGAAAAGATTATACAATCGAGGGAATTCCGCAATCGGCAGAACAGGCTCAATATTTGTTTGAACAAGACCCATTTCAATTTAAACATTGGTCGATTGAAAAGACCGGGGGATTCTGTTCAAATAGAAAAACAGGGGACCGCGGAATTGACGGGCGAATATATTTTGAAGCAGGAAATAAACTCTGTAGCATGGTTTTATCAGTAAAAGGTGGTAATATTAAACCTACCGACATTCGGGATTTGCGCGGAGTTTTGGAACGGGAATCCGATGTAGAAATGGCAGGATTCATTTCGTTACATGAACCCACAAAAGCTATGGTACAAGAAGCAGATGCGGCAGGATATTATGAATATCAGGGGGTAAAATATCCACGTATACAATTATTAACTATTAATCAAATATTTGAAGGGAAAACATGGTATTGCCCGTCTGTTGTGAAAGCACAACGGAAAGATGGCGGACAAGCATATTTAAATATCTAAAAAAGAATGAGTGTAAGCAAAAATACTTAGCATAACATACGCTAAGCCCGCAGTAGCGCCTTTGTGCGTTTTTTCACAGGCACATTTTTGCGGTTGCTGGAAACCTGCGGTTTCCTTTATCGCAACCGCAAAAACGTAGTATAGCTTTCGCCGTTATGCAACATAAAAATGCAGAAGTGCTCGGAAGACTGCGTGCCGACATCCGTGTCGGCACCGGAATCTGGGTTTTTCTGGTTTGGAAGGCAAATTTAGATGTAACTCCTAATAAAACTAGGAGGGTAGAATGAAATCTACACAAAAGTGGAGCAAAATGCTCCTGTCGGGAATGGCAGCAATGGTGCTGGCATTCGGATTGGTCGTTACTGGGTGTCCAATGGACGCGGACGGCGATGCCTACACATTAGAGTTCAGAGTGCGGAATTCGGTAGGCATTAGCGCCATCAGTAAAATTGAATTTTTTAACGGCTCTAATGAAAATGCACCGTTGTTGAAAACGGAAATGGTCAACCTCACTGAGGGACAAATGTCCAGCACTATCAAGGTGTCCGGCTTTACAGAGAAGCAAGGTGATGATAATCACATTTTTGGGGTTAAAGTTACTACTCCATGGGGAAATACCCACTTTGACTGGTCAAGTGCCACAGATGGCTCCAAGGTCAGTGTTTAAGTTAGTGCACCGTTCTGGGTGATGCTGTTCTCCAAAGGGAGCTGGTAGTTCGTTATGTTCTGTCTATATTGCCGTAGACAGGATTTCGTGTTACTTTGTACCTGGATATTTTTCTAAAATGTGATAATGTGACCATAAGAGGATTTATTATGTATGCAACAGAATTCGAAGCAATGGTGCTTGAGGATGGTAAAATCGAAATTCCTAGGGAATACCGTAAGCCTTCTTCTCGGATAAAAGTCATTATACTGCAAAGTAGTAAAGAAAAACAATTCAAAGGTTCAGGGGATGGATTTGGCGCGCTTGCAAACAAAGCAAATCCTAAACTTTGGGACAAGGAAACAAATGCGTGGAAAAAGGCTGCAATAGAAAAATATGTGTCTAGTTGACGCAAACATTGTTCTGCGCTATTTGTTTGCAGACAATCCTGTAATGAGCCAAAAAGCTAAAGACATTATCAAAAATCAAGAGGTTTTAATACTAACGCAAGTGATTGCAGAAATAATCTACGTTGCCGAGGGTGTTTACAATGCCACACGGCAAGAAACAGTTGATTCTATTCCTGATATATCAGCATTAGATAATGTATATCTTGAACACGAGGAAATTGTTACCATAGCATTGAATGAATATACCGCTACAAAATTAGATTTTGTTGATGTATTGCTTTATGCGTATAGCCAACAAACAGGTTTGCTGGTTGAAACTTTTGATAGTGGATTGCGGAAGAAATTAGCAACAAATAATAGTAATGTCACGTAAGCTCGCCAAACATGGATGGCACGGCGTGCAACAACTTTGCCCATTGTTTATTGTCTGTGTTTCGGTTTAATACCGCGCGGTAGTTCATTTTACATGACTTTTTTAAAAAGAAAACCTCTAAAAATCCAAGTTAACATTCAATTTCATTCCATTCCATAAGTTTCATACGGTTTTACATCAAGATTTAGCAATTCTTATGGTTTTTTTTAGGCCATCTAACATTTTTTAAAATTGTTCAAACATTTTTCATAAATTTTTTAAAAAACCCGCATTTTTTCTTGACACTTCCGATAACGTAATGTATATTCTAATAGGAATGAACGTTCATTCCTATATTTTGATTTTGGAGGTCTTTTATGTGTATTATCGCAACCGCTTTGGGGATTATGGGAATCCTTCCAATAATCCGGTGTACCGTCCTGGTGTTGGGACTCATGGTGTCGGGTCTGTTAGCCATATTGGGGTTAATAGGCAGCGCTCCGGCTTTTTTTGCAGGGAGGTGAAGTATGCCTGTTCAGTCTGAAAAAAAAGATGCCCTTTTGAAGGCCGCCCTTAAACTCATTGCCGGTCAAGGCTTCCATGCCGCACCAATGTCGCAAATTGCAGGAGAAGCCAATATCGGCGTGGGAACGATCTACCGCTATTTCAAGAATAAGGACGAGCTGATTAACGGCCTCTACCTTGAAATCCGCAAGCGCATGGCCGAGGCAATCGGCAAAGGCCATGACGAAGCCGCGCCTGTAAAAGTGCAATTCGTTAAATCTTTGCAAAACCTTATCCGCTATTTGATTGAAAAGCCTGAGGAAATACAGTTTACCGAACAGTATGAACATTCTCCGTTCATTACCGATGCAACAAAGGCGGAAATTGAAAAAGTGGCGTCTCCCATTTCTGATTTGCTTACCCGCGCCCAAAAAGAAAAACTGCTAAAGCCCTTACCTTTTCCGGTGCTTATGGCGATGTTTTCGGGCGCGTCAATGGGACTGTTAAAAGCATATTTGCAAAAAAAATCGTTCCCCGCAAAAATGAACGAAGCGATTGAGGCAATCTGGGATATGCTTATCCCCAAAAATACAGAAGGCGTAGGAGGAAGATTATGAAAAACTGCATTACAAACTTTTCCAAAATGGGCATTGTGCTTTTGCTCATCGGTGTTCTTGGTATTCTAAATGCCACCTGCGATACAGTTACCTTGATTCTGGCAATAACCAAATCATTTGAAGGTAACGCCTTCTTTTCTTTTTTCTTCCGTGTCTTTGCAGATAAAGACTTATTTTTAATTGCAATGCCGCTGACATTACTTTGCAATATTTTGTTTTTGGTGTTTATGTTTGGGCGCAAATCGTTTTTATTTCAACTGTTTTTCTTTGCCTCCTGCATTATTGCGCTTGTTCATTTGCTGGTCAATTTATTTGCCTTATACCCGCTTACCATTTTTGATATTATGATAAGCGCAGGATTTAACGCTTTAGTTACCAGTCTTCCCAATCTAATTAACCCTATGCTTGGGCTATTACAGACAATGTATACAGCGTTTTTGATAACCGGGATATTTGGCTGTTTGGGTTTATTGATTGTCTGTTTTATATACTTCAAACGTTCAAAACGGGTTGCCGCCTATTTTGGCTCAATGAATACAATTTAAAATATACTTTTGACATAATACGGTAACACCTACCCAAGCGCTAGGGATAGAGCGGAAATACTTTTTGGCAAAGCCAAAAAGATTGCAGCGATAGCCCGGCCGCCGCTTGCGGCGGCAGCGCCCGAAATTTTCTAAATGCACCCGCTTTTGGCTGCACCCGCGACGCAAATATAAATTGCGCTTTCCTGATTTATCCTTTATACTATAAAAAGTAATTATTTAAGGGGGCCCCATGGCTAAAAAATTTAAATTCGGGTTAATTGTTAAGCTGCTTATCGGTATCGCGCTTGGTATTATCTTTGGGCTGGTTATGCCTGTCTGGTTTAACCGGATTATTGTTACCGCAGCAAAATTGTTTAGTTCATTTTTGATGTTTGTTATTCCGCTTATGATACTTGCGTTTGTTACAATGGGTATTGCCGACCTTTCGCAGGGTGCGGGTAAGCTCCTTTTAATAACGGCCGGTATCGCTTATGGTTCTACGCTGGTTGCCGGTTCAATCGCGTTTTTTGTGGCGATTAATTTATTCCCCAATTTTTTAAATCCGGCCGCCATTGCCAATATAGGCGATGCCGAAGCCGGTATGCTTTCGACGTATTTTTCTCTTTCTATGCCGCCTGTACTTGATGTGCTTAGCGCGGTTATTTTGGCGTTTATTCTGGGTCTGTGTATCAGCTCTATGCGTGGTAAAGAATTACACGATGCTCTTTACAACCCTATGAAAGAATTTGCCGCGGTTATCAACAGGGTGCTGGAAGTCGCTATTATCCCGCTGCTGCCGCTTTACATCTGCGGAACATTTGTAAACATGACGGTTTCGGGGCAGACATTCGCAATACTGGGTGTTTTGTGGAAGGTGTTCCTAACGGTTATTATTCTTCACTTTGCTATTTTGTTGGCGCAATTTTTAGTATCGGGCACAATCTGTAAAAAAAATCCGTTCTTGTTGATGAAAAATCAAATACCGGGTTATCTATCGGCTATCGGCACACAATCATCTGCCGCCACAATTCCTGTAAATCTTGAATGTGCGCGTGCTGATGGCGTATCACCTGAAATTAGAAACTTTGTTATTCCGTTATGTGCAAACATTCACATGGCAGGATCGATGATAACAATTACAAGTTGTGTTACGGCGGTACTTCTAATGCACAATATGCCGGTTAATATAGGTATAATCATTCCGTTTATTATGACGCTTGGTATAGCGATGGTTGCATCTCCGGGCGCGCCCGGCGGTTCAATAATGACCGCTCTGCCGTTCCTGCCGTTAGTTGGTATTGCTTCCGACAGTACTATTGCGAGTCTGTTAATCGCGCTGTACATTACCCAGGATAGTTTCGGCACGGCGTGTAATGTTTCCGGTGATAACGCTATTTCAAACATCATAGACCGGATTAACCAAAGTTTTACTAAAAAGAAAGCGGCTTAACGGTAAGCACTATGAATATTTTTGATATAATAGGCCCTGTGATGATAGGGCCGTCGAGTTCGCATACGGCGGGTGCGGCGCGGATTGGCAAGGTGTGCCGCGAGATTTTAGGCGAGGAGGTTGTTAAAGCCGAGATTGGTTTTTGCGGCTCTTTTGCTAAAACCGGCAAGGGCCACGGCACGGATAAAGCGATTGTCGCAGGTCTTTTGGGTATGAATCCTGATGATGAGCGGCTTGCCGACAGTTTTGATATTGCAAAAGAGCGCGGCCTGCAATGGTCGATAAGTGAAATCAATTTAAGCCGCGCCCACCCTAATACAGCAAAACTTAAACTAACAGGCAAGAATGGCAAACAATGCGCTGTGCAGGGTTCGTCTATTGGCGGCGGTAACATTATCATTACAAATGTGAATGAAATGGAGACGTCGTTTAACGGCGGCGCCGACACGTTAATTATTCCGCACAAAGATATTTCCGGTATGATAGCATCGGTTACGTCGCAGATGGCGTTTGCGGGTATTAATATCGGTAACTTTAAACTGAACAGGCCGCACAAGGGTTTTCAGGCTGTTATGACTATGGAAATTGACGGCACTATTTCTGACGATGCCGTTGCTCACCTTGCCGCGTTGCCGCATATTGATAGTGTTGTGCTGCTGCGCGCACACAAAAATGAGGAAGTATAAATGCCGGATTATCATTCAATAGACGCGATTGCGCAGGAAGCGGAAGCCTGCGGTAAGCGTATTTCAGAAGTTATTATGGCGGAACAAGCCGCCAATATGGAAATAACCGTTGATGAAGTATACAGGCTTATGAAACATAATCTTGACGTTATGCGAAAGTCTGCAGAAAAGGGCGCCGCTGAAAATATAAAATCGCACAGCGGGCTTACAGGCGGCTCGGGTTTTTTAATGACGCGCTATGCGAAAGAAGGCGCGCCGGTTTCGGGTAGTTTTTGCGCCGCCGCGATAGCGCGCGCTATTTCCGTTGCCGAATGTAACGCCGCAATGGGAAAAATCGTTGCCGCCCCCACCGCCGGTTCCTGCGGCATATTGCCGGCGGCCGTTCTTACAATGCTTGAACAAAACAAGGCAAGCGAGGAGCAGGCGGTTATGGCGCTTATTACGGCGGGCGCTTTTGGCCTTGTAATCGCAAACGAGGCAAGCATTGCCGGCGCCGAAGGCGGGTGTCAGGCCGAATGCGGCAGTGCCGCCGCTATCACCGCGGCGGCCATAGTCGAGATGTCGGGAGGCGGTCCGCAGCAATGTGCCCATGCCTGCGCCATTGCCTTAAAAAACCAGTTGGGGCTGGTCTGCGATCCTGTCGCCGGCCTTGTCGAGGTGCCCTGTGTAAAAAGAAACGCAGGCGGTGTAATGTGCGCCATCTGCGCCGCCGATATGGCGCTTGCGGGCATAAAAAGCGTAATTCCCGTGGACGAGGTAATCGAAGCAATGCGCAGCGTGGGCGACTCCATGCCTGAAGCCCTGCGGGAAACAGCCTGCGGCGGACTGGCCGTTTCCCCCACAGGCCGCGCCCTTGCCCAAAAAATTTTTGGCGCCCCTTGACGATAATGAAAAATTTGATCAAAATTATAAAACTATATTCTATACAATCAGGAGCGTTTTTAGCACATGCCCACTATTAATCAGTTGGTTCGTTTTGGCCGGCAGCAAGTTACTTCCAAGACAAAGTCTCCGGCGCTGCATTCTTGTCCGCAGAAGCGTGGTGTTTGCACCCGTGTTATGACGGTTACGCCAAAAAAGCCTAATTCAGCCTTGCGTAAGGTAGCCCGCGTGCGCCTTTCCCACGGTACCGAAGTTACCGCTTATATTCCGGGTATCGGGCACAATTTACAGGAACACTCGGTTGTTCTTGTCCGCGGGGGCCGTGTAAAGGACCTTCCCGGTGTTCGTTATCACATTATTCGCGGGGCAAAAGATACATTGGGCGTTGCGGATCGAAAAAGAAGCCGCTCAAAATACGGCGCCAAAAAACCAAAGGCGTAGGGGAAAGGATTTATCATGGGAAGAAAGAAAAAATCGATCGACCGCGGCGCTTTGCCGGATCCAAAATATAACAGCATTATTGTTACAAAGTTTGTCGGTCGCATGATGTGGCAGGGCAAGCGTTCAATAACCCTCCGCATAATTCACAATGCGTTTGGGGCTTTAAACGGTAAAACCGATAAAGAACCGCTGGAGGTTTTCTTAAAGGCTTTGGACAACGTAAAACCTATTGTAGAAGTAAAATCGCGCCGTGTCGGCGGCGCCACCTATCAGGTGCCCGTTGAAATACGCGAAAGCCGCCGCGAAGCGCTCGGTATGCGCTGGATAATCAAAGCGGCGCGCGCACGAAGCGGCCACAGCATGGACGAGCGCCTTGCCGCCGAGATCCTGGACGCTTACAACAACACCGGCACCGCGTTCAAAAAGAAAGAAGATACCCACAAAATGGCCGAGGCCAACAAAGCCTTTACCCACTACCGCTGGTAATTCAAAACCTTCAAAAAAAGGCTGTCCGCGGGGCAGCCTTTTTTAGTTCAGCAGTTCTGGCGGACGGTGTGCAAACACAAAAAGTACGCCGCTCCAAATACATTTTTTCTGCCTTATCTACAAAAAACGGCGTGCGTAATGGTCTACAAAAACATTTTTATTTCTGTATTACAAACAAAAACGGTAAAAGGTTAAAGAACCCATTGCTCCGCGTTAGTGCTATCGAGCCGTTATCTTTTCTTTGATCACCAGTAGTTTTTTAACTCGCATAACGCAATACGCTACGCAATGGAACCTTTGACCTTTTACCGCCATTCCGACAAATGCAGAAATAAAAATGCCTTTGACACACAAGCCGTACGCTGCCTATATAACAAAAGCAGAAAAAACGCATTTGACGCTAACATAGGGAAGAAACAGGCAGCCCCATCCATTCCGCAATGGAACCTGCGAGCGTTTGCATCATGGTACCAATTTCAGAACAGAATGCACCTCTGCTTTTGTCGGGTAATTAAGCCAAAGGGTACCCGCTGTATAAACCGCACACCGCCCTTTCTGTAAGCGCAGAAATGACCTACCTCGCCGCAGAGCGGCGAGGTAGGTCATTTTCCAAAATGGTGCCTGGCGCCAAATTTTGCTATTCTATGGGGCACACACAACACGGAACCCATAAGCGTTCCTCGCGTCGCCGGGATCGTTGTTGATACGGTAGGCAACCTCGCAGAAGGACGCATCGCTGATCCAGCCGCCGCCGCGTAAAACGCGCTGCATGCCGTACATGCCCAAAGCGGGCCCCGTTGCAGGAGTCGAAGTATTGATATTGTTATACCGGTCCCAGCACCATTCAAATACATTGCCCGACATATCGAATAGCCCTTTTCTGTTTGCCGCTTTTGTTCCTACAGGATGCGCGCCATAGGCGGAATTGTATTGTCCAAGGTCTCTAGAATTACCTCTATACCACGCCACATTGTCTATGGTTCCACTGCCTGAATACGTGTAATTCCACTGTGCATTGCTTTGATCGCCGCCGCGAGCCGCATATTCCCACTGCGCTTCGGTTGGCAGACGGTAACCGTTTGCCGTGCTTTTAACTTTTGCGGCATCCACATCGGTTGCGTTTGTAGAATCTTTTAGGACTGTTTGGTAGGCGTCATCTTTATAATACACAGGCTCTTTGCTGCTCTTTTGGCTATAGGCGTTGCACCATACAATAGCGTCCCGCCAACTTATTGTGGTTACAGGACGGAGCGCCCTTTCTTCGTCTGTTCCCTCCCCGGCGGTTCCGCTCGTTCCGTGTCCTTCTACACCCTCGTTTGCGAATATGTAACCTTGTGTTGTTGTTGCCCAGTCGTATACCTCTTTCCACAGGCTCCATGTGGTTTCGTAAGCGGCAATTTTAAATGCGGTTATGGTTGCCACGTCGTTACGGCCCGCTATGAATACAGCGCTGCCTGATGTTGTTGTTGTTATGTCTACGGTTCCCTCTGGTATGTTTACCATTGCCGTTGGCGTTAATCTCGGAGTTGCAGAGGTTGTTGGCGTTGGAGTCTGTGTTGGAGTAGGCGTCGGCGTTGGTGTCGGAGTAGGTGTCGGCGTTGGTGTCGGAGTGGGCGTTGGTGTCGGAGTGGGCGTCGGCGTGGGAGTAGGCGTAGCCGTGGGCGTCGCGGACGCTGATGGTGTATAAGTTGGCGTACTCGACGGTGTTGGCGAGGCGGACGCTGTTGGTGAACCCGAGGGTGTAGCTGTTGGTGAGGCGGACGCTGTAGGCGAGGCTGCTGGCGTACCCGACGGCGTTGGAGTGTCTGTCGGTGTAGCCGTTGGATCAGGTTCCGGTGAGTCTGTCGGTTCCGGCTCCGGCGTGTCTGTCGGTTCCGGTGTCGCTAAAAAGGCGCGCACGGGCCGGACATAATGTGTGCCGTATTTGTTGCCGTAGTAATATATATCCCCGTTA
>BOBI01000017.1 GCA_026002305.1 Spirochaetia bacterium
AGGTATAAATAAATTATTATGAGTATAACGTATTTAGACATAAGTAAGAATATATATGCAAATACACTTATTGATAAATGTAAAAGTGATTCTCATATAAACGGTGTTGAATTAAGGAATGTACATTATAGATTGGGTTGTATGTTAGCACACCAAATAGCTGTTGATTTGAATAACCGTGCCGTTACAGTAATTATTATTATGCGAGCGGGACTTTGTTTTGGTATGGGAATATCAAATGAGTTGGAAAACATAGGGATAAAACCTCAAATTTTATTTTATTTCGACAATAACCAATGGGAAAAAGAAAAATCAAATTGTCTACAGGCGTTAAATAATGATATTTTAATAGTTGATTCTGTCATTAACTCAGGGAATAGTATTATAAAGTTTGCTCAAGGTATATTAAACAATCAAAAAATATTATTTGCAACAAATGTCATTTCTGAAAATGCATTGAAAAAATTTTATGACCGAAATATATATGCAGTGCGAAAATCAAATCATAGTTTCATTGGTTCAAAAAACAATATTGTAATAAATAACAATGGTCCTGATACAGGCGATAGATTATTTAATACAAAATAAAACCCACCCACATAACCCGCAAAAAAAAAAGAAGTGGGAGGAAGCGAAAAAACGTTTTGCACAGCAAAATTTTATAGCGTCGGGAGAGAAGCGTGCCCATAATGTTAGCATAAAAGGAAGAGTGTTCCGTATTTTTGTGAATCAAAAATGCCTAGAGCGACTATGCTTCCCCTCAAGATTTATCTACACACCTGTTATACTAAAATGCCATGAATAAGTTTATATTTGTTTCGGGCGGAGTTTGCTCGAGTTTGGGAAAGGGTGTGGCGGCTTCGTCGTTGAGGGCGCGGGGCTGATGGTGCATGAAAAAAAGGGAGAGAATGGGAAAGAGTGTAAATAAATTTTTACTCATAATTCTGCTTCACCATTTTCCGTTAAAATTTTGTTTAACAAAGAAGTTGAAAAGTGTCTTTCACTGTGTCTTCGTACGTTAAAAGTGAAATTGGAACTTGATGCTCGGACAAATAGGTTTCAAAGTCGATTCTATCCATACCAGCTAATTCCGCGGCCTTACCTATTGATATGCGTTGTTCAAGATAGTACTTTATTCCCAGTGCAACACGTACATCGTGTTCAAGGTCAATGTCTGGTGATTGAATAACCCACCCAACATTTTCCGGCAGATTTAACGTAACCATTTGTGAACAAGTGTTTAACATATTTTACCCCTTCAATCTTCTACCACTATATCACACTGTGCGGAATCTTAAAAGCGAGGTATGACTGCGAATTTAGGCAAAACGTCGTCTGTTAATACGTTTGCTGATCAAAAAAATGAATAGCACTGGATTAGGGGTTTGCTCAAGTTTAGCGCAAGCCTCGCACGCAAGCAGGTGCGTAGCGTGCAGACGGTATTAAACCAAAACACGGACAATAAAAAAAGACTACGTTCCGGTAACACCACGCGGAGCAATGCGTTCTTTGCCCCTGGGTTTATCTAACCCAAACAAAGTTTTAAAGCTCAAAAATATTGCGGCCATTGTACAAAGTGGAATTATTATTGTAGTAAAAATCATAGTGATGAGTGAATTAACAAGTTTGGCAAGCATATTTTGCGCTGTTGTCATTGCGCCTAACGCTTTGTCCTGTATCCATGTTCCTATTGATGTTATGGTTTTGGTAATCTGTTTGCCAAATTTTTGAAAGGGGTTTTGATCGCTTTGTTCACTTGAAAGTTCGTTGTTTGTATTTGTTAATTTTTCTTCATCTTTGTTTATATCTATTATGGATTTATCAAGATTGCTTTGCAGCAATTTTGATTCTATCACGGTGGAAAGTGTCAACGAGACCGGAACAGCAATGAATAAAATAAAAGCAAATAACGCGCTTTTTATTCCAAGCTTCTTTAAAACCTGATAATTAAAAATAATATAGAAAATAAAAAAAAGAGCGGCTATAGGGATAATTATTACAAATGATAAAAACGGCGAAACAATTAAAATAATTTTTTCCAACGCTATCACACCTATTACCAAAAGAAAAAAGCCTGCAACGTCGGCAAGTTGTTTGCTTAACATGCTGCCCATATCTCCCGGCAGGGCGGAAACAGCAACGCTGGCGGCCGTAGCCGACGCAAAGAAAACTGTTGCGGTTTGTATCTGCGTATCGAGTTTTTTATTTAACGCCTGCAAAATGCGCGGATTGTTTACAATAGGTTCGATAACGAAAATTGATACAACGGCGGTTAACACCAGGGCGCAGATGCGGATAATTGTCTTTTTTTCTATTTTGGGCTGCCGGAGGCAACAATTACCATTCATGCGGGTGATAGCTGCCTGTTGGCTCCGTGATATTGAATGTATCCCCCGACGGCTCAATTACATAAAAGCCTTTTTTTAAGGCATAGGTTTTCTCTACATCGCCGAAAACGACCCCCGCAATAGCGCCCAAATATTTCCGTTTATCATCATGCAAATCCGCATACCTGCGCAGTTTTTCCATGCGTTCAATATGATCGTCTATATCGCCGGTCTTAACTTTGGTCTTGGTTTCAACAGCCATCACCTTGTCGCCGTTTTCCAGAAAAGCGTCAACTTCGGTGGAAATGTTGTGTTTTACGCTTTTGATTACCTTACCGCGGTTGCTTTGTTCAAATTCAAAGCCCAATTCCCGGAATTTTGCCACAAGGTTAGGCACGATCATGTGTTCAACCACTTCACCGAAGCGGTTGGTAAGCTCCCCAACCCATTTATCGGTTTCTTTCATCTGTTGAGCGTTCTCTTTGACAATGCGGCCGGTTTCTTTCATTTGCCGATCTGTCGCTTCCTGCCGTTCCCGGGTTTCCATCAATGCCGCCCAAACCTTCTCAAAAGTCAGCCCTTCTCCCATTGCTTGTGTTGTCTCCATATTTTACTCCTGACCTGAATATACACCATTACCACCCATTTAGAAAGCGGACGGCAAGCAAAGCTGAAATGGGGACTTGCTTATGCCCGTTTCCGTTTTCCTCTTGGCCAATCAATACCTCCGCCTTTATACTTCGAATTCATCTACCACGGCGCTGATACTGCCGATGGCGGACTGGTTGTTTTCCGCCATTTTCGATACATTTTGGGCGCCTTCATTAACCTGGATAATGCTGCCGGATATTTCATCGACACTGCCGGAAATCTCGCGGGAAGCCTTCTGCAATTCGGCCATAGCCTCCAGCATAATCGCGTTTCCCTGATTCATTTCTTTGGAACCGGCGCTTACCTCGGCGGTTGTTTCGTTCATGGCTTTAAGCGACTGTAAAACCTGATCCGCCCCTTCCTGCTGTTCCCTGATGGCGTTGTTTACCTCGGACACCAGGCTTTCGGTTTCCGCAAGACGGCCTGTAACTTCCTCGAAAGCCTGGCCGGACGCGTCTGAGCTTTTAACAATATCGCTGATGGTGCCGGATATTTGTTTTAGTTCTGCACTTATTTTTCCGGACTCCCGCGCGGAATTTTCCGCCAGTTTTCTGATTTCATCGGCCACCACCGCAAAGCCCCGTCCCGATTCCCCGGCATGGGCAGCTTCAATTGCGGCGTTCATTGACAGTAGGTTTGTCTGCGCCGCGATAGATGCGATGATCCGGTTTGCTTCCAAAAGAGATTCCGATTCCCTAACGATCTCCTGAACCTTCAGTCCGCTCTCCTGTTGTATCTGCTTACCGTTTAAGGCGGCGCCGGACACGGTTTTAAAATGATCCATCATGCGGCCCACCATGGAAGCTATGGAGTTGATATTCCCCACCATTTCCTCCACCGCCGCCGAAGCCCGGCTTACGCTGGAACTCTGGCGGGTAATGGAACTGTCCAGGGACTCGATGTTTTTGGTGATCTTTTGTACCACCACCTGCGAATCATCCACGCTTTTCGTCTGTCCTTCACTCTGGGAACGGATCTGTTCTATATGGCTTGAGATCTGCGAAATGGAAAGCGCCATTTCCCGTGACTCCTGTTTTAATGTTTCCGACGAAGATTGAAGTGTCTTCTGGCTTTCTTTTATCGACCGCATCCCCTGCTCAATATTTTCGCTGAAATCGTTTACCATCCCCGAGATGGTTCCTACTTCGTCCACCGAACAAATGGAAACCCGGCGGGTAAGGTCTTTTTTTGACGACGAAAGATTTTCAAGCTGGTCGATTAATCGTTTGTACAAAACATCGGCATTCTTTTTTAGGGTAAATGCCATGGTGAACACGGTGGGCAGAAAAAGAACAGCCATAATGACGGCTGCCCTTCCACTGCCGCTATTTGCCAGCATGGTAATAGCTATGGCAAAGATAAAAATGATTATCGCTATCGCCGAAGGTATGATAAACAGCTTGACGCTTTGACGCCCTTCCCTAAGGTCCCGGGGGTAGGAAACAAGCTCATTGCCGGATAAGAACTGGGAAACCAGCCGGTCGGCAAGCACATAGACAAAGGCTGCGCCAAGCAGGGCCATAGAAGTACAGAGCAGGAACAGGGGCGTTTTCTGCTCCGCCTGTATACCCATAATGTGCCCCAGAGAAAAAATCACGGCAAGGAAAACCAGCGAACAGATGACCATGATGACCAGGCTTAAAAGAGGTACCGCACCCAGTTTCTTTAGGGTGGTTTCCCGTGCAGCGCTATCCCGTATTTTTTCGGGGTCGAACAGCCGCGCCTTTCTGCCGGTTAAAAATGTCGAACCGGCCGCATATACTATCAGGGGAAGAACCAGACGCAGGACAACCTGCTCCGAATCGAGTGCGCCGCCTCCGAAAAAAACAATCAAAGCAAGAAACAGCGCCGCTGTAATCAGCTCTGTTATTCCGATGAGTCTCCATAAAGCCATTTTTTTGTAAGTTATCATTTTATTCTCAGCGGAATCATTCCGCTACCTCCAAGAATTTATTCTATCTTAAACCGGGAAACTTCTTGTACCAACGTGTCGATGTTATCCCTGTCAAGCCAAAGTGAAAATGTCCGCTATACGTAACATAGTTTCGTTGGTAACCGTTTCAACCTGCCGGTTTGAAACATTCCTGAAATTGACGAAAAGGACCACCGACAGGGCGGCGGTAACGCCGATAACGATTGCCAATGAAACAGCGGTGAACAATGCTGCGAAAGACACTTTTCTGGTCATGGTAACCTCCTCTTTACTCCTATAAAAGTGTATGCACTGTCTACAGCGCTTTAGTGAATTAGGTCATAAATACATCGTCTTAAATTTCGTCTATAATATCCAGTGTTTTAGGATTAAGGGTAGTGGTTTTACTTTTAGGAAAACCACCGACCTCACCGACCTAACAGACGCAAAAACCATGAGAAAAAAACAAACGAAATGTTGAAGAAGTCGAAAAAGAAGAGGAAAATATAGTTAAAATCCCAAAAAACTTCTTTTCATTGGTGGAAAAGTAGTTGTTTTTTTATATTTTCCGCCACCGCCGCAAGCTGTTTTACAAAATCCGGCAGAAGCTCGCCTATAAGCGCCAGATCTCCAGCCTTGCCGGCGGCCTCAAGCCGGGCTGCCGCATCCGAAATTTCCGCCGCGCCGATACTGGCTGACGCGCTTTTAAGGGCGTGAACATGGGTAACAAAAAGGGGTAAATCTTTTTCATCAGGCGGATTTTGCAGCAGGGCAAGCCGGTCTTCCACATCCTTTTGGAATATGGCAAGTACTTTTTTATAGACTTTAACCGTGCCGCCGGACATAGCGACACCCTTTTCAACATCTACTCCGGGGAGCGTTAAGTGCTGCCCTTCCCGCTCCCTGCTTACCACTTCCCGCTTCTCTTTCACCCGCTTTTCTTTTGGTATCCACTTATCCAGAATGCCGTCAAGTTTGTTAATTTCAATTGGTTTGGAAAGATAATCGTTAAAGCCCTTTTCCAGAAACATTTCCTTCATGCCGGTAATTGCGTTAGCGGTTAAGGCTATAATGGGGAGTTCTTGATAATATGATCCTTCCATCGCCCGTATCGCTGCCGTTGCCTCAATTCCGTCCATACCCGGCATCATGTGATCCATCAGCACAAAATCAAATTGTTTGCCCGCAGAAGATCTCTTTACCAGTTCAACCGCTTCCGCTCCCGACATACACCCTGTTATCTGTATAGAATAGGGAGCAAGGAGCCCTGAAAGAACGGTCAGGTTGGTTGCAATATCGTCCACAGAGAGGATACGCACGCCGGGGGCGGTGAATTTTACTTTCGCTTGTTTTTTAACATCATGGGGAAGTGTTTTTATTTCCACAAAACTGAATGGCCGGGAATCGACAACCCGCTGGGGAATGACGGCGGTAAAGGTACTGCCGCTGTTGTACTCGCTTTTCACCATAATATCCCCGCCCATGAGTCGGCAGAGGTTCCGGGAAATAACAAGTCCCAGTCCTGTCCCCTCAATGCCCTGGTTTTTGCGAACGTCCAATTGATTGAAATTGCCAAAGAGTTTATCCATGTCTTCGGCCCTGATGCCGATGCCTGTATCAATAACCGCGAATGAGAGCAGCATTATCCCGTTTTCCCGCAAATTGCCTGTTACGTTAAAAGTAACGTTCCCCGAGGGTGTATATTTTATGGCGTTGGTGAGGAGGTTAAGGCATACCTGCCTGATACGGATCATGTCGCCGCGGAAAGCACAGGGTAAGGCGGGATCAATTTCAGTGATAAAGTTAAGGGGTTTTTCCCCGATCCTGTTCAGTGCGATATTGATGCAATCGTTGATGAGCGAGTCGAACATATAATCTTTTTCGATAATGTCCAACTTGCCGGACTCAATTTTTGAAAAATCAAGGATGTCGTTGATGATGGAAAGCAGGTTTAATCCGGCCTGCTTTATGCTTTCCGCTTCTTTGTAGGCTTCGGCGGGGAGATCCCTGCGGAGGAGCAGTTCCGACATACCTATGATGGCGTTCATGGGTGTGCGGATCTCGTGGCTCATGGTTGCCAAAAAGGAGGACTTTTGTTTGTTTCCCTCGTCGGCTTTTATTCTCGCGGCGGAAAGGCGGAGCAGAACAAACGAAAGAATAATTGCCGCCGCCAGGGCAAGACCTATCTGGACGGTTCCCGCCCGGTACATGTCACGGTAATAGGCAGCCGTGGGTATGAGCATCCCTACATACCAGCCGTTGTAGATCCGGTAATAGGAGGCTATCATCTGCCTGCCTTCGGTGTTCCGTGCCACCCGCCCCAGTAGTTCCCCTGTATCCACAAGTTCCACCGCCAGCTTGGCAATTCGGGGGGAAATAGCGGGCAGAAACCTGCCAAGCATATCCGCCCTGGGATGGGCTACAATCCGCAGATCGGCATCATAGAGCGCTCCGTAACCGCCGTAAACATTGTTAAGGCCCGTGATGTACTCCGAAATCCTGGTAAGCAGCAGATCCAGCGCCACAACCCCCAGAGAAGCCCCGGCACTGTCGAACAATTCACAGGCAAAGGAGACAATTGCTTCTCCGGTTTGCGCATCAACATAGGGCGTTGTCGATACAATCTGTCCCGGATTGGATTTAGCCGTCCTGTACCATGGTCGTTCTTCCGGTACATATTCCGCGTCGGGTACCCAACCCTGTCCGTCAAGGTATTCGTTCCTGATAATGCCGTACAAGCCGTTAAAACCCGATACCCGCTCACTATTGGCCATGAGCCATGCGGTCATGCCGGAAAGATACGAGAGAACATCATGGTTTGACGCTCCGTCGGCAATCAGCTCCTGAATTATGAAGACGGCGCTTACCAGAGTGGCTTCGGGCTCGTTTAGGCTTATTTTGATGTTGGCCTCCACAGTCCGCAGGGATTCTGCTGTGGCGTTGCGTAGATTTTGTTCGGTCAATGTGCGGTGGGAAAGCACGCTCACTAGAACAACCAGGGCGAAGGCGAGGAACACAAAGATCACCTGAACATAGTTTTTGTTGATGAGGATTTCCCGGAGGTTTCTTTTTCCGACTGCCCGCCGTTCTTGGCTCATTTTGGCTACGCTCCTCCCTGTTCGGGTAATTCTTTCACCTTTGCCGCTGGCCTTGCGCCGGTCATAGCGATGCCTTTCTCGACATCCACTCCGGGGATAGTGAAAGGCTGATTGGAAAGTATGGGGTGCCCAATCTTCATTCCTAATCCCTCATTTCTTCGGGTATCCACTTCTCCAGAATCTTATTCAGTTTGGCAATTTCTATGGGTTTGGACAGGTAATCGTCAAAGCCCTTTTCCAGAAACATTTCCTTCATTCCTGTAATGGCGTTAGCGGTAAGGGCAATTATTGGAATTTGTGGGCGGCGCTTACCGGCTTCAGCCTGTGCTTTTTCCCACTCCCTGATAGCGGCGGTTGCCTCAATGCCGTCCATGCCCGGCATCATGTGATCCATGAACACAAGGTCGTATTCGTGACGCTTCACCAGCTCCACCGCCTCCCGGCCCGATATGCAGGTTGTAAGTTCTATGAGGTAGGGTTCAATCAATCCTTCCGCTACCGCCAGATTAGTCGCAATGTCATCAACAACAAGCACCCTCGCTCCCGGTGCGGTAAAGCGGAGCTCCGCCTTTTCCCGCTTTTCGCCGTCATCCCTGTCGTTTAAGAGATTAGCAACGGGAACGGCGTATGCGGGTATGAGCAGCGATGGAATGTTGTAAAAGCTCTTCTCCCCTTGTTCCGCCAGTAATACCAGCGCCGTGTTTGGCTTCCCTTCTCTGACAATGGCCGCAGCTTCGGCGCAAAGAGCGGCCTGTTCGCCCTGGGAAGAAACAAAGGCGAATGACCAGTCTCCACAAGGAGCGCCGCTTTTTAGCAGGCGAAGAAATTCTTGTCCGTCCGCCGCCAACGTAAAGGGCACGCCTAAATTCTCAAATGTGCGGGAAAGCGAGGCGGCAAGGCGGGGCCTGTGATCGTATAACAAAACCTGCTTGGACTCAGGGTTTTCCACCGCCGCTACCGGGCTGCCTGATGTCCAACCCAGCGGAATACGCGCGGTAAACACCGAACCGGCGCCATATTCGCTTTGCACCGTGATGTCCCCGTCCATTGCCCGGCAGAGTCTCCGGGTTATAGCAAGCCCCAGCCCCGTTCCCTCAACGTTCCGGTTTTTTTCCATATCAAGGCGGACAAAATTACCGAACAGATTCGGCAGGTCTTCCTCTTTGATACCTATACCGGAGTCTGTAATTTCCATCGAAAGAATAAGCCTTTCAGGATTTTCGGACGCAGGGTGGTACGCGCTTACGTTAAGGGAAACAAACCCTTCTTGGGTGTACTTGGCGGCGTTGGAAATCAAATTGAGGAGAATCTGCCTGATCCGCGTTTGGTCGCCTGTAAGTTGCTCTGGAATATTCGCGTCCACGTTCACCGTAAAGAGCAGCGCCTTTTCGCCGACCCGCACCCTGGACACGTTGATCACGTCGCTGAGGAGGGACGAAAGCCTAAAGGGGGCAGTGTTTATCTCAAGGCTCCCCGCCTCAATTTTTGAAAAATCAAGGATGTCGTTGATCAGGTTTAAGAGGTTGTCTCCGGCTTGTTTGATCCCTGTGATGTATTCAGCCACCATGGGCGGTGGGTCTGCCCGTAAAGCCAGTTCCCCCATGCCGATAATGGCGTTCATGGGGGTGCGAATTTCGTGGCTCATCCGTGCAAGGAACGAGGACTTGGCACGGTTTTCCTCATAGGCCCTAAGACGAGCCGCATCTATGCGCAGCAGTACCAGCGCAAGGACAAATGCCAGAATCAGCCCCAGTGCGGAAAGTATAGCCGCCGCGAAATAGATGTCCCTGTAAAAACTAAAACGGGGGGTTACCAACCCCACATACCAATCGTTGGACAGCTGGGTAAAAAACACCAAGGCCTTACCGCCTGAGTCGCTTAACTGCCGTGCCGACACGTTTTTCCCTGTCCTAAGCAGTTTGGACAGTTCTATATAATCTTCTCCCAGTTCTTCCAGCGTCCGTCCCAGCATATCCTTGCGAGGGTGGGCAACCACCTGCATATTCTGGTTCAAGAGGATTCCGTAACCGCCCGGTGAAAGGCTTATTTTCTCGACATAGGCGTTAAGGCGGGAAATATTGATGTCCAGCGCAAGGATTCCGTCGATGCCGCCTTCTCCATTTTCGATGTTCCGCACTGCGGAAATAATACTGTCCCCGGTAAGGGCGTCCGCATAGGGCGCGGTGTAGGCCGTTTTTCCCGGGTTCCGTACCGCCGTCTGATACCAGGGCCGCCGCTGGGAGATAAAATCGCCGGTGGGATTAAGTCCTATGCCGTCTATGAATTCCCCCCGGATATAACCGTAGATTCCGTAAATGTACAACGCCCTTGCCCGCCCGGCTTCCTCTTCACGGCGAATCATCCTGGCGGATGTGTTGCGGAGGTATACGAGCAGATCTTCCTGACTTGCGCCGGACTTAATCATGTCGGCGACCGCGTAGTAGTTATTTAGAAGCAGTGCGTCGGCCTCCGCGAAAGCCTCTCCTATCCGCCCCTCCACGGCGGAAAGTTCATGCATGGCGTTTTCACGCAGCAAGTTCCACAAGATATTCCTGATAAAGAAATAACTTGTCAGCACCATAAGTAAGAATGCGCCGAATACGAGGAGAAGCTGGAAATAATTCCGCTGTTGTTTCACTTCGCCGTCTCCACCACATTGCGCTGCCAGTATTGATCGACCGGGAATAGGGGGCTATAGTAAAAACAATGGATTTTATAATTGAATTTGAACAGGAAGACGATGGACGCTGGATTGCGGAAATTCCTGAACTGCCCGGCGTAATGGCGTATGGCACGACCAGAATCCATGCCGGTGAAAAAGCCAAGGCCCTTGCCTTTCGTGTGCTGGCGGATCGTATCGAATCGGATTATTTCCTGCCCCGCATTGACCATGTAGGCTTTTCCGTTTATGAGCCGGTGGCCGTCAACTAAAGCCTCCCGCGTTTTGACGGCGTTGCAACGTATCGGCTGGTCTGTTAAACGGCAGGCAAGCTCGCATAAGACACTGGAACGCGCCGGTTGGAAGGAGTATGTTTTCGCCTTCCATGATGGCTGTGAAATAGGGCCCAAAATGCTTGCACGCGTATCAAAGCATACCGGGCTTGAGCCTTCCGATTTGTGATACGGTCTCATTCCACCACCGTCCGGTAATACCAGTGTATGTTGCCGAAGATTTCTTCGTCCGAAAGAGTCTCCCCTTCCTTGCCGACAAAGCCGCCATCGTTGGTTTCCATTACGCCGTCAAAAACGTTAAAAACGCCGCTGGTAATCCGCTCCCGTTCCACCGCCACATACCAGGCGCTGTAGGGCGCTGCAATGTCGGCCGCCACAGGGGTGATGTCCACCATGCCGTCCGACAGGGAACCCAAGTAGGGGGCGGTGGTAAAAGTTCCGTCCATAACGGAACGCACCAGGCGGACATAGTACACTTCCCAGCGGTAAATCACCGAGGTAAGAACCGCCTCCGGGGCGTCAAGACTCATATCGGCGTTATACCCCACACCCCACACACCGGCTTCCTTTGCCGCCTTCTGCGGGGCAGAAGAATTGCTGTGCTGGGCGATGACATCGCAGCCGGCGGCTATAAGGGCGCGGGCAGCCACGGTTTCGCCCATGGGATCGAACCAGTTGTATGTAAGGCGCACAAAGATGCGTGCATCGGGATTTACCTTCTCCACCCCTATGGCAAAGGCATTGATTCCGCCGCTTACTTCGCTGTTGTCCTTTCCCATTGCCGCCACATAGCCGATTTTACCCGTGCGGGTTTTAAGCCCCGCCGCGATACCGCTCAAATACCGGGCATGGTAATACCGGGCGAAATAGTTGGTAAAATTGGTTTTATTGTATTTAGTGCCCGTGGCGTTGGCAAAAATCACTCCAGGGAATTCGGCGGCGAGCTCCTCGCAGGGATCCATAACGCCCCAACTGGTGGCTATTATGATTTTCGCCCCATCCCGGATGCAGTCCCTGACCACGCTTTTCATTACTTCCGGCTCCCCGTCGGAAATATTGAACCGGTGGAGAATTTGATCTTCGGGCAGTCCCAATTCCCGCCGCATAGCTTCTATCCCTTGGTAATGGGAATCATCCCATACGCTGCTCCCGTCGACCCGGTTTGTGTAGATAACCCCTATTTTGATCTGTCCCCTGTCCAAGGGTTCACCTGGCCGCCAGGCTTTCCCTTCCCTTTTTGAACAGCCCGCCAGACTAAAAAAAATCAATATTAACCACAGACCACACAGACCCTCACGGACATAGGAAAAAGATAGGGAAGTACGAGTCCGCATGGTCTGTGGTTGATTCTTCTTCATTCCTCTACCACCGTCCTGTAGTACCAGTTTATCCCGCCTAGAATTTCGCTGTCTGCAAGGCGTTTCCCCGCCTCGCCGATACGGCGGCGCGGTATATCATTGGTTTCCAAAACTCCTTCAAACACGTCGAATGTCCCCTTTACCATACGCTGCCGTTCCTCCGCTATGATCTCTTCCGTACCCGGCGCGGCGATGGCGGAAAGTGGGCTTATGTCTACCATGCCGTCCGAAAGACCGCCAAGATACGGGCCCGCGCTAAAGCTGCCGTCCAGGACGCTTCTCACCAGCGCGGTATAGTAGACGCCCCAGTTCCATAGTACCGAGGTGATCACAGCCTCCGGCGCGTCAACACCCATGTCGGTATTGTAACCTATCCCCCACACGCCGGACACAGCCGCTTCAATCTGGGGGTTGGAGGTATCGCAGTGCTGGGCTATCACATCGCAGCCCGCTGCAATCAGGCTTCGGGCGGCGTCCATCTCCCCCATAGGATCAAACCAACTGTAGGTAAGGCGCACAAAGATGCGGGCGGCGGGATTCACCTTTTCCACCCCCAGGGCAAAGGCGTTTATCCCGCCGGTTACTTCGCTGCTGTCCTTGCCCATTGCCGCCACATAGCCGATTTTATTTGTCCGGGTTTTAAGCCCCGCGGCAATGCCGCTTAAGTACCTTGCCTGGTAAATACGCCCGAAGTAGTTGGTAAAATTCGCGCCGTTGCTTTTGTAGCCCGATGCGTGGGCAAAAATAACTGTGGGAAATTCCGTCGCCAACTTTTCGCAAGTCTCCATAAAACCCCAGCTTGTGGCAATAATAACCTGCGCCCCCGCGGCAATGCAGTCCCGCATGGCGCTTTCAGCCTGCGCCTGATCGGCGTCGTCGATATTGATCTTGCGGATAATCTGGTCTTCGCTTAGGCCCAGTTCCCGCCGCATCATCGCTATCCCCTGCTCATGGGCGTAGGCGTAACCGCTATTTTCCTCAAGGGGATTGGAAACATGGATAACCCCTACTTTAAGTTTTTCCCTGTCCATTGGCACACCGGGTTTCCATTGGACTTCCTTTTTCGCGCAGCCTGAAAAAAGAAGACCTGCAATGGCGGCTAATACCAGCATTTTTTTAATCACAGCTTCCATTTTTGCTATAGTGTAACCGTAAAAGGGGTAGTTTTCGACCTAGAGCGCACCCTAATTCGTTCACAGAACCGGAAAATTCGTACCTATGGTGTACACTAGCAGTTTGTAACAACAAAAATACTTTGGGAGTAATACTTCTTTTTCTGTTTTATTAAAGTATTTGTTGTTACTTTCTACTAACTAGACCAACTTCAACAGCCCATTTTTACGCTCATGTGCCAACTTTTCGCGCAAAAAATGAACTGCCGCGCGGCAAGCCACGCGGTATCAGCTTTTTTTCAAAAAGCTGTCGTTGTATAGGAAATGATTGTACGTGTGTTTTGGTTTAACGCCGAATAGCGCAGCAAGCTGCGCGGTATTAAACCAAAACACGGACAATAGAAGCGGTATACTTTTTTCGTAGCAAAAAGATACAAGCAAGATAGTATACCATTTAAGAACATAGAAAAAACTGCGAGAGCAGTTTTCCCCCATTCGTACTAGACCACCCGAACAAACATATCCATCCAGCCCGACCCCACGCAAAGTGCCGATCAATGTTTTACTTCGTAAGCAGCCTATTTAAGCGTTTTACAAATTCGGCAGGTTCTTTTAGTTTAACGCCTTCCACAAGCAGGGCCTGATCCAAAAGCACAAAGGCAATATCGTTGATGTAGGCTTCGTCGTCGCTGGTTTTTAACGGGGAGACAAGCGGGTGTTCGCCGTTAATTTCAAGTATGGGTTTTATTTCCGGCATTCCCTCGGTTTGCCCCATTGCCTTTAACATCTGCGCCATCTGCATAGACGGATCGTTTTCGTCTGCAACTATGCAGCACGGCGAATCATGCAACCGCCGTGAAAGTTTTACATCCTTTACCCGCTCGCCTAAGGCTTTCTTTATTTTTTCGATAATGGGTTTCGCGTCATCTTCGGTTTTTTTGTCGCTCTTTTCGCCTAAATCTTCGTCGCTGCGGTTTACGGACTTTATCTCCCATTCTTTTGATGTGTCGCCCGCCGTCTTTTTATAGCGGCCTATTTGCGGTACAACGATTTCGTCAATTTCCTGATTCATTACAAGCACCTCAAAACCTTTTGCTTTGTAGGCCTCAAGCAGGGGGGATGCCTTTAATGTGTTTTCATCGCCGCCTGTAATATAGTAAATGTATTTTTGATCCGCCTTCATACGCGCACAGTAATCGGAAAGGCTTGTCCAGCCTTCGACCGCAGTGCTCCTAAAACGAACCAATTCCAAAAGCGCGTCGCGGTTTGCCCAATCGGAATACAAACCTTCTTTTAAAGGCCTGTTGAACTGTTCAACAAACTGATCCCATTTTTCTTTTTCGCTTTCGGTCTCAGAAATACTTTTGAATTCGCCTAACAGTTTTTTTACGGAAGCGTTTTTAATATTAACAAGAATTTTATTTTGTTGTAGAATTTCGCGGCTTACGTTTAACGGCAAATCCTCGCTGTCGATAACGCCGCGCACAAAACGCAGCCATGTAGGAAGCAGCTCTTTATCATCATCTGTTATAAAAACACGTTTTACATACAGCTTTACACCCGGCTTGTAATCGGCATGAAACATATCAAACGGAGCCTTTTTAGGCACAAAAAATAATGTCGCGTATTCCTGCGTGCCCTCCGCTTTTGTATGCACATGGAATAGAGGCTCGTCGGTTTCGTGGCTTAACTGTTTGTAGAATTCCGTGTAATCGCTGTCTTTTAATTCCGTTTTTGCGCGCCGCCAAATTGCCGTGCCGGAATTAATACGATCCGTTTTTGTAACACTGCCTTTTTCTTTACCCTTATCATCATATTCTTTTTCATCATAAGTCAAATAAATCGGGAATGCGACATGGTTTGAATAACGTTTAACAATGTCTTCGATACTCCAGCGGTTTGCGAATTCAGTGCCCTCATCCGTTAGGTGCAATTCCACCGTCGTGCCCTGACTTTCGCGCGATGCGCTTTCAATCTCATAACCTTCCTTGCCATCGCTGGTCCACTTCCATGCGGCGTCTTCGCCCGCCTTACGCGACGTAACTTCAATTTTGCGAGCAGCCATAAACGCCGAATAAAAACCCACGCCAAATTGTCCGATAAGATTACTGTCTTTTTTCGCATCGGCGGTTAACTTTTCCAAAAACGTTTTCGTGCCGGAACGCGCGATTGTACCGAGCGAATCTACTAAATCCTGCTCGTTCATACCGATGCCGTTATCCTCTACGGTTAAAGTTTTCTTGTCCTTGTCAAAACGTAAATCGATACGAGGATCAAAACTGATGCTCTTGTAGGCGTCATCGGCTACCGAGAGGTACTTTAGCTTGTCCAGCGCGTCCGACGCGTTAGAAACAAGCTCCCGCAAAAAAATCTCGCGGTTCGAATAAAGCGAATGAATGATCAGGTGAAGCAGTTGGCTCACCTCGGTTTGGAATTGGCGCTGTGCCATAGAGAACTCCTTGTTTTTTTTTAATTTTTTTTATTAAAGCATACGCTTTACTAGATAATAACGAATTTTGCAGCCTTTGAAAACACCGTTTTTCATCTTTTTTTCAACTGCCCGCCCACGCCCTGTTTACCGTAATAAAAGAAAAGACGATGTTCCGATAGCCCCTATGTTAGCGTCAAATGCGTTTTTTTGCTTTTGTTATATAGGCGGCGTGCGGCTTGTGCAGCATGTGCCATTTGGCTGAATTACCCGACAAAAACAGAGGTGTATTTAGTTCTGAAATTGGTACTATGATGCAAACGCTCGCAGGTTCCATTGCGGAATGGATGGGGGCTGCCTGTTTCTTCCCTATGTTAGCGTCAAAGGCGTTTTTTCTGCTGTTGTGATAGAGGCGGATGACGCTGAAAGGTTCCATTGTGGAGCGTATTGCGTCATGCCGGTTAAACCGCTTCTGGCGGTCAAAGGAAAGATAACGGCCGGATAGCACTAACGCGAAACAATGGGTTCTTTCAGCGTCATCCGTTTTTGTGTTAAAGGCAGAAAAAAATGTATTTGGAGCGGGGGATTTATTCAAATTCAGAATTGCTAATTTTTTACAAAAAACAGCTCGCGGACTTCGTGGTCTTTGCGGATGCCTTTTTGCTCAAACTTGGTAAGGGGGCGCCAGTCCTTATGCGGGGAAAAACCGGCGGCGGCGTTTGAAAGTTGTGCCGTGGCGGTAAGCTCGGCAAGCGCAAAACCGGCGTATTCATCCCAGTCGGTTACAAAGTAGAGGTAGCCGCCACGAACAAGGCGGGAGGCAACGGCGTCTGTAAACGGGCGCTTAACAAGGCGTCGTTTGTGGTGGCGCTTTTTTGGCCAGGGGTCGGGGAAAAAAATGTGGAATGCGGAAACGGAGCTCTGCGGAATCATGTTTGCGATTACCGCAACGGCATCGGCTTCGATAATGCGAACGTTTTTTAGGCCCCGCTCCTCAATTTCCCACAAAAGCCTCCCGATACCGGCGCGGAAAACTTCTATCCCAAGGTAGTTTTTGCAGGGGTTGGCCTCGGCGATTTCGGCGGTTGCTATGCCCATGCCAAAACCTATTTCTACGGTGAGCGGGTTTTCGTTACCAAAAGTTTTTTGGACATCAAGATGAGTTTCGCTAAAATTGATGCAGTAGGCATCTTTAAAATCGTTGTACGCACGCTGTTGGGCATCTGTAAACCTGCCGCCGCGCAGCACGTAACTCTTTATATGGCCGTCAGTTATCATGGATCCCGTGGTAACGCCCGCGGCGCGGACGCCTAATGCGCCGTTGCCTGCGGCACTTCCTCCGACGCTGTTTTTATAGACGTCCGTTTTGTTACGGCCTGAACGGAATATTCTCTGTCCACCGCCCATAGCTCCACGGAAAAGGTATCGGCGGGCACATTGAGGGAAGACACCGTCCCCGTTTTCGAATTAAGTTTTATGGTGCCGCGCAATGTTCCGGCTTCGTTGTACAGGAACAAGCTGTTTTCCGGGTATTCGGATTCCGCCTTGTAGTTATCGTTGGCGACAGAAAATTTTGGAAAGGGGTGGCGGGTTACGGCATCGGCGGAAAACCCGATAATTTTTTCGTTGCGCTCGCCGCCCTTGTCCAGCAACACAGCACGGAAGCCGCCGCCCGGAAATTTTTCGCCCGCCGGAAAGGTAATGTTGCGGCTGCCCAGCCAGCGGAGGCCGCTTTCTTCAAAATTTACCCATTTATCAGGCGTCAATGACCAAAAAAGACCTTCGGAATCGTTGTATAATTGCAATTCGGCAATATCCTCCATGCCGTCGGCATCGTTTACAAGGGCAAAAAAGAGGAGGCGCGGCTCAATACCCGATTCTTCCTGAAAAAGTATGAGCTGCATAGTATAAAATGATATTTCAGGCGGCGATCTTGTACAAAAAGTGCATAAAATCGATAACATTGCAATGAAAATTACTAGTTTTATCTGTTTTTTAATCATTTTTCCTAAAACTTTTCCTTACCCCACTGTGCTTTTCCATCGCGCCGCCCCTGAAAAAGCCGGAATTCCCTGTATCCGGCCTCCAGACAAAGACGGTGCGCGTCCTCGTAAAAGCCGCCTAAATGTTCCGGCCTGTGGGCGTCGGCATTTATTGTAACAGGAACGCCCGCTTTGCAAAACAGGGTAAGAAGGGCGAGCGAGGGGTAAGGCTCGTCGGTATAGCCGCGGTTAAGAGCGCCTGTATTTACTTCGGCAACGATACCGGCGGCGGCGGCGGCGGCGGCGATCCGAGGCAGCCATTTTGTGTAGCGTGTGTCGTTTTCGGAAAAATATAAGCCGCCGCGATTATTTTTCTTTACAAGATCGGCATGGCCCAAAATGTCAAAACCGCCGGATTCGATCATGCGCTCCACATTAGACCAATATGTGTCCACCATTGCGAATGTATCACCTGAAAAATCTTCGTTTACCAGCAAAGCGAATTCCTCCGGCGGGGAATCGACACAGCGGGTGGCGCTTGCGTAGTGAACGGAACCTATCAAGAAATCCAGAGCTGAGGCATCGAAGTCCCAATCGGAAGGTTTTGCGACACCTGAAATAAAGTCCGCCTCCAAACCGGCAAAAACCGGCAGTTTCCCCCGCCACTTACCGGCTGCGGCGCGGACAGCGGCGAGATATTCGTCAAGGCGCTGCCCGCTCATGTGCCAATCTGTTTTAAGTCCAGAATTTACAGGCAGCGGGGCATGGGCGCTAAACCCCAGAGCGGCAAAGCCTTTTTCGTATGCGGCGCGGCAATAATCTTCCGGCATCCCGCTGCCATCGCAAAACGAAGTATGTGTGTGCAGGCACGAGTATTTCATGGTTCTAGTAAGGTGGTTCCGATGCAAGATACGCTTTAAGCGTCGAAACAGCGGTAAAGGGATCAATTGAAAACTACTTTGCCGGGCGGGGTACTGTCGTAGACAAACACCCCTGCGCTGCTTGTAAACTTTGCCGCATCGTAAGCGGTTAACGTGTAGCCGACGGCAACACCTTGCGCCGCCACAGTGCCAGCGGTTGTTGTAGCCGCTGTAATCTTTGCCGTCCACGTGTTACCGCTTGGATTATCGGGGTTGGCGGTTGGGTTCAAAGTTCCTGTTACGGTGATTGCTTTGCCGCTTGACAAATACACATCGTTATTCTGATCTATTACGGCGCTGCCTGAAATATTTAAAGCAGAAGAAAAAGTGTATACAAATATCCCGTTACCCGCAGCTCCGCTTGCCGTGCCATGGGCATTATTGCTAATTAAGCCGCCCTCAACAGTAGTGTTGCCTTGCCATATATCTATGCCGCCGCCGTAACGCGCTGCTTTATTGCCTGTAATTTTTCCGCCTTTCATTGTAAAAGTGCCGTATAGTTCAATAGCGCCGCCATCGCCGCCTGCATAATTATTTTTTATTTCACCGCCATTCATTGTAAAATTTGATGAACCTGATGAGCTTACCGCACCGCCGTAGCTGTTATAATCGTTATTTTGCAGGGTTACCCCGCTGTTAAGGACAAGTGTTCCGTCTACGTTTATAATAGGGCCGGTTGCCGTTAACCCGCCCGCGCCGTTGACTGCCCCGCCCGCCGGTGTTCCATCGCCGCCTGTCCACAGCGCGCCGCCGTCTACAATAAGAATACCGGTACCCGCGCCGCTTACAATGGCCCCTCCCGCTGCATTGCGGTTGCCCAGTGTTAGCGCGGCTGCTTGCGGAACGTAAAAAAGGACGCCGCTATAGCCGCCGCCGCGTTTTATAAACTTTGTCTTACCGTTAGGCGACGTAATTATAAGCGGAAACGCGGAAGGGTGTGTTGTTGGCACAGGAGACGGCGCGGCAGTTACAAGTACATCATTTAATAGTGTAATAACATCGTGCGTGCTGAACGCTTCACCTGCGGTTGTATCAGGCTCCCATGCAATAGCTTCGTCTAAACTCAGGTGGTATTTAACCGCATCCACGCCGTCTTTTAAATACACGCGCAAGGCTGCTGCCGTTTGAATTGTGTATGTTTTTTCAGTCTGCCTATCCGGCGCGCGGCTTTTTATTTCGATCTCGACAGGCTGCGTAAAATCCACCGGCATAGTGTTCCAAGTATAAACAGGCATTGCCGCCTGACTGTTAGACGAAGTAAAATTATTTTTAATATCAGTACCGTTTAACGTGGCGCTTAATAAAAATTCACCGGGGCCGCCGGTCATATTTATTGAAAATTTTAACGGCGTCGAAGACGAAGGACTCTGTACCGTATCCATATCAAAATGGTAAATTCCATCGCCGTCCCAAACAAGATTTACAGGGCTGTTGTCGTTATTTAAAACATCAAACGAAAGAGACGCAAGGTAGCTGCGGAAGTAGGCGCTTGTATAATGGCGCGCGTCATGCGAAACACCGTTTGAATCTATCCATGTGCCGGATGTAAGACCCGCCCACACGGTAACGCCTTCTAAAAAATAACCCGCCTTTGTGTATGATGTGGAATCGCCGCGATAAAATTCGATAACTAATTTATTCGCTCCCGATGGCACATTGTTAAAAACAAGCGTCTTTTTTTTATTAACTCCATCAATGTCAAAGTCCGTGGTATAATAGTCAAGTATGATGTCGGGGCTTTCGGTAAGAGGTATCCCCGCGTGTAAATATGTAATTAATTCGGTTTCCGGCCAACTCACGGTAAGGGAAACCGTACCTGTTCCCATTCCCGCTACAGGGCTAAATTCCACGTTAATAAAACCGCTTTGCACCTCCGCGTCCGCACAGTCCCGACTGCGTGTTAAAAGCGGCGCGGCATCATTCTCGTTTTGATACGCCAAGACCGTTATACGCAACGCTCTTAAACTTTTCAGATGGAAAAGCGCCTGCGCAATACCGCCTTCCGAAACAATCGTTTGCGTCCCAAACGGAGCGCCGCCGCCTGATGGTTCAAGCTGTACAATAAGATGATGAAAGATGCCGCCGGAAGGCATAACTGAACGCAATGGCCCGTCGAAATTCTGTGCGCTATGCGAAATGTTTGAAATATCACCTGCCGCAATTACTATTGTTAAGCTGCCATCATTCTGTATATTATTTGAAATTTGCCGAAACAGATCCGGTGTTGGCAGCATTTGTTCACAACCTGTAAACACAAGCGTCAATAATAAGATGAAAAACAGAAAAAGATTTTGTTGTTTAGTATCAGTTCTCTTATTCATTTTATAAAACCTATACAATAAAACCATAGCCTTGGAAGCAAAACTCTGCAGGTATCTCATATATATTATCGTATTTACTATAGAGAAACAAGGCAAAACTCAACGAAACATCTAAAATTTCGCTTAATTCGCTTTAAAGTGAGAAAAAAATACCCCGCACACAGGCGGGGCACTTTTAAAAACTATTACTGCTATCTGAAATTTCTACCCGGGGTATTACCGAATTGTTTATGTACCCCATTGCCGAATTGTTTATGCATAGCGCCAAAGTTTTTGCCGCCAAAACCGCCGCCATAGGGACCGCCGTGTTTACCGGCAAAGCTGCCTAGTGCAACGCGCTCGTTATCAAATTCATAGTCTTTGCCGTTTACCGTAACTTTTGTTGCGTGAAAATATTTGTAATCGGGTACCGCTTTAATTTTTCTTTCGTAACCTTGCAAACTTACAGCAGCGCCTTCTTTTATACCGTCAACAAAACCTACAAGTTTGCCTATGCCTGAAACATAATATGTCGTGTTATCGGCAAGAACGGCGATGCGCCCGTTTGTCCACGCAAGTTTACCGCTAATTTGTACAGGTTCCGGTTTTACAAGCCGGGCTGCTTGACCTTGGGACGCCGCGCCATTGTTACCCTGCGCCTGCGCAAAAACCATTGTTGCCGATGCGGCGGCTAAAACAAAACAAACTAAAATCTTTTTCATACATACTCCTTCTTTCGTAAGATGTACTAAAAGAACAAGTATTTTTTCATAACGTTACAAATAGTTTTTTATTGTCCGTGTTTTGGTTTAATACCGCGTGGCTTGCCGCGCGGTAGTTCATAGCGTTCATTTTACGCTTTTTGCGATACCCGTAAGGGTGCCGTTAGAAAGCTTTAAAAGGCCCCAAACACCCGTTGATTCCTGCCCCAAACGCCAAAAACCTACAGATTGAACACCCTGCTTACGGTACATATCCATTCGCGTGGATATTGAATAATCATCTTCGTAATAAACCGTTACACGGACGGTAACATCATATTCAAATGTTGGAATACCGTTTACACGCCGTACATT
Source organism: Spirochaetia bacterium (assembly GCA_026002305.1). GTDB lineage: Bacteria > Spirochaetota > Spirochaetia > Treponematales > Breznakiellaceae > BNVA01. Next base: position 22,117 of record BOBI01000017.1, read on the forward strand.
TTCTATACTATTTTCTTCTATAATCCGCTGTGAAGTTGAATTTTTAAGCCCGCGCGATGTACTTTTATCGCCCCAGGCTCTACCGTAAAATGGAATTCCCATAATAAGTTTTTCGCTGCCTATTGATTGCAAACAGTACGAAGCTACCGTCTTGCACCAATTCATCGAAGCAACAGGCCCCGGCTTGCTCGTTGACCAATGCTCATCATACGCCATAACAAAAACCCTGTCGGCAATTTCCGCGATACGTTTATAATTGTATGTTCCGCCAGCGCGTGTGCGCGCCGGTACACAAACCGTAAACATTTTTTTACCAAGCCCCGCTTTTAAATCCTGCAGGAATGAAAGATAATTATCCGCATCGCGCGACGGAATAAGCTCAAAATCCATATTAAGCCCGTCGTAGGCCGCCGCCGCCGCTATAAGCTCTGAAAGAAGTGTTTGCCGCGCGCGGCTACCCGGCTCCAAAACAAAATGCGTTAAACCCGCGCCGTTACACGCGGCTGAAACATGGACACGTCCGGAAAAATTCCCTACTTTTTTTCTCTGCGGTACATCAACCAAATGCCCGTAACGGTCCACTTCCGCGGCAAAATAAACCACATCGGAAATAGCGTAGTTGGATTTAAGCGCGCTCTCTTCGCCGCTTACCAAATATGCCCAGACCTCTTTAAATGTTGAAACCGGTAAATCCTCCAAATTTGGAGGAATATCCACGAATTCATATATGTCCTCGTTTTCCACAACCTGACTGCCGTCCGCGCCCAAATCCGGAGGCAACTCACCCCCAATATCCCGCACCGCAGCGGAACGGCAGGTACAGAGAGGTAAAACAGACACAAGTAAAAAAATAATTTTTATATGGTTAGAAAACATTTGTTGATCTTAACAAGGACAATTCCCCATTGCAAGGCGCGGTCAGCTCCAAAAACATATTTCGTAGCTCTTTTATACCCTGACCTGAAAAAACTGAAATGCCCGTAACGGTTTCGCCGTTTAACCTTTCCCTCAATTCCTCAAGGCGGCAGGCGGTTTCCTCTAAATCGAGTTTTGTGCCGATAACCACACGTTTCTTGACCGCAAGGTCTGCCGAAAAACTTTCCAGCTCTGCGCGTAGGATGTCAAAAGCTTCCAAATAGTTGTCCTGCGACAGGTCAATTAAGAATGCCAGCGCCGCGGTGCGCGAAATATGTTTTAAAAATCTTATACCAAGCCCCACCCCTTCCGATGCGCCCTCCAAGAGGCCCGGAATATCCGCCAAAATGATGTCGCGATCATCGGTGTGCAGCACGCCTAGGTTTGGAATTTTGGTGGTGAATGGGTATGGGGCAATTTTCGGGCGGGCATTTGTAAAGTTTTCCAGCAGGGACGATTTTCCGGCATTTGGAAAGCCTACAAACCCTATATCCGCCATAATTTGCAATTCCACACCTATACGCCGCGTATCGCCCGCCTTACCCGGTAACGCCCGCCTGGGCGCCTGATTCACCGAGGATTTAAAGTGGATGTTGCCCCAACCGCCGTTTCCGCCCTTTAAGAACAAAAAGTCGGCTATGTCTTTGCCAAAATCGTGGATTATTTCTCCTGTCCCGGTATCTTTTAGAACCGTGCCGGGGGGTAAAGGAATGATAATATCGGCGCCACCGGCGCCATAGCGGGCGCTGCCCTCGCCGTCGCGGCCATTTTCGGCTTTAAACGCCGTTTTATAACGTAGGTGGGTTAATGTCCGCAGATTATTGCGGACGGTAAAGACAACATCGCCGCCTTTGCCGCCGTCGCCGCCTGCAGGACCGCCGTTTGGTACGTATTTTTCACGCCGGAACGCGATACAGCCATTG
>BOBI01000018.1 GCA_026002305.1 Spirochaetia bacterium
TATTCTTTCCGGTAATAATTTTAATCACGGTTTTGATATAAAACTTGCGATAGGGGTCAGGTTATAAGGATGGCGCCCCCTGGCAATTCTGAATTTGAATAAACCCTCCGCTCCAAATACATTTTTTTCTGCCTTTAACTCAAAAGCGGCGTGCTGCCGCTCCAAATACATTTTTCTGCCATTTAACACAAAAACGGATGACGCTGAAAGAACCCATTGCTCCGCGTTAGTGCTATCGAGCCGTTATCTTTTCTTTGATCACCAGTAGTTTTTTAACTCGCATAACGCAATACGCTACGCAATGGAACCTTTCAGCGTCATCCGCCTCTGCCACAAAAGCAGAAAAAACGCGTTTGACGCTAACATAGGGAAGATCAATTAATAATTGATAATTAACAATTAACAATTAACAAAAGAAGCTCTTCCTACTCCGAGTTTCTCCCATACTTTTGCAAATTTTACTTGTTTTTTATTAAATTTGTGCCTATACTAATAACATACACCAATAGTTTACACCCGGGGATTTGTTCATTCTGGAGATCTTATGAAGAAATTTTTATCCGCACTGCGTTTTACCCCCCCCCGCGTGCAGTAGCACTACCGGTACAGACGTACAGTACACCGGCTTACTTTCAAACAGACGAAAAATATCCCAGTTTTATTACCTGTTCAGGCAATTTTTCCCAGGGCTTAACGGCTCCCGCGTTTTTGTCACCGGGGCTTTTTGTATATATATGTGAACGGTCTGTTCGTGTTTCGTGTAGAAAAATATTTTGGAGGCTTTTATGAAGAAATTTTTATTATTAGGCGGTGTTGTTACGGTTATAGCCATGGCAATCTTTATGGGCTGCTCGCAGCCGGCGGGCGAGACCGACGCCCTCGATGAGGATTCCGGCAAACTTCCCGCTTTAACGGGAAGCGTTTCCATTACGGGGGAGAAAGCCGTCGGCAAAAAATTAACGGCAAAAACGTCCGCGCTGGGCGGCTCGGGCGCCATAGCTTATAAATGGACAAACAGTAAGGAGGGCAGCGCGGTTATCGGCACACGTCCAACCTATACGGTTACGGAGGATGATAACAACTCAATAATAAGGGTAACCGTTAGCCGCGCGGGTTATTCGGGGGTAAAAAACGCCTCCGTAACCATTGGAGTTGTGGAACCTACCCCGGTAGTAACCCATGCCCCGGACGAGCCGTGGTTAATAGGCGAGCAGGGACCCGCCGGCGGAACAGTATTCTTTGTTAATGATGACCATGATAGATACGGGAACTGGGATTACCTTGAAGCGGCGCCCCATGATGTTCCGGGGCTGTTTGCATGGGCATCAAATGCTTTTACAAGTGTCCGGCTGGACGGGGAATTTTCCGTTGATATAGGCGAAGGCCAGAAAAACACGGAACTGATACTGGCTGCTAACGGCGACCCTGACGCACCGGCGGCAAAGGCCGCTACCGGTTACGAGCTTAACGGCTTTACCGACTGGTTTCTTCCAAGTAGCGGGGAACTCAACGCGATGTACGAAAACAGGGCCGTTATAAACGGCGATTTTGCCGACAGCTTCTACTGGTCATCCTCGCAGAATCAGGATGTTAATGACGAAGCCTGGTACCAGAGATTCGATAACGGGGATATATATTACTACGGCAACAAATACGGCACACATTATGTCCGGCCCGTGCGCGCCTTTTTAGCGACACCGGAACCGACAGACACGCCGGAGCCGGAACCGACAGACTCACCGGAACCTAATCCAACGGCTACACCGACTTCTACTCCGACACCTAGTTCTACGCCGTCGGGTTCACCGACAACGTCCGCGACACCAACGGCTACACCGTCGGGTTCACCAGCAGCGTCCGCCTCACCAACGGCAACGGCAACTCCGACGGTAACGGCAACTCCGACGGTAACGCCAACGGCTACGCCGTCGGGTTCACCAACAGCGTCCGCAACGCCATCAGCGTCCGCGACACCAACAGTAACGTCGCCCGCAACGGCAATGGTAACCATACCCGCCGGAACCGTCACAACACCGGTCGGCGCTGTATTCATAGCGGGCCGTAACAGCGTGCAAAACATAGCCGAATTTAAAATTGCCGCCTACGAAACCACATGGAGCCTGTGGAAAGAGGTATACGACTGGGCGACAGCAAACGGTTACGCATTTGAAAACGCGGGTGTAGAAGGACACGGAACGACCGGAACCGGCGCGGCGGCAGCCGCAAACAGGACGCTCCGTCCTGTAACCACAATAAATTGGCGGGACGCTATTGTATGGTGCAACGCCTATAGCGAAATGAGCGGCAGAGAGCCTGTGTATTATGCGGATACTGGTTACACAACAGTCCTAAAAAATTCTACAAACGCAAACGCATTCAGTGTGGATTATGCAGCAAAAGTTAAGACATCAGCAAACGGTTACCGCCTGCCAACCGAAGCGGAGTGGGAATATGCGGCTCGCGGCGGCGATCAAGACGATGCACAGTGGAATTATACGTATTCGGGCAGTGGAACCATAGGCAATGTAGCATGGTATAGTGTTAATTCTTATGACCTTACATCAAGCGATCCCGCCTATGGCGTGCATCCTGTAGGAACAAAGGCGGCAAACGGAAAAGGGATATTCGATATGTCGGGCAATGTATTTGAATGGTGCTGGGACTTTTTTATCTCCAATATCGATACTTCAACTCCTGCAACGGGGCCCGCTTCGGGCGTGAACCGCGTTAGGCGCGGCGGCGGCTGGAACTACTATGCTTCCGGCTGCGAGGTTGCGAGCCGTTATTACGACTATCCCGGCAACGCGGGCCTCGATATTGGGTTCCGTGTTGTGTGTGCCCCGTAGAATAGCAAATTTGGCGCCAGGCGCCATTTTGGAAAATGAAATACCTCGCCGCTCTGCGGCGAGGTGGTTTTTGATCGGCACCTGATCGGTACCAGGCACTTTTTTATGGGGGAAACAGCTACCGCTGTTTTTCTACGTTCTTAAATCCAATACGATCCTGCGTCATGCCGGTTAAACCGCTACTGGCGATTAAGGAAAAGATAACGTCCGAATAGCCCCTATGTTAGCGTCAAATGCGTTTTTCTGCTTTTGTTATATAGGCGGCGTGCGGCTTGTGTGTCAAAGGCATTTTTATTTCTGCTTTTCTCGGAACGGCGGTAAAAGGTCAAAGGTTCCATTACGGAGCGTATTGCGGAAATGCTGGTTAAAGCGCTACTGGTGATCAAAAAAAAGATAGCGTCCAGATCGCACTAACGCGGAGTAATGGGTTCTTTGACCTTTTACCGTTTTTGTTTGTAATACAGAAATAAAAATGTTTTTGTAGACCATTACGCACGCCGTTTTTGTGTTAAAGGCAGAAAAAAATGTATTTGGAGCGGAAGCAATGGGTTCTGCGAGCAGCTTGCCTAATTGTACTAATCTTGAAGTTTAAAAGCACCTCTGCATCTGCCGGAAAGGCGGTAAAAGGTCAAAGGTTCTATAGCGATCGGTGCCAGGCACTTTTTTTTTGTGCGCAAAGGACGCGGAGCTTTTGTATGTAAATTTTCCAAATTTCTCTGCGGTCTTGCGTGAAACGCGAAGTGGAAGGAGGCTTCTTTTGTTAATTATCAATTGTTAATTGATCTTCCCTATTTTAGCGTCAAATGCGTTTTTCTGCTTTTGTCAGAACGGCGGCGTGCGGCTTATACGCAAAGGTATTTTTATTTCTGCTTTTCTCGGAACGGCGGTAAAAGGTTAAAGGTTCCATTGTGGAGCGTGAAGGATGTATTTGTTCAGGGTAACTTGTACGAATGGGGGAAACAGCTACCGCTGTTTTTCTACGTTCTTAAATCCAATATGCTCCTGCGTCATGCGGATTAAACCGCTACTGGTGGTCAAGGAAAAGATAACGTTCCGAATAACCCCTATGTTAGCGTCAAATGCGTTTTTCTGCTTTTGCTATATAGGCGGCGTGCGGCTTGTGTGGCGTGTGCCCTTTGGCTTAATTACCCGACAAAAACAGAGGTGCATTTAGTTCTGAAATTGGTACTATGATGCAAACGCTCGCAGGTTCCATCGTGAAGCGTATTGCGTTATGCGGACTAGATAGTTACTGGTGATCAGAGAAGAAACAACGTTCCGATAGCACTAACGCGGAACGATGGGTTCTGTGAGCGGCTTGCCTTATCGTACTAATCTTGAAGTTCCAAAAGCACCTCTGCATCTGCCGCAATATGCAGCCAAAGGGTCTTTGTCTTACAGACCGCCCTGCCGTTTGTGTGTTAGAGGCAGAAAAAATGTATTTGGAGCGAGGGCGCACGCCGTTTTTTGTAGATAAGGCAGAAAAAAATGTATTTGGAGCGCCGTGCATAATTAAAAGCACTATGCTATATACAATCTGCCGTGCAACAGAAATTCTTTTGCTTTGTGCCAAATTCAGAATTGCGTCCTGTGAAAACATGGTGTTTAGTCCGATAATGATACGGGGGATTGTCGAAAAGTGCGGCCGTTTGAGCTTAAAAAATTGTATATTCTCATTTTTTTAATGCTGGTGGTACTGTCGGCAGTTGTTTTGCGGCCTGCCCAGAAAAGAATATTTTCTGAAATTGAGGTTGTGCGGGAAAAATATTTGCATGAATTAGAAATTTTATTGGGAAAATCGATAAGTTACCGGTCCATTGGGCCGTCAATTTTTTGTACAATTGATGTTCATGACTTTAGAATGGCAAAATCGGAGGAACTTATCAAAAATCAGGCTTTTTTTGCGGATTTTGTTCCCGATGTTAGTGCAAAACGGGTTCGTTTGGCATTTTCCCCCCGTGAATTATTGAATTTTAATGCCGCCGGGATGATTCATTCCATAAAATCTATAAAGGTTGATTACCCATTGGTTGAATATAACACGGAAAAGGACTTTTCAGACTATTTTGTCGTAAAAAAAGTGCCAAAAATAACGGCTATGGATGTTTTAAAAATGATCGCCGTGGACCTGCCGGACAATTTTACCCTCAAACTGAAAAACGGCGCGGCGCGAATGAATTCCTCCGATGTCAAATTTTCTTTTAGCGGTATAAACGCGCGGGGGCGTGTTAGAAATGATAAAATTCTTTTAAAAACCCGCTGGAATGTCGAGGCTTCTTTCCCTAAAGCGCTTAAATCATCAATAAAACTGGCAACTCCGGCCAAAGTGAACCTCAGTTTTGATGGAATAACGGGCACACTCGAGGCTGCGTTGGCATTGAGCAAGCTAAAAACCGATTTTTTAACCCTGAATACGGCAAAAATCTACGCAAAGGTGTCCAGCGATGGTGTTTTTATCGAAAATACCGACAAAAAAAATGGCTATGATATTAGTTTTGCCTATAATTCCTTGGCAAAAGCCATTGATACTAAAGTTTCTTTCCTGAATTTCCAGCCTTCATTTTTGATAAACCTTCCGGCAAAGCAGGATTTTGCGGGTACGCTCTTAAAATCGCGTCTTTCAGGTAATATCAGGTTGACTTCCGGCGCCGGAAAGAAATTTGCCTATTCGGCGGATTTGCATGGCAATTTGATTACAGGCCTTGCCTCCGATTCCGGCACTTTTGCTATTGCCGCCGACGGCAACGAGCATATTGTTAATTTTAGAAACCTGAATATCGACCTGCCCCGGGGCAGCGCCGTGTGGAGCGGTACGTTTAACATCGACAGGCTTATGCCAAGTGGGAATTTGGTTTTAAATGATTTTACCTTTACAAAAACCGCCGACCGCGCTTCCAGTTCCGGCGTCCGCGCCGATATTATTGTTTCAAGCGCTGCCGGCAGCGATAGAATCTTTATCTTTGCCGACACCATTAACTTTGGGGACACCGAGCTGCAGGCGTTGAATATTGAGATTCTCCGCAGTATCGGGCGTTTTGATGTTGCGCTTTCCGCTATAAGGTTTACAAATATCGAAAGTTCAGGCTATGCCGATATTGCGAATTTGCAGGCGGATGTTTCGTTTATCATGGCCGGTGAAAAAAATGGCAGGAAAAGCGATCCTGAGCTTGAAGTACGTTTGGCGCTTGAAAAATTTTCCCTGTCCGATTCAATAGAAATCATCCGTAGCGTTATTGAAGTTCCCAAAACAACCGGCCCTACCAAAGTTGTGGTGGACGAGGTAATAATGACATCGGAATTTTTTCTTACAACCGATTTCAAGCAAACCCTTTTTAACATTCCGCACCTTGTTACCGCGCTGCGGCACAACAGCGGTTTGTGGGCAACTTCGGCGATTTCCGGTACGGACAGGCGTTTTGATCTAACGGAAACCCATCTTGTTTATCCCGGCGGTACGGTGGATGTTCACGGGTTTGCCGATTACTCGAATATCAATAATGTAGGTTTTTTTGCCGATGTTTTTGCTCTGGGTAACACCTACTTTTTGGAAGGCGCCCTTATGGACCGGAATTCTTTAAGCATAACAAGCGATTCCGGCGTTAGCGCCGCGTTGAATTTGGGTAGCGCCGGGACTTTTTCAGGTTTCCTGTTTGTTGATGATCTGCATTTGCCGCAAAAAAATAAAATGTATTCACTGGATGTCAACTCGGATTTCCGCTACGAATCGGCCGATTCATGGTATGTCAATTTTAATAAAATTATGCTTTCAAATTATATAGAAGCGTACTCATCGGAACCAATTATGGAAATAAGCGGCAGGGCGGATCAGGGCGCGGCCGTTTTCGACAGGTTGTTTTTTGATAACTGGCGCGGCCCTCTTTCAGGCAGCGGCGGTATTAAGTGGGATAGTTTTAAGGGAAAACGGCTTACCGAGGTGTTCATGTCGGGCGTTATCGATTTAGCCGGTGCGTCAGGCGATGAGTTTATAAAATTGGAAATTAACAATGATGAGAATTCATTTTTATTGTGGGTGCACGCGGAAAATTTTCAGATAGGCAGGTTTGTTAATAACGAAGCCGGGTTTAAGTTAACGGGGGAGATAGGTTTTTTTAAGCAGCCCGATGAGGTATGGTCAAGCGCTTTTGATATAGGCCAGCTTTCGGGCGCCTTTGCCGGAAGTACGCTGCATTTAAGCACGCAAGGCACTTTTGACGAAACGGAATTGCAGATGTCCGAAACCCGGATTTATTACGGACAGATGCAGGCGGAAATACCCGCGCTGTTTATTTCGTTAAACAGGCAAAATTTTCAAACAGCGGCGTCAATCAATGGCAGCGTCTTTGGCAGCCCTGTCAGTGCGTTTATGGCTATAGACGCCAAGTTTGATAACACAATTTCATGGTTTGGTTTAAAAAGCGCCCTTGATTCAATAAGCGGAAATATCACGTTTAGTAATTTACAGTTTAACGAGTATGCGCCGCCCGATCCTTTTAGCTTTGAGTTCTCGCGCCGCGAACAGTCTATTTCGGTAACAGGCGGGCCTGAAAATATGATCCGGCTAAAAGTTGATGATTCGGGCGATTTTTTTGCCGGTCTTTCGTACCCAAGCCCTGTCCGTTTTACCGTTGTGGGCTTTTTAAAAAACAACATTATTGATGCGCAAACCTCAAACCTTTACGTGGATTTGGAGACGCTTTGGCAGTACATTCCTGTTGATGTTGTTAATTTTGCCGGTGGTTTTATAAATGGCAACGTACGTGTTACCGGCCAGCTTAACGATCCGGCATTTTACGGTAACGCATGGGTTAACAGCCTAAGAATGAGGATACCTTCTTTTGTTGACGGTGAAATCGGCCCCACCCCGGCGCGTTTGGAATTTGACGGTAACGAAATACGACTTCTGCCTATACTTGCCAAAGTTGGTAAAGGCAAGGGGCTTATAACCGGAAACTTCCACATATCGCGGTGGGTGCCGAGCAATTTTGAAATCAGCATCAGGGCGGAACAAGATACGCCTATACCTATAAAAATGAATATTGCCGGTTTTCTCGCAAAGGGTACGGCGGCGGGTAATGTGCTTTTGGAATTCAGCGAAAACGCTTTGGTTGTTTCAGGCGAAGTGGTGTGCGACGAAGCGGAAATGTCCATGGATTCAGGCAAGGATAAGCAAAACCCGGATGGTGGGAATCAGGAACAATCATCAGGCGTTATTATGACCGATATAACGATAATTTCAGGCAGGAAAGTGGAATTTTTGTGGCCGAATGCCGATTTTCCTATTTTGCGGGCAACGGCGGCATCGGGTGACAGGATAAATATTTCAAGCGATAGCCGTTCGGGACGTTTATCGCTAATCGGCGATATTGACATTAAAAGCGGCGAGCTTTTTTATTTTCAACGCAGCTTCTATATACGAAGCGGAAGTATGCACTTTAATGAAAACGAAATACAATTCGACCCGAGGATAACCGCCCGTGCGGAAACCCGCGACCGATCAAATAACGAAGCGGTTACAATTTCGATGGTTATTGATAATCAGCCTATAAGCAACTTTACCCCGCGCCTTGAATCAAATCCGCCGCTTTCACAAATCGAAATATTGTCAATAATGGGAGAAAAATTCGCGGGCTCCACAGGCGAGAATAACGTTATCGAAAGGGCGTTTTTGTCGTCAACGGCGGATGTCCTTGCCCAGTTTGGCGTGGTGCGCCGTTTTGAACGCACGGTGCGCGATTTTCTTCACGTCGATATGTTTTCCATGCGGACGCAGGCAATCCAAAACGCAATTTTGTTAAATGTGTTTAATAATTCACAGTCCGGGCAATCCGGCGCGGATCCTTCTTCCGGCGCACGGTCTTCCTTATCCATGGATAATACTAAAATCGGTAACTATTTTGACAATACAACTGTTTTCATAGGTAAATACATAGGCGCAAATATGTTTTTGCAGGGAATGGTTTCACTGCGTTACGATCCGGCAAATGTTGAATGGGGCGGCATAAGTGTGGAGCCGGAGATAAGCACCGAATTTAAAACGCCTTTGTTTGATTTAAAATGGGAAGTTGTTACAAAGAATTTTACCACAAAATGGGTATTAAATAATAATATTACATTGAGTAAAAGATGGACTTTGCCGTAAGGAAATGAATATGTTGATTGGACTCTTAAAACCGTGTAGGATCAGTAAATCTATGATTCTGAAATTTTCTCGTGAATGGGGATTTAATGCGATTTAAAAGAAACAACTTTTGCTCAACTGTTGTTGCCATCCTGTTTTTAATTTTTACACCAAATGTTTTCTCACAAACGGCGGCGGAACAAGATGATGAATGGTATATCGGGAAACGTATACGGGATATTACTTTTGAAGGTCTGCGTCATGTAAAACAGAAGGATTTGGACGGCGTTACGGAATCTTTTATCGGGAAAAATTTTACAGATGATATTTTCCTTGAATTACAGGGGCAGCTTTATGGCTTGGAATTATTTGATGTTATTGAGCCTAATGCCGTTCCGTCCGATACCCTTGGAACAGAGCTTGTTATCCGCTTTAAAGTAACGGAGCGTCCGGTAGTTTCAAGAATAAATTTTGTCAATAACAAGGGGCTGCGCCGCAATGAAATACTTGATGTGGTAACGCTGAAAATTAATGATGTTGTCAACCAGCTTAAAATAAGGCTGGACGAACAGGCCATCCTCAATAAATACCTTGAAAAAGGCTACCCCGATATAACAGTTCGCACGGAACAGGTGTATGACAACAACGGCAATTTAGTTGTCAACTTTATATTGAACGAAGGCGAGCGGATAACGATAGAATCAATTCATTTTGAAGGCAACTCCGTCTTTTCCGAAAAAAACCTTCAGGGTATTTTAACGCTTAAACCAAAGGCCCTGTTTACCGACGGCGCTTTTCAGGAAGCAAAGCTCATTGCAGACAGAGCTGCAATAGCGGCCTATTACCACGACAGGGGTTACATTGACGCCGAAATTACCGACCTTATCCGCGACATAAGGCACGATGATAAAGGCAGCCACCTTATTCTTACTTTTCGGATAAACGAGGGTTTGCCTTTTGTTTTTGGCGGCATTACGTTTGAGGGGAATCATATTTTTTCGACAGCCAACCTTGAAAAACTGGTAAAGTCAAAAAAAGGCGAAACTTTAAACGCCGGCAGGTTGGAAATGGATTTGCAGAGCATTCAGGATATATACTACGAAAATGGTTATATTTTTAACGGTATCGACAGACAGGAAAACCGCGACAACACAAACAGGACAATTTCTTACAATATTTTGATAGTTGAACGCGGCAGGGCGCACATTGAGCATATCTATGTACGGGGAAACAAAAAAACCAAGGATCATGTAATAACCCGCGAAATTCCGCTTGAACCCGGTGATGTTTTTTCAAAAACAAAGATAATGAACGGACTGCGAAACCTGTACAACCTACAGTACTTTTCAAGCGTGGTGCCCGATACCCCGCCGGGCAGTACCGAAAGTCTTATGGACCTTATAGTAAATGTTGAGGAACAGTACACAACGGATATTCAGGCAGGTCTTACATTCTCCGGTTCTAACGATCCTAAAGCATTTCCCATTTCCGCGTTATTTAAATGGAACGACAGAAACTTTTTAGGCCGCGGCAACGCATTTGGCGCCGAGGTAAACGTTTCGCCGGATGTTCAAAATATTTCAGCGCAGTATACGCAGCGCTGGCTTTTCGGGCTGCCGCTTTCAGGCGGATTCGATCTTACCGTACAGCACGCGCAACGGCTTGCCGCTATGGATAACATAGCGCCGTTTTTTGAAGGCAACGAGCCATTCGCGTTCCCCGATGGTTTCTCGTCATTCAGAGATTATGAAGCTGCCGGAAAACTCCCCCCCGATGCCTACCTTATGACATACGAGCAGTGGAGCATATCAATGGGATTTTCGACAGGCTACCGCTTTTTGACACCTTTGGGGATATTAAATTTAGGCGGTACCATACGTTTCGGTGTTAAGTACAACGACTTTAACAGCGATATTTACCGGCCGTTTGACCGCTCGATACGTAACCGTAACGGCGAGTGGACACCGGCCAACTCGGTGGCATTCACCGTTTCCCTTGATCAGCGCGATCTTTACTACGATCCTTCAAAAGGCTACTACATCAGCGACCGTTTTGGTGTTTACGGTCTTTTTGGCAATCTGGAAATTGAAAAATATTTGCGCAACGATCTAAAGCTGGAATGGTTCTGGACGCTTTGGAATTGGCAAATGTTTGAAAAATGGGCATTTAAGGGCGTTATAGGGCTTCATACAGGCCTTTCGATGATATTCCCGCAAGCGGGCGACCCTATGCCTATTATCGAGGATGCAAACAAACTTTCCATAGACGGAATGTTTGTAGGGCGCGGCTGGACAGGCGAGCGGCTTAACCGCGGCCATGTTATGTGGGAAAACTGGGCGGAATTGCGTATTCCGGCGCTTCCGGGTATACTATCCGTGGATTTATTTTTTGACGCCGCGACAAAAAGGCCGCTGCCGGGTGATGTTTTTACTGATGTTTCCAGTGAAGGTTATCACTTTTACCATGACATGCGGTACAGTTTTGGCGGCGGGTTGCGCTTTGCCATGCCGCAGTTCCCGTTCCGTTTCCTTTTTGCCAAACGGTTTAAACATAAAGACAACGGAGACATTGAATGGGTCCAAGGCGCCATAGGCGGCAATGGGGATCCGGCTTCGGGCGTGGATTTTGTAATTTCGTTTGCAGTTTCCACATACTAACTTTTGGGGATGTTATGGGGATATAATGATGAAGAAATTTTGTTTTTTTACGGCTTTAACATTGGTTATTTCATTTCAAGCGGGGGCACAGCAGATAACACGGTTTGCCGTGGTGGATATTTCTAAAGTTTATACTACATTTTTTAAGGATTCCCGCGCGGTACGCGAATGGGAAGAACGCAGCGCCCGTTTTCAATCTGACATTGAAAAGCGTACAAAAGAAATTGAAAATTTGCAGAGCCAGAGGGCGCAGGCGGAGCTTCAAGGTGAAAGCGATAAAGCCAATAGGCTTGGAAATGAAATATATAAAAAATCCGAGGCCCTAAAAGATTGGCATAAAATCCAGTCGGCGCAGCTTGTTGAGCAAAAAAACAAACTATCCCAGTCCGACAAATTCTACGAGCAGATTAACAGTGAGATGCGTCTGGTTGCCGAAAGCGAGGGTTTTACCATGGTGTTGAATTTAAATGATAATAAAGGTATTTTATGGTATAGTCCATCTTGCGATATTACTGATAAGCTTATACAGAGCTTACAAGCAAAAGCACGAAGATAAGACGGCTGTCAGCCGTTCATGAAAAATTTTTTTTGGAGGATCCACTATGAAAAAATGGGTTTGTTTAATTTGCGGTTATGTTCACTCAGGCGATAAACCGCCGGCCACTTGTCCTACTTGTAACGCACCGGCGGCAAAGTTTCAAGAGCAGGGGACAGATGGGGCTTATGCCGCCATTCATGAAGTCGGCATCGCAAAAGATGCACCGGAAGATATAAAGAAAGATTTACTTGCCAACTTTAACGGCGAGTGTACCGAAGTAGGCATGTATCTTGCTATGAGCCGCACCGCAGACCGCGAAGGTTATCCTGAAATTGCGGAAGCATTCAAAAGGTATGCGTTTGAGGAAGCCGAACACGCTTCCAAATTTGCGGAACTTTTAGGCGATGTGCTTTCCACAAGCAGCAAGAAAAATCTTGAAATGCGCGCCGAGGCCGAAACAGGCGCTTGCGCCGGTAAAACCGACCTTGCAAAACGCGCAAAAGCGCTTAACAATGGCGTAGGCGATGCCATTCACGACACCGTTCACGAAATGGCCCGCGACGAGGCCCGCCACGGTTCCGGCTTCAAAGGCTTACTAAAGAGGTACTTCTAATTTAGTACAGTCTTGTGGGTGGGGGGCACCCCGCCCACAAAAAGGGAGTATTTATGAAATCAAAAATTATGTTGTTTTCAAGTGCCGTTTTAATTTTGACGGCGGTTTTAGTGTCATGTGCCAGCACGGGGGGCGGGGGCGGAGGCGGAGACGCTGATACCGATAAGCAATTTTCCTCAATTTACGAAACCCACAAACAGACATTGGACCTTACCAACGCAACGCAGTATACCGTTAAAAAGGGCGACAGGCTTTCTAAAATCGCCGCTACCTCTTACGGCTCGGTGGAAAATGCCTATTATTTTCCGTTAATTATGGTTGCTTCAAGCGATGTTGTTCTTGATCCGGATCGTATAGAGCCCGGTATGAAGTTGACAATTCCGGAGCTTCAAAGAAATATTGATGATCCGGCCGAGCGTACAAATGTTAAATCGCTGCTTAAAGATGTTGCCGCCCTCTATAAAAGAGATGGCAACAAATATCCGGAAACCCAAGCCGGTCTTATCAAACTTTCAGATTCACTATAATAAGTTTGCCGCCCGCGTTAGCGGGCTCAGCTTTCCCCGCTGTGGTTGGGCGGTGTTCTTACTTCCGTACTTCTTGCTTTGCCATTTGCTCCCAGTAACGGACGATTGCGCTATGATCACTTGCCGCATACCCATCATTTTTTAGGAACTGCATGGTTTCCATTAACCCTGCGGTTAGAGGAACCGGCGCGCCCAGATCATGCGCCGTATCAAGCGCGTTTTGCAGATCCTTAATGTGAAGCTCGATGCTAAAGCCGGGTTTGAAATTACCGTCAAGTATCATCGGAACTTTTGCGTTCATAACGGTTGATCCGGCTAGGCCGCCTTTTATTGCGTCAAAAACAGCCTGCGGCCGGACACCCGCCTTTGCCGCCAGAACAAAGGCCTCGCTTACGGCGGCAATGTTTAGCGCAACTATGATTTGGTTTGCCAGCTTTGCCGTATTGCCGCTGCCTATCCCTCCGACCAATGTTACAGACGAGCCCATTTTTTCAAGCACAGGTTTTACTTTATCAAAGCTCGCCTTATCGCCGCCAACCATTATGGCAAGGGTGGCCTCAACCGCTTTCGGTTCGCCCCCTGATACAGGCGCGTCTAAAAATTGCACAGCCTTTGACTTTAACGCCTTGCCTATTTCTTGCGAGACTGACGGGGCAATTGAACTCATATCAATAACTGTTGTTCCGCTTTTTATGCCTTCGATAACGCCGTCCGCGCCTAAAAGCACTTCTTTTACCTGCGGCGAATTAGGCAGCATGGTTATAACAAGCTCCGATTTTGCGGCGATGTCTTTATAACTTGCCGCCCCTTCCGCACCAAGCGCACATAGCTCATCATATTTTTTCGATTTTGAGTACACTACAAGTTTATACCCGGCTTTAATGAGATTGCGTGCCATAGGCGCACCCATAATTCCCAAACCTATAAATCCAATTATCATTATTACCTCCGGCGTCCAATTTGCAATGTTCTCATAATTGTATCCATTGTTAACGCCATGTCTTTTTTAGCGCGTAGTTTTGCCTCGCCAAACGGAACGGCGACCCTGTTTATGCTGAATATTGCCGAGACCCCTTCGTCGTACGCCGCTTCGATATTGTCGCCTATATCGCCGACCACGGCAAATAACGGGACGCCTGCCTTTTTGGTGCGGCGCGCAATTCCTATTACCACCTTGCCGCGCAAACTTTGCGTGTCAATTTTGCCTTCGCCGGAAAAAACAATGTCGGTGTTTTGCAGACGCTTATCGAACCGGACTGTGTCAAGAACGGTTTCAATTCCCATTTGCAACTTTGATCCTAGAAAAACCTTCATGCCAAAGCCCATGCCTCCTGCCGCTCCCGCCCCGGGAGTTTTTCCGGCATCAATTGTCAAATCTTTTTTGACCACGCCGGCAAGGTGCAAAAGCCCTGCGTCAAGCCGCTTAACCATTGCGGGGTCCGCACCCTTTTGCGGGCCGAAAATGTAAGCCGCGCCTGTTTCACCATATAGGGGATTGTCGATGTCGCACATGGTGATTAGCGGGGTTTTTTTTAGGCGCGGGTCTATGCCGCTTGTGTCGATGCGGCTTATACCTTTTAGGGTGCCGCCAACCGGCACGAATTCCGCGTCGGCGCTATCAAAAAACCGCACCCCAAGAGCCGCAGCCGTGCCGCAGCCGCCATCATTTGTCGCGCTTCCGCCAAGCCCCATGATTATTTTGCCGCATCCCGCGTCCAGCGCAGCCTTTATAAGCTGCCCCGCGCCGAATGTCGTTGTTTTTTCAGGGTTTAAATTGCCCTCCGCAAGCGGAAGACCCGAGCAGGCAGCCATTTCTATAACGGCGGTTTTAACGCCGCCGTCGGATTCAGGCAAAATACCATAAAAGGATGGGACATCGCTGGTAAAGGGCCCCCTCACATTAATATTAACTTTTTTGCCGCCTACGGCGCTTAAAAAGGCATCAACGGAGCCTTCACCGCCGTCGGCGACAGGGATAATCGAAATTTCGGCATCACGGTAAAACCGTTTTATCGATTCCGCCATAATGCCGCAGATTTCTGTTGAACTCATCGTTCCTTTGAACGAATCGGGTATCAAAATAAATCTTTTCACTTAACTACACTATTTGAATATCAAATACATAATTGTAATGCCAATCATAGCCGCAACACCAATAACAAGCGTCATTAAGGTTTGCGTTCTGTATCCATCTTTCGCTTCAATGCCGCCGAAGTTTGTTACAACCCAGAAATAGCTGTCGTTTGCGTGCGAAACGGTCATTGCACCGGCGCCTATTGCCATAACGGTAATTACGGCAAGAATCGGTGTGTCTAAACCAAGCGTACCCATCAGCGGAGCCAGAATACCGGCTGTTGTGGTTAGAGCCACCGTCGAAGAACCTTGCGCGGTCTTCAAAATTGCCGAAAGTATGAAGGGGAATACGATTCCGATGCTTGCAAGACCTGTTGCATTGCTTTTTATAAAGTCAACAAGGCTTGAACTGGCTATAACCCTGCCTAAAACGCCGCCCGCCGCGGTAATAAATAGGATTGGGCCTACAACTTTCAGGGTTTCGTTGGTTATTTCGTAGAATTTATCACCCTTTTTTTGCGCCATAAGCAAAGCAACGCTAAAAACCACGCCAACAGCAAGTGCGATTATCGGGGTGCCAAAGAATTTAAGCAAATCGCCGCCGGGTCCTGTAATTTTTGCCATTGCCGCAATCGATCCAAGAGCCATTAGTATGATAGGAGCGATAATCGGCATAATAGCGTTAAATCCGTTTGGCAGTTTGCCGAAACTTTGAACAAGTTCTTCGTAGGTTTGGGTAAGCTTGCTTTGCTCTGTGCTTGGAACGTCTTTGCAGAAGAATTTTGCAAAAATATAGCCCGCTATAAGCGGTATGATTGATGTTAAAACACCAATTCCGATAACAAGTAACAAATGTTCACCCATGCCGAGGGTATTTGCCGCGGCGATTGGACCCGGTGTCGGCGGAATAAATACGTGTGATGTGTAAAGACCGGCACTTAGGGCGACGGCCATTGCAACCCCGCTTACCTTTGTACGCTGTGTCAGCGCTTTTCGTATCGGGTTAAGGATTACGAAGCCGGAATCGCAAAAAACCGGAACGGAAACAACCCAGCCCATAAGCAGGATGGCAAGTTCAGGATTTTTTTTGCCCACGAGACGGACAACCATATCTGAAAGTTTAAGCGCGCCGCCTGTGCTTTCAAGAATTGAGCCGATTAGAGCGCCAAGAATAATAACGATACCAATGCTGGTAAATGTGCCGGAAAATCCGGCGCCGATAATTCCCGGTATGTCTGTAAGTTTTATTCCGGCAGCTAACGCTAAAAGCAGCGATACAACCATAATCGAAAGAAACGGATGGATTTTCAGCTTCGAGATAGCCAAAATCATTACGACAATTGCGATAACAAACGCAATAACCAGACCAATTCCACTCATAAGTATACCTCCATGATATAACTATTGTGATAGGTTATACCATGAATATATACCATCCGTCTATCTTTAAGCAGTTTTACCTTTATCCGTTTCGGTCTCGCCTGAGTCGGCAGCGCCGGTTTTTACCCGCTTTATCTTTTTAGTTGTTGTCTCCTCCATGCGTTCCTCGATGATCGTGGTTTTCTCAATTTTCTGATAGGGCAAAAGACGTGAATTTACTTCGGATATGATAATTTTAATTCGCTCCGCAACTTTGTCTTTTGCGGCGCCCAATGTTTTAACCAATTCCGGGCTTGGGAAAATAACCGCCTCGATGTGTTCGCTCTTTTGCTTTTTTCCTGTAACATAGCCGCGAATAAGGATCTGGTCGATTTCGTCAAAAAGCTGAAACTGGTTTTCAATTTCTTCGGGGTAAACATTTTTGCCGCCCTCGGTAACAATCATGTTTTTGGCGCGTCCTGTAAGGTATAGATAGTTTTCATTATCAAGGTAACCCAAGTCGCCGGTTTTTAAGTAACCGTCTTCCGTGAACGCCGCCTTTGTTTCTTCGGGGTTTTCAAAGTAACCCTGCATAACCATGCTGCCTTTGACTATAATTTCGCCTATGCCGTGCTCGTCGGGGTTAAGAATTTTCATATCGCAGCCCGGAATAACCTTGCCTACGCTGGTTTCTTTGTAATGCTCTATGGGGTTTAGGTTGATGATGGGCGATGTTTCGGTAAGCCCGTAACCTTGAACAAAGTCGATGCCAAGTTGGTTAAACTTTCGGAAAACTTCCGGCGCAAGCGGCCCGCCGCCTGAAATACAGGTACGCAGCGTAGTAAGACATGCCTGATCCAGTATAGCCTTAAACATTTTTTTGCCCGGGTTTACTTTGAAAGTTTTCTTTATTAAACCGGAAATTCCCATTAAAAATTTGATAAGACCATAGACAACGGCGCCTTTTTGCCTTATCCCGCGTAAAATGCCCGCCAAAACTTTGTTGAAAAGCATTGGTACACCTAGCAGCATGGTGATTTTTGCCGCTTTTAAGTCGTGCAAAATCGCGCTTACCACCATTTTCTTGCCGAAAACCACCTCGCCGCCCTGCGAAATTGTTTCGATAAAGACCGCCAGCATGGTATAAGAATGATGAATAGGCAAAAGCGCGTAAAAAACATCGGTATAATAGACATTAAACGGCACGCCCTGTGCTAAATAACAGTCGGAAACTAAATTCTGATGTGTAAGCATTACGCCTTTCGGGTTGCCGGTGGTGCCGCTGGTAAATAAAATCGCGGCAAGATCGAATTCGGTTATCGGGTTAGGCTCGGTAAATTCGGGGCCGTCCAGATCGTAAACATAGTTGCCTACGTCTTTGTGCAGCGATAAAACTTCCGTTAAGGCACCGCCCTTGTTTGAGACGAATTTTTCGTGGCGTTCCTCGTCAATAAAGAGGATTTTTGCTTTTGCCGTCTTAACCAAAAATTCAATTTCATCATCTTTAATCTGATAATCGATAGGCACCACAACCGCATGGGCAAAAAGGATACCAAGGTAAGCCGTTGCCCATTCGGGGGAATTTTGACCGCTTACCGCAACCTTATCGCCCTTTTGAATGCCTTTAGAGCGAAGATAACGGGCAACCGCGTTAATACGTTTAAGCGCCTCGTTGTAGTTAAAACTTATCCGCGTGTCGCCCTCGTAAATTGTAAAACAAGCGCGATCCCCATGCCTGCCGGTCGTAATTTTAAACATTTCAGGCAGTGTAGGCCACCGGCCCTTAAATGCTGTTCCCCGGTATTCATCTAAAAAATCCCACGGGGTTAAACTTAATTTTTGTTTTGCCATTGTTTCCTCTCTTAAAATAGTATTTTGTAGCAACAATTATACTAGTATTTACGACACAAGAATTACAAAAAGGTTGCAAAATGTCAATGTTAATTCGCAGGGCGGTTTAATACCGTCTGCGTGTGGCGCGGTGGTTCATACGAATTTGGTGCCTGGCGCCATAGGCCCTCCTGTGTCTCACAGTCCTCTGTGTAATCACAATCAGGACAGCCGCAATACTTGCGCTTTCCGATGATGTTGTTACGCACCGCTTTTTGTACAAGTTCAGGCAGGTTATGACAGCCCAATTTGTCATACAGCATATAGTAAAGGTTATGTGCTGTTGAGAATGGCATCTTTTCTTTTACAATGTTTTTATTCCGAAAATGAACATGATATTATTTTCAATTTTTTCCATAGTATCTTTATTTATTTTTGAAATTTTTTCGACAAACCTTTGTTTATCAACAACACCTATTTGTGATAATAATATTACAGAATCCTTTGACAATTTAGATTCTTTTTTATCTATATAAGTATTGCATGGTACATCAGCCAGCAATAGATTTGTTGTCAATGGTATTACAACAGTTGTATTAATTTTACTATTATTGAAAAGATCGTTTTGCATTACTAAGACAGGTCGTTTATATCCAGGTTCGCTTCCAAATGGAACGCCGTAATCTATCCACCATAATTCACCACGTGTCATTTTTTGTCGCATCCCTTTGTGAGTCAAGTATTACATTTAAATTAGGTTCAAATTCCGTTTGATCAATTTTTTCATAAATTTCATTGATTTTTTCGGTTATCATATTTCCATTATGCCGTATAATAAATTCCTCTAAAGCGATAGCAAATAACCTGCTTCGCTTAATTCCCATATAAGAGGCCGTTTTTTCAGCCTCTTCATATAATACATTCGAAAGGGATATTGCCGTTTTCATATTTACGGTATAACACAGGTATAACAATATGTCAATAGGAAATTTCATAAATTTTCAGCTAATTGAAAAAACATATCAGCCTCCAACAATCCAATTTCTCATTACATCAACAATACTTAAAAACTAAAAACGCCAGGCGCCTTTTTATACTAAACCACCAACCGTTTGTGATACCTTTCCATTTCGATGCCTTCTTGTCGTGAAATCCGATCCGAAAGCTCGCCGATCTTATCGGAGTTATCCTTGAGTTCGGCTCGTAAATTATTGATGTCGGCTTTTAGTTCGGTTCGTAAATCACTGATTTCGGCTCTAATATCAGCGCTTTCGGCTTTGAGTTCGGATCGTAAATTACTGATGTCGGTTTTGAGTTCGGCTTTTAGGTCAGCTTGGCCTTGTTCAAGTTTTGCATAGCCTTGTTCAAGTTTTACCTGGCCTTTTTCCATGTTGTCCAGACGGGTGTCGATTTTTTCGAATCTTTTATCGATTTTTATGTAGCCGATCATGAGGACGACAATGATAAGCACGGGGCTGCCTATTGTTTTGGCTATGTCCAATATGATGTTGTAATACTCCATGCTTTGATTTTAGGGCATTATGGGTGTGGCGTCAATGATTTGTTTGGGTTTCTGGCGCCTTTTTATACTAAACCACCAACCGTTTGTGATACCTTTCCATTTCGATTCCTTCCTGGCGCGAAATCCGATCCGAAAGCTCGCCGATCTTATCTGAATTGTCCTTGAGTTCGGCTCTAATATCTGCGCTTTCGGCTTTGAGTTCGGCTCGTAAATTATTGATGTCGGCTTTTAGTTCGGTTCGTAAATCACTGATTTCGGCTCTAATATCAGCGCTTTCGGCTTTAAGTTCGGCTCTAATATCAGCGCTTTCGGCTTTAAGTTCGGCTCTAATATCAGCGCTTTCGGCTTTAAGTTCGGCTCTAATATCAGCGCTTTCGGCTTTGAGTTCGGCTTGGCCTTGTTCAAGTTTTATTTGGCCTTTTTCCATGTTGTCCAGACGGGTGTCGATTTTTTCGAACCTTTTATCGATTTTTATGTAGCCGATCATGAGGACAACAATGATAAGCACGGGGCTGCCTATTGTTTTGGCGATGTCCAATATGATGTTGTAATACTCCATGCCTTGATTTTAGGGCATTATGGGCATGGCGTCAATGATTTGTTTGGGTTTCTCAGCAATTCCAAATTTTACCGCGAAGAAGAGAGTTTTTAACCACAGACCACACGGACTACACGGACTTTTGCTTTGAAATCTCGTTCTTTTGTCCGAGTGGTCAGTGTGGTCTGTGGTAAATTCTTAATATTGGCTCAAATTTAGAATTGCTCTGGTTTTCTGGCGCCTTTTTAGCATGACACGGTAATTAATTTTTTTTGAAATAGCGTGCCATTAACATCATCGAAATGCCTACCAGTAACAGCGCAACCGAAACACATAATTGAAAAAACATATTAGCCTCCAACAATCCAATTCCTCGTTACATCAACAATACTTAAAAAACTGAGTGCTGCTACACCCGCACCTATTATATTGACCGCTCGTAGAATTTTATTTTCCGGTTTTTTTAACAATGCTAAAATTTCATCAAGCGTGCCGCCTATGTGATCAAGTTTTTCAACAATTTTTTCATCACTCATCTTTTTATATTATACTGTTTTTTCATTTGCTACAACCAAATATTTTAATTTCCGGCGCTTCCAATCCCGCCGCCTTTCCGACAAATGCAGAAATAAAAAAACCCCGCCTACCGACGGGGTTTTGGAAAAACCTTTAGATGCCTAAACGAGGAGGTTAGAATGACCAAACAAAGTCAAACTGAAGTTTGTTTGTTACGCCGCCGAGTAGGTCGCCATTAGGTACTTGGGAGCCTGATGCATCTACGGTATAGTCAGCGGTACCAAAGCCTCTGTAATGGTATTTTTCCGTATCGGCTTTTGCTACTTTTGCGAAAAAGGTTACTTCATCGTATACAACAAACTTGGCGCCTTTGCTCAATGTAAATTCTACACCGGGTTTAAGTGAAAATGCGAACGGCGTGATAAGCTGGTTTATAAGAGGTTTGCTATAATCATATGTGTTAATTTTGAAACCAAACTCTAAACCGGCGCCAAGGGCATCGGTAATCTGGTACGAAACATAGGGTTTAATGCTGATAGGCATTGCGAATCCGTAATAAGTATAAGCATTTTCAGGTTTGGCGGTAACATTATGGTCTGTAGCTGTCTTAATATCTACACCATAATCGCCGTCGGCAATTAGCCAATCGTCAATTTTTAAACCGGCTTTAATTTTGCCCGCTATTGTATAGTTTACATCTAAACGGGGAAGGAATGCCCAGTAGTAGTTATGACCCTCGCGTGCACCAGCCTTCCAAGCGATGCCAGGAGCACCACCTTGGTCGCCAGCGTAGTATTTCTCACCTGTGTTATTATTGCCAATGACCTCGTCTTTCCATACACCGGCGGTTGAACCAAGTCCTGTAAAGCCCAAGAACAGGGTAACGCTTAAGGGCAGGCTCTCGGACGGTTTTAACTGACCGCTTACAAATAAGTTTGCTGTGTTGCCAGCTGCGTAGGCGGATTCGTCAAATCGATTAATCTGCATTTTACTAGTAACATTCGATTCATAATAGGTAAAATAACGGAATCCTAATGTGGCTTTGAATAAATCGTGATCATAAATTGCACCGATGTTTAATGTGTGAATTGCCTGAGGGGGTGTTTGATTTGAACCGCCGCCTGCAGTGTTTATAAGGTTTTTAACCATGTCTTTACCGCCAATGGATAAACCGGCATTTAAACCTTTTATTGGTTTAACTTCAACTTTTAGACCGTCGATACCATCAAAGTTGTCCCAACCTTCGCCGTAGGTGTTGAACACCCATGCCGATGTCCATGTACCTGCCATACCTTTACCAAGTGTTGCGCGGACAAGACTACCGCTGCCGTCTTCTTTTGCAAAAAGGTCGCCCCAGATAACAGCGCGGTTAAGAATATTATTCCAGTCTCCGCCTGCGAAAAGGTTGTTTACGCCGGCGTCAAAGCGGAACCTTGTTTGAATCCCGATAGGACCGGGCGCGTAGGTAACTACAAGTTGAGCGCGGAAACCGGTACCGTTGTCTACATCGTCTGAATACATATTAATTGTAGGCGCCCTCAAACCGGTGGTTGCCGCCCACTCACCAACGTCCTCCTTCTGCGATTTTGAACCTGGAGCTGTCCCCGCTTGGGTCCAACCTGTCGGCTGATCAACCGCCTCACCATCTATCCGCAAACCGGTATGGATGTCGCCCGATACCGAAAGACCGGGTATCTTAACTGCGTCGGGCAGATCCAACGCAAACATTGTGCCTACCGCGATTACCGTAGACACCAAAAGAAAAGAAAGTAACTTTTTCATTAATAAAACTCCTCCTGAAGGTTTATTTAGGATGTAGACTATGCCTACATTTTTTCCATTTGTATATAACATATACACGTAATTAAAATTTGTCAAGTAGAATGTCAGGGCGTGTCAAGCCAAAGTGAAAATGTCAGGGAACTCAGGATAAACGCATAGAAAATTTTCTTCCATTTATAGGGAACTTAACCACAAACCACACGGATGACACGGACAAAGACGGTAATAGAGTATGGATACAGAAAAGTTATGAATTATTTGGTGGCAACCGGACTTAAATTGGGTTTTCTGATACATTTTTATGCGTTCCCCAAGACGAAAATCATAGGGATCGTCTGTTAATCCTGTTTGTGAGGGGCGGTGGTCGGTGGTTTTCCTAAAAGTAAAACTATCGATTTTCCGCTACTTGCACTTGCCGCCAAATGCCTCTATGGTTACGTATGCAGGATGATCCGGACATTAAACCCGTAAACGGAACAGCAAACGAAAACCCCATAGCATGGCACCCCGCCTTTATCGAGGCTATACAGCTTGAACTGGAGCAATACAAAGATATTCTTGAATTTAATCCGGAACACCAGTTGACCTCCGAGCCGCTGAAAATAGATGTACTAATCATCAAAAAACCGCCTGACGTTGTTATCAAAAAGAACATCGCCGCTATCTTCCGCACCGACAACATCGTCGAGTACAAAAGCCCCACGGATTATGTTTCTGTGGAGGATTTCTACAAGGTATACGCTTACGGCTGTTTGTATGTGGTACAAACAAAAGCCGCAATTACCGATCTAACCCTTACTTTTATCGAAAGCCGCCATCCCCGCGCGTTGTTAGCCCATCTTAAGGATGTTCGTCATTTCCGTATTGAAGAAAACAGCCGGGGGATTTATACTGTGGTTGGTGATATACTACCCATTCAGATAATCGACAGCCGTAAGCTGTTGCCGGAGGAGAACATCTGGTTAAAGAACCTTGGCAACAAGCTTA
>BOBI01000019.1 GCA_026002305.1 Spirochaetia bacterium
TACTCCTGTCCAATTTTTACTTGGCGGATGGAAAGGCCAATCCCCAGCCCTTTGTCGGCAGGGGGTGACATTTTCCCTCGAGAATTTAGAGCCTTGGGGGGTGACATTTTCGCCGGTTATTGACACATGCCCTGACCATGGGGGCAACAATTCTGAATTTGGCGCAAAGTAAAAGGGATCAACCATAAAATGAATTTGGTGCCAGGCACAGTTTTACCATAACCCCCGCTCCAAATACATTTTTCTGCCTTGTCCACAGAAACGGCGTGCGCCTCCGCTCCAAATACATTTCTTTCTGCCTTATCTACAAAAAACGGCGTGCGGTTTGTAAGACAAAAACCCTTTGGCTGAATATTTCTGCAGATGCAGAGGTGCTTTTGGAACTTCAAGATTAGTACAATCAGGCAAGCCGCTCGCAGAACCCATCGTTACGCGTTGGTGCTATTCGGACGTTATCTTTTCTTTAATCGCCAGTAGCGGTTTAACCGACATAACGCAATACGCTTCACGATGGAACCTGCGAGCGTTTGCATCATGGTACCAATTTCAGAACAGAATGCACCTCTGCTTTTGTCGGACAATGCAGCCAAAGGGCACACGCCGCATAAGCCGCACGCCGCCTCTGCCACAAAAGCAGAAAAAACGCCTTTGACGCTAACATAGGGAAGAGCAATTAACAATTGAGCTGGTTCCAAAATAGAAATCAATTAACCACAGACCTCACAGACCCACACGGACGGAAGAAAAGATAGGGAAGTACGAGTCTTTGTCTGTGCTGTCCGTGTGGTCGGTGGTTTTCCTAAAAGTAAAACTACCGTATTTTTGCAAATTTTACTTGTTTTTTATTAAATTTGTGCCTATACTAATAGCATACACCAATGATTTACACCCGGGGATTTGTTCATTCTGGAGATCTTATGAAGAAATTTTTATCCGCCCCGCGTTTTACCCCCCCCCGCGTGCAGTAGCGCTACCGGTACAGGCGTACAGTACACCGGCTTACTTTCAAACAGACGAAAAATATCCCAGTTTTATTACCTGTTCAAGCGGTTTTTCCCAGGGCTTAAAGACTCCCGCGTTTTTGTCGCCGGGGCTTTTTGTATATATGTGATGTGAACGGTACGTTCACGTAAAGAAATATTTTGGAGGTCTTTATGAAGAAATTTTTATTACTAGGCGGTGTTGTTACGGTTATAGCCCTGGCAATTTTTATCGGCTGCTCGCAGCCGGCGGGCGAGACCGATGCCATGGATGAGGATTCCGGCAAACTTCCCGCTTTAACGGGAAGCGTTTCCATTACGGGGGAGAAAGCCGTCGGCAAAAAATTAACGGCAAAAACATCCGCGCTGGGCGGTTCGGGCGCCATAGCTTACAAATGGACAAACAGTAAGGAGGGCAGCGCGGTTATCGGTACAAGTCCAACTTATACGGTTACAGAGGATGATAACAATTCAATAATAAGGGTAACCGTTAGCCGCGCGGGTTATTCGGGGGTAAAAAACGCCTCCGTAACCATTGGCACCGTGGAGCCTACCCCGGTAGTAACCCATGCCCCGGACGAG
This sequence comes from Spirochaetia bacterium, assembly GCA_026002305.1. Taxonomy (GTDB): domain Bacteria; phylum Spirochaetota; class Spirochaetia; order Treponematales; family Breznakiellaceae; genus BNVA01. Next base: position 1,563 of record BOBI01000019.1, read on the forward strand.
CCGTGGCTAATAGGCGAGCAGGGCCCCGCCGGCGGAACAGTATTCTTTGTTAATGATGACCCTGTTGCCTACGGGTACGGCTGGGATTACCTTGAAGCGGCTCCCCATGATGTTCCGGGGCTGTTTGCATGGGCATCGGATGGTTGTAAAGATATTCACCTGGACGGGGGTTTTTCCACCGATATAGGCAAAGGCAGTGAAAACACAGGATGGATACTGAAAATAACCGCGGATCCCGATGCACCTGCGGCAAAGGCTGCTACAGGTTACGAGCTTAACGGCTTTACCGACTGGTTTCTTCCAAGCAGCGGGGAACTTAACGCGATGTACGAAAACAGGGCCGTTATAAACGGCGATTTTGCCGACAGCTTCTACTGGTCATCCTCGCAGAATCAGGATGCCAATGACGAAGCCTGGTACCAGAGGTTCGATAACGGGGATATATATTACTACGGCAACAAATACGGCACACATTATGTCCGGCCCGTGCGCGCCTTTTTAGCGACACCGGAACCGACAGACTCACCGGAACCTGATCCAACAGCCTCGCCTACACCGTCGGGTTCACCAACTTCAACACCGTCTAGCACATCGACAGCCTCGCCGGAACCTTCTCCGACACCTAGTTCTACGCCGTCGGGTTCACCAACAGCGTCCGCCTCGCCAACTGCAACTCCGACGGTAACGGCAACTCCGGCGGTAACGGCAACTCCGACACCTACTCCGACCCCGACTCCAACACCCACGCCTACACCGACACCAACGCCTACACCGACACCTACTCCAACCCCGACTCCAACACCAACGCCTACACCCACTCCAACGCTCACGCCGACACCAACGCCGACACCAACGCCGACGCCTACGCCTACGCCGACACCCACACCAACTCCGACACCCACGCCGACTCCAACACCCACGTCTACACCGACACCAACGGCAATGGCAACCATGCCAGCCGGAACCGTAAGCGCAACAGATGGCAGCTCTGTATTCATAGCGGGCCGTACCAGCGTACAAAACATAGCCGCATTTAAAATTGCCGCTTACGAAACCACATGGAGCTTGTGGAAAGAGGTATACGACTGGGCAACAGCACGCGGTTACGTATTTGAACACGAGGGTGTAGAAGGACACGGAGCGACCGGAACCGGCGCGGCGGGAACACCCGCAGAAAGGGCGCTCCGTCCCGTAACCACGATAAGTTGGCGGGACGCTATTATATGGTGCAACGCCTATAGCCAAAAGAGCGGCAAAAGGCCTGTGTATTATAAAGATACTAACTGCACAATCATCCTAACAAATTCTACTAACCCAAATGCACCAACCCCAGACGATGTGGATGCCGCGACATTTGATACATCAGCAAACGGTTACCGCCTGCCAACCGAAGCGGAGTGGGAATATGCGGCTCGCGGCGGCGTTCCGGGTGGTACACAGTGGAATTACCTGTATTCAGGCAGTGAAACCATAGACGCTGTGGCATGGTATAATGTTAATTCTTATACTCCAAACGTTACATCAGACGATCCCGCCTATGGCGCGCATCCTGTAGGAACAAAGGCGGCAAACGAAAAAGGGCTATTCGATATGTCGGGCAATGTATATGAGTGGTGCTGGGACTGGTATAACCAAATCATCGATACTTCGACTCCTGCAATAGGAGTCGTTTGGGGCGGGTACCGCATTTTGCGCGGCGGCTGCTGGCCCCAAAATTATCTCGCCTGCAGGGTTGCCTACCGTGGCGCCAGCTCTCCCTACAGCACGGACGGCAGTATTGGATTCCGTGTTGTGTGCGCCCCCTAGAATAGCAAAAATTTGGCGCCAGGCACATTTTGGAAAATGAACCACCTCGCCGCTCTGCGGCGAGGTAATAAACCAAAGCACGGACTATAGCACAGCCTAACAAAACTATCCGCTAATCCACTCCTCGCGCCGCAAACGGCGCGGGGTTTTTGATCGGTACCTGATCGGTGCCATGCACTTTTTTTTTGTGCGCAAAGGCATTTTTTCCGCTTTTGTTATATAGACGGCAGGGCGGCTTATGTGGCAGGTGCGGTGTGCAGCTTTCGCAAATAGTTAATAAAGCGCAAGAAATATTTTTTCTGTAGCTCACTTGACCGAGAGCGTATACCATTGAATAACACAGAAAAACAGCGGTAGCTGTTTCCCCCATTCGTACCAGATACCACGAACAAACATATCCTTCACGGGGCGAATAAGCAACTGTGTGCCAAAAAAGGTGACTGTAGCAAGCGTGAGCGAAAGGGAAAATATTTTTGCGCTTAACTGCCGATAAAATCTGCACACCGGCTTTGTCTTATGATGTTGTGCCTGGCACCAAATTTCAAACCCAGTGTTCCGGTTATAACAGCAGTTCTGGGGGACGGTGCGCAAAAACAAAAAGTACGGCGTTTGTACGCACCAAAAACAGGAGGGGATCACGCGGAGACGCAAAGGGCGCGGAGCTTTTGTATGTAAATTTTCCAAATTTCTCTGCGGTCTTGCGTGAAACGCGAAGTGGAAGGAGGCTTCTTTTGTTAATTGTCAATTGTTAATTGATCTTCCCTATGTTAGCGTCAAATGCGTTTTTCCTGCTTTTGTAAAAAAGGCGGCGTGCGGTTTATGCGGCGGGTGCGGTGTGCAGTAATTTGTAAATAATTAATGAAGCGCAAAAAATTTTTTCTGTAGCTCACTTGACCGAGAGCGTATACCATTGAATAACACAGAAAAACAGCGGTAGCTGTTTCCCCCATTCGTACCAGATATCACGAACAAGAATATCCTTCACGGGGCGAATAAGCAACTGTGTGCCAAAAAAGGTGACTGTAGCAAGCGTGAGCGAAAGGGAAAATATTTTTGCGCTTAACTGCCGATAAAATCTGCACACCGGCTTTGTCTTACAAACCGCCCAGCCGTTTTTGTGTTAAAGGCAGTGATCGGTGCCATGCACCAAATTTCACGCGAAGACGCAAAGGACGCGGAGCTTTTGTATGTAAATTTTTCAAATTTCCCTGCGGTCTTGCGTGAAACGCGAAGTGGAAGGAGGCTTCTTTTGTTAATTGTTAATTGATCTTCCCTATGTTAGCGTCAAATGCGTTTTTCTGCTTTTGTTATATAGGCGGCAGGGCGGTCAAAGGTTGCATTGCGTAGCGTATTGCGTAAATGCTGGTTAAAGCGCCACTGGTGATCAAAATAAAGATGACGTCCAGATAGCACTAACGCGGAGCAATGTGTTCTTTGACCGCCCTGCCGTTTTTGTGTTAAAGGCAGAAAAAAATGTATTTGGAGCGGGAGTTTTGTTCAAATTCAGAATTGCTGGCCATGGGGCAATAAATTCTGCCCATGCGTTTGACTTGAAAAATATCAATTTTTTGGGTAAATTTAGATAATCCTTGGGGGTTTGCTTTGATTATTTCTAAAAGAGTTTCGTTGTTCGTAAGTTTGTTAATCATCGTTGTTTCGCTTGGCATTGGTCTTGTTTCTTTGATTGTTTCTACCAATATTGTCAAAAAAGATACTGTGGCATCGTTGCAGGATCATACGGAGCTGGCAAGTAATTTGCTAAACCTAACGATCTCGGGCAGAAATAATATTTTACAGGAGCTTGCAAACCGTGCAAGCACACGTACATTAGATTTTGAGATACAGAAAGAAACGTTGTATGGTGATATTGCCTTGCATAATTATCTTGACCTTGCGATTGTTGATCTTTCGGGGGTCGCTCATTATATAGGTGAAAATACCACAGCTAATCTTGGCGACAGGGCTTATATCCAAAAAGCTGTAAGCGGCAAGCAGAGCATGGCGGTGCTTGTAAGCAAAGTTATAAACAAAACCGTAGTCATGTATGCCGTTCCTATCACGGTAGGTGAAAAGGTTGTTCAGGTTTTGCTTGCGCGTACCAGCGCGGCTTCTTTTAGCGAGACAGCTGTACATATCTCGGAGATGGCTGAAGGACACGCCTATATTATAGACGGAACCGGCAAGTTTATCGGAGATGAAAACGAAAAGCTGGTGCTGGAGCAATTCTCGCCCATCGAAGCGGCAAAAAATGACCCTGCTTTTCAAGGCTGGGCGGACGCAATTCAAAATATACTTGCTCAAAAGAACGGGATTACAACTTATAAATATAACCGCACTGAAAAAATAGTTGGCTTTCATTCACTTCCTGAACATAACATGACAGTTGTTGTAGAAGTTGACAAAGATTTTATTATGCGCAATGTAGACAAAATGCGCAATGTTATTATTGCAATCATTGCCGCTTCTATTCTTGCAGGATTGGGGGGCGCATGGCTGCTTTCACATTCAATAGTTAAGCCCATAAATAAAACGATTACCATATTAAAAGATATTGCGGAAGGCGAAGGCGATTTAACAAAGAGAATTGAAATAAATTCAAATGACGAAATAGGACAGCTGGCGCATTACTTTAATGAATCGTTTGAAAAAATAAGGGCTTTAATTGTTACAATAATAGACGGGACCGATTCGCTTTCAGAAACGGGAGCGGAGCTTTCGTCGAGCATGACGCAGACAGCCGCCACGATAAACGCAATTGCCGGCAATATACACGGTATGAAGGATCAGGTTGATAATCAATCTGAAAGTGTTACACAATCGAGCGATCTAATTTTACAGGTGGCAGGCAATATTGAAACATTGAACACCCAAGTTGAAAAACAAAACGATTGTGTTTCGCGATCCTCCGCCGCTATTGAAGAAATGTTCGCTAACATTCAAAGCGTTACGCGAACACTTATGAAAAACGCCGATAACGTAAAAAAACTTAGTGCGGCTTCGGAAGTAGGACACGAGGGTTTACAGGCTGTTTCGGTGGATATTCAGGCTATTGCGCAGGAGTCCGAGGGTTTGCTTGAAATAAACGGCGTTATGCAGAATATCGCCAGCCAGACAAACCTTTTGTCGATGAATGCCGCGATAGAAGCGGCGCACGCTGGCGAAGCCGGTAAGGGCTTTGCCGTTGTTGCCGACGAAATACGCAAACTTGCGGAAAATTCCAGCGTGCAGTCAAAATCAATTAGCGCCGTTTTAAAAAAGATAAAAGATTCTATCGATAAGATTATAAAATCCACCGACTCTGTGTTGTTACAATTTGAAACCATTGGCGAAGATGTTCAAACCGTAAGCGACGAGGAAACAAATATACGCAACGCAATGGAAGAACAAAACGAAGGCAGTAAAAATGTTTTGCAGGCGGTAAGCGAGCTGCGGGACCTTACAAACCTTGTAAACGACGGTGTGGAGGGTATGTTAAAACACAGTAATACGGCGCTTGAAGAAGAACGTAATTTGTCAAACGCTACTTTTGCTATTTCAAACAGCATTAAGGAAATTACAACCGGTGCAGACGAAATTAACGGAACCGTAGCGCGTGTGAACGAAATAGCGCTTGCGAATAAAGAAAAAATTGATGTTTTGATAACCGGCGTTGGAAAATTTAAAGTTGACGACGGCACGAAAAAAACAAAAAAACAAAAATTAGAATTATACGTTTGGGACGGAAGTCTTATCGTAGGAAATGATTTAATTGATACTCAGCATCAGGAATTATTTGAGCGTCTTAACGATCTGTTACGTGCAATGGATACGGAACCGTCGGATTCAGCAGGACTAAAAAAAGCAATTGACTTTTTGGGCGGTTACACAAACAAACATTTCTTTGAGGAAGAACAACTACAAAAGAAATTTAAATATCCTGATTATGGGAATCATCATGTATACCATGAGAGTTTTAAGGCAGCCGTGCGCGAGCTTTCACACGATTTAATTTTAAAAGGCCCAAGCGAAGAATTGTTTAAAGATGTTAAGCTAAAGATTGGCGGCTGGCTGATTACCCATATCAAAACACAAGATACCAGAATTGCAAGGTGCATAAGGGAAGCGCAGGAACAGGGCAAGGCAATAACAAAATGAGCGCCACGCGGAGAATGAATGAACTTGACGATTGTTTCCTGTAAGATTTTTAAAGATGAGCTTGAAAAGATTCTCCCCGCTTTGCAAAAAGAGATTTCGATCTGCAAGATAGATATTCAGTATTTACCGGCGGCACTGCACATTGACGAGCGAAAAATTGAAGCCGGTATCAAAGGCGCCTTTGGAAATCTGCAGGGGCAAAATAAAGTACTGCTATACGGCTGTATGTGTCATACCAATATGGGCAGTGTTGCCGGGGAAAATTTATTTTTACCAATGGGAAACTGTATTGACTCCTTTATTACCCCCAAACAAAAACAAGAATTTGAAAACGGCCTTAACATACATTATTTAACATCGGGCTGGGTTCGTTTTTGGAAAGATATTTTTGCGGGTAAAATTGACGGCTGGGATCCTGTAACGGCGCGTATGAATTTAGGCGTTAACGACAAAGCCCTTATTCTGGATACCGGCTGCCTTACAATAACCGAAACCGATATGTTTGAGCTGTTTGAATACACAGGTTTGAGCGTCGAGATTGCCTCCATTACGCTCGACTATTTTACCGGCAATGTCATAGACTTATGCAAAAGGTTTTTAAACCAATTGTAATATGGCATTGTATTTAACAAAAAAAAGTATATTTTTGCGTCTTTTTTTTTCACCATTAGCCGCTATTGCCGCGCTGGTTGTATGCGGTTATTTCTTGTTGACTCCACCCCAGGCATTGGGCGCATACTTTGATTTCTTGCTGCAAAAACGCCCTGCAAAACCTATTAGTAAAGAAATAGTACTGCTTGTGCCGGGAAATTCAAGATTAGGTGAGAACGTCATAGAGGCATCCACAGCCGCACAGGTGATAATGACGTTAACTGAAATGGAAGCCGCCTCTCTTTTAATACAAGTGCCGGTGCTTGGTGTTTCCACCGGAAATTCCGCAAACGATTCGGAATTGTTTTTACGGTTTGATGAAGAATTCTCCATAATAAGCGGAAACGTCCGAAACCTTTTTGACGGCATAAAAGCGGGTTCCGTTGCACCTAACGACGCCGGCAGAATGGTGAACGAAGTACTGGCTTTAACGGATGCCGCGAAAGAACGGCTTTTAACGCAAACCGTTAAACGTGATGAACATCTTTCCGCGCAAATGGAAAGTATCGCGGATGTATTCGGCGCGGTTTTTTTTGCCGGCGACAGCCGTTTTGATGTTGTCCGCAAAAGCGACGGCGCATCTTCGGCGCCAAACAAGCCTTATGCTGTTGTTTACGCGAATGTCCGCGCCGATGCCGACGGCCGCCTGCGCCGCGCCGCACCTGTGCTGACCATCTCCGGCGCCGAACAATATGAGCACATCGTGTTCAGCGCGTTAAAACTGAGTTTTGAAAATTGTGAAGTTAGACAACACCGCTTTGGTAAAGACCTTGTCCTGACGCCGCATAACGGTGTTCCTTTCAGGAAAAAGAAAATTCAACTTGATAACACAGGCGCACTGGTTTTTACCCGCAGCATGGAAAAAAGCGACTTTAAACAAATACGGCTTGATAGTTTTATTGAATATGGTGAAACCGATAATATGCTCTACAGGCTTCTTTCGGAATCGGCGCCGCTTGCGAAATACGGCCGCTTTGATATTGATACCTACCCGCCGTTTTTGTACGAAAAAGCGTTAGCCGCACAAGAAACGCTTCTTAACAATGATATAACAAACAAAAACGAAAAAGACGAAATTAAACAAAATTGGATAAGCCTTCGTAATGATTATTTTCTTATGCTTGGAAATTTTTTTGACAGGGCAGGAACCACAAGACAAAACATTGTCTTTTCGTTTAACGATTTAATTGATGATGAGAATTTGTCGGAATCCGGAACACAGCAGCTTGAAAAAGTACGCGACGAATTATTAGAAAAGTTTGACACGGCAAAGGAACTGTATGAACGGCTTTCGTCGCTGCGGCAGGAATTAGAAGAAGAACTTGTACGCTCTTTTTGTATATTGGGTTCTATGCCGCAACAGGGGACAGGCGCGATAGGAAACGCGAAAGTTTCCGCTCTGCTTGCGGACAGCTTACTAACCGGCAGCGCCGTTCAAGTTGTGCCTGTTCCATTTGTGCTTGCCCTTTCCGCTGTCTTTATCTTGTTTTCAATTGTATTTTTACTGCGCAAAGAATTTCTTACCTCGTTGTTATTTTGTATCATAATTACTTTTTGTCTGTTTTGTTTTTTCTCGTATCTGTTTATTATAACCGGTTTCTGGATCGATCCATTTATTCCCGCCGGAAGCACCGCCTGCGGAGCCTTTGTTTCTGCCGTTTGCGCTTTTGTAATTAAAAGAAAATTTGCGCAGGATGTAAAAAAAGTTTATGGCTCGTGCGTTAATTCTGGCCATGTCCGAAAAATTATCGGCAGCGGGAAACCGCCGCTGTTAAGAGAAGGAAAAGTTCAAATTGAGAAAGCGGTTTTTCTTGTTATACGAAACCCCAATCTTGCCGCGCTTGAAAACCGTAAAGATGCCGAATATTTTAACGAGCTATTACAGAAATTCCGCGAAACAGTTTATGTAAGTTTCATCTCAAAGGGCGCATGTTTAGCGGGCTGCTCGAGCGATTCGGTAACAATTGTATACGGTTCGCCTGTGGAAAGGCTTGTACTTTCGCTTAAACAAAACGCGGTTATTTATAACGAAAAAGAATGTATTCAAAAAGCTGTACAAAACCTGACGGAAATTTTAAAAGATCAAAACAAAACAGAATCGTGGGATGTTGGCATTGACTACGGCGAGTGCGCTTTCTCGTATACAAGGGCAGCCGGTTACACGGCGGCAGGCAGCGCCGTGTTACGCGCATCGCTGCTTTCCACATTATGCCGCAGGTTCAACGCAAAAATTCTTGTATCCAAAAATGCCGGCGCCCATATCGACGAAACCCGCAGGCGCACCGCAGGGGCCGAGGGTGAGGGGAAAGAGCTATTTTATGAATTGCTGATACCGTAGTAATGAACCACCGCGCAGCAGAGCTGCGCGGCATTAAACCAAAACACGGACAATAAGGGGCATTTATTTGAATAATATGCGAAAAGAAACTAAAAAGAAACCTCCGGTGTATAACACGGCGGGGAATTGCAGGGACTGTTATAAATGTATAAGGCACTGTCCGGCGAAAGCGATTAAAGATGAACAGCTTGGTATTTATGTGGTGGAAGAACGGTGTGTGGCTTGCGGCATGTGTGTTACAAAATGTCCGGGTAAATTTATTGTTGCGCGTAATGACATTGATCACGTTAAGCGTCTTTTAGCGCAAAAAGAAAAAGTTTTTGTTTCGCTTTCGCCGTTGATCTTTGCCGAATGGAGCGGCATAGAAAAAGAACTTATGGCGCTTGCCCTAAAAAAACTAGGATTTTACGCAGTGTCGGAAATAACATTTGGTACGCAGCTTATGGCACAGGCGATAAACAAAATGGTTCACGATGCGTTACCGCACGGACAAAAATTATTTATACCGCCGGTTTGTCCTTCTGTTGTTAAGTATATTATGTTATACGAAAGCCGGTTAACGCCGTTTATAATGGATGTTGCTTCTCCGCTTATTGCACACGCGCGTATGTTAAAAAAATTATACGGCAGGGATATACATATTGTTCATATCGGCAGTTGTGTCGGGCGAAAATTAGAGGTTGCGCAATTCAGCGAAATTGACGCGGTGATAACATTCCGCGAGTTAAAAAGGTGGTTTGCACGCGAAGATATAAAATTGCAGCCTGAAGCTGGACACGCTCCCGCGCTTATTGGCGAAGAAAATCTTTTTTTACCGGCGCACGCCTCTGTGAATTTGTCATATTTTACCGAAGATGACGGCTCTTTTGCGGCGTATAAAAATTTTCCCCAGGAGCCGGATGTTGTTTATATGGCACATTCAGGCTGCAATAATATAAAGACATTATTGCACGGATTTGATCCCGATTCCCTAACACAGCCGCTGTTTCTTAATCTGCTTGCCTGTTCCGGCGGCTGCATAGGCGGTCCCGGCATGAGCGCACAAAAACAAAATGCCTTTCAAACATCGGGTATAGGGCGGCGTTTAAACCTTTTTAATCATTATCAAAATAGCATTAAACAAAAAACAGACGCGCCTGCCGGACAAGAATTGTCAGACGTCGAAATTAAAATGACCGGCACGGTACGCTTTACGCATATAAAAAAACGTCTGCATACCGAAGACGAAATGCTGCTTGGTCTATCCAGTATCGGGAAAAATACAAAAGAAGATGAATTGAACTGCGGATGCTGCGGTTATGATACCTGCCGTGATTTTGTAGACGCTATGCTGGAAAAACATGCGAATACAAATATGTGTGCTGCGCATATTAGAAATCTTTCGGAAAAGCAGACAAACGGGCTTTTACAGGCAATACCCAGCGGTGTTGTAGTTGTTGACAAGCGGCTTAAAATAATCGACTGCAATAAAAGTTTTGCGAAATTTTTCGGCAGCGAAATTGTTGAATTGTTTGATCTGTCGCCCGGTTTATCAGGCGCTATGCTTGATATGATTACATCGGCTCATGTTTATTTTTCGGACTTTTTATACTCAGGCGATTCCGAACATGAGGAATACGAGTTTCGTGAAAACAATAAAATATATCATCTTAACCTTTTTACGATTGAGAAAGGCAATATAATAGCCGGAGTATTTGACGATATTACAAAGCCGCAGATACAAAAAAACAGAACAATAGCAAAGGCAAAAAATATTATTGATAAGAATGTAAGCGTTGTACAAAAGATCGCTTTTTTGCTGGGAGAACACGCCGCCGAAACTGAATCAATTTTACAATCAATGATCGAAGCATTTGATGTAAGCGAAGAATGACACAGGAGCAATGAGAAAAATGACACCGGAGCAAAAAGAAACATTTGTTGAAGTAGATCACTACCAAGTATCAAAATATAATCAGAGCGCACCGGGCGATGTATTTTATTCTCAAAAAATTGTAAAAACAGGGCGTATCATTACAACACTATCCGACGGCTTGGGTTCGGGAATAAAGGCTGGTGTTCTTGCGACGCTTACATCAACGATGATAACAAAATTTATTTCCAGTAATATACCGGCGCGAAAGTCGGCGGAAATTATTATGAATACGCTCCCTGTTTCAAAAGAGATGGGCATAAGTTACGCGACGTTTACCGTTGTTGATATTGGCGCGGATTCAAACATCAGCATTGTTGAATATGATAATCCGCCATACATTTATTTGCGCGGAAATAAAATTATTGAAAACGAAAAAGAGGTTATTCAGTTTGAGCGTGAAAAAAAAGAAACCGGCCCCAAAACGCCTACCGTACTTTCTTATTCTTCTTTTGCCGCCAAGCCGGATGACAGAATTGTCTTTTTTTCAGACGGTGTTACACAGGCCGGATTAGGCGGTGAAAAATTTCCATCGGGCTGGGGACGCGAAAACGCGCTGCAGTTTATTATTAAAACACTTGAGCGTAACCCGTCAATGAGCGCGCGCAATCTTTCTAAAACACTTGTAACACAGGCCGCGCACCATGATGGTGATAAACCGGCAGATGATATTTCGTGCGCGGTGGTGTATTTTAGAAAGCCGCGCGACCTGCTTATTATAACGGGGCCGCCGTGGAAAAGTGTCAACGATAAAGACTTTGCGGGTATGTGGACGAATTTTTCCGGCACGAAAATAATATCGGGCGGGACAACGGCAAAAATTATTTCGCGCGAGCTTGGCTTAAAAATTAAAGATAAAAAAAATGATGACAATCCGCATTATCCGCCCGAAGCGGAAATGGAAGGCGCGGCAATGGTAACCGAGGGAATTGTTACACTAGCCGATACCGCAAAAATTTTGGAAAACAACTACCGTACCAATGTAAAAAATAAAACCGCGCATCGTATGGCGGAGATAATTTTAAACTGCGATCGGATTTTTTTTGCCATTGGCACACGGATAAACGATGCGAATTACGATCCTGCCATTCCTGTTGAGTTGGGAGCGCGCCGCACTGTGGCGCGTCGCATTGCCAATATTCTTGAAGCAAAGTATTTAAAGGCCGTTAGTATCCGATTTTTTTGATTTTCCAGAAAGATTGTATCATAATGACACATGATATGGACAATATGATACTACTGTATCATATTGATACAATTTTCCGGCATAAAACAATACAGGGTGTCATTTTGCAAGTTTATCAAATTCACGTAAAAATGTTATAACTCTATATAATATATAGAGTTATGTCTAATATTAACATTTCAAATAAAAACTTGGCACGGTATTTGCTATATACTAAATGAAAGCGTGTAGCGCTATGAAAAAATATTTAAAAATAGTAAATCTTAAATGTTAGGTTTACGACGGAGGACATTATGAAAACATTATCACTTTATCGCCCATTGGACCTTGGCAAAGCAATGGTGGACATCGACCGGTTCATGGGATCGCTTTTTGGGGATCAGTCATTTTCCGGCGGCGTGCTTTGCAGACAGCCCGCGGTAGATATTGAAGAAACCAGCGACGCCTACATTTTGGAAGCCGAGATGCCGGGTTATGAGGAAAAAGATGTAGAGGTAAACCTTGACGGCGGCACACTCAATATTGAGTCAAAAAAATCCACCGTTACGGAAAATAAAGACGACGCGCACAACTACATCATGAAGGAAAGGCGCGCTGAAACTTTCAGCCGCTCGTTCAAGCTGCCGGAAAACGCCGATCCTGAAAACATCAACGCAACATTTAAGAATGGCCTGCTCTGTATGCAAATTAAAAAGCGCACGGAAGCTCAAAAGCGTGTTATTTCGATAGCAAAAGATTAAAAAAGATTAAAAAAATTTAAAAACATTTAAAAACATTTAAAAACATTTAAAAAAGATTAGTAAATAATTTAAAAATACCTCCCCGACCCTGTGCGAAACCGCACAGGGTTTTTTTTGCGTATTTAACAAACGGGTATTTGGCGCAAATATGCGCTGCGGCGGCGATGGCGGCTTTTTTGTTGGGGAATATGCCGAAACAGGTCGAGCCGCTGCCGGAAAGCGAGGTGAACAAACCGCCGTTACTGCGTAGATCTTCCAGAATAGCGCTGTAGACGGGTGACAATTGCGGGGATTGCAGGAAAACAGGCAAAAAACTGTTAAAAAAACGCCACTTCTCGGGATTTTTTGTAAATTCACTCTGGGGATCATTGTTAAAAACAGGATTCTTGTTGATATTGGATGGGTTTTTGGTATTCCGGTAGGTGTCCAACATGGAAAAGGCTTCCGCTGTGTTGCTTTTTAGGCCTGAATTAACTAAAACGACGTGTAAAACCGGCGCATCAAAAAATAAAAGCTGCTCACCACGCCCGCAGGCAATGGCGGCTCCTACTGTGTTTAAAGCGCCGTTACCAATAAAAAAAGGCACATCGCTGCCTAAACAGGCGGCGATCTCCTGTAAAAAAGTAAGCCCAAATTGGCTGCCGCACAGGGAATTTAGTGCCAATAGGGTGGCTGCGGCATCGGAGGAGCCTCCGCCCAACCCCGCCGCTTGAGGAATTCGCTTTTTTATGGTGATTTTACCGGAAAAAGCATTGCCGGTACGTTCGTAAAACAGGCGGACGGCTTTAAAAACAAGGTTTTTTTCAGGTGGCAGGGCATCGGGTGTAAGGTTTTGAGCAAATTCATCTGGTAATTCGCTAATATCGGTTATAATTTCTAATTTTTGCGGATAGGAATTGATGTTTTTCACCGGTTCCACCATTATTTTGCCGTTAAATGTTAATGTATCATATAAATTAAGCGGGATAAAAATGCTTTTTATATCATGAAAACCGTCGCTTCTTTTTTCGCCCACGTCAAGATGAATGTTTATTTTGCAGGGGGCGTTAATTTTCAGAATTTTTTCCGTACAGCACACACTTGAAAATACGCTGTTTTATGGTTAGTCTACAAGGGTATGACTTTTAAGCGGAAAAGCAACCGGCTTTTTTCTTTGGCGACGGCGAAGATACGAGGGCGCTTCGACGGCGAGGCTCTGTTAAAAAATATAAGTATTACCGGCTGCCGCCTTGAACACACGGTAAATATTGATGTACAGATTGGCTCAAAGTATATGATGTGTATAATGCCGGAAAAACAGGCGGATGTGGGCGAGTTCGATTTGAGTGTTGAGGCGCGCTGGGTTGAGGCGCAAAGCGGCGTATGTATGGCGGGTTTTAGTATTGTCGAGTCGCCTAAAGGCAAGTTATTTCAACGCTATGTTGATTATTTAGAATACCGCGCCGCTAATCCGTGAACCGGAACTCTTTATCATATTGAAATATTGAATGAAATTTTTAGATGGCGCCGTTTACCACGCGCCGCGTTTTTATGAATCGAATTTGATCGAATCGCACCTAATCGAAGAATTAGGCGGAAACCAAAACATAATTGAAAGATGGGGCGACCTTTTTTACGCAAAGACGGCTGCGCCTGTTTTTTGGCAGCGCAATATTTGGCTTAAACCTTTTACGGCGGAATTTAGTTCCATATCGCAGGCAGCCGGGATTTTACGGAGTATTCAGGGCGGCTGGGCAAAATCGCTTTTTTGCTGCCACAGGCGCGGCGCCCTCATCGAAGAAAAATTGCCGCGCATTTCCACTAAACCTAAAACCTTTCCCTGGAGCAGCGCGGGGCGGCCGCCCGTTGGCGCGTGGACGTTGTTAAACGATAACACCCTTGCAGCATCGGCTGAATGTTCAAGCCCGTTTCCGGCCGGCTGTATCGAATTTGTCCAAAACCACGACGAAGCGCCAAGCCGCGCCTACCTTAAATTATGGGAGGCGCTTGCCCGCTGTGATACATGGCCAGCCGCCGGTGAGCGCTGTTTTGACGCGGGCGCCTCTCCTGGCGGTTGGACCTGGGCGCTCTTAAAATTAGGCGCCGACGTTACCGCCTGCGACCGCGCGCCTCTTGCCGAAAGCGTTATGCGAAACCCAAATGTTCATTTTATAAAACACGATGCCTTTACGCTGCGGCCCGAAGAAATCGGCAGCATCGACTGGTTGTTATGCGACGTCATAAGTTATCCCGCGCGCCTGTTTGAGTGGGTAGAAAAATGGCTTGAAAGCGGTCTGTGCCGCCGTTTTATCTGCACGATAAAAATGCAGGGCGGCTGCAATTTTGATGCCGTCCGCCGCTTCGCCGCCATACCGGACAGCACCGTTGTCCACCTTTGGCACAACAAACACGAGCTTACTTGGATCAAGGCGTGAGTATTTTTTAACTGTTGAAAATGTTACCACATACCTATTTAATCCGTGCGAAAAAATGGTATTGTGTTATTTATGGAAGAAGCAGATGGAGCGTTTAACGCGGCGGCGGCTTTGGTGGAAGGGGCGCAGCAGGTTATTCGCGGAAAGCGCGAGTTTCTGGAATTGTTGTGTGCGGCGCTTTTGGCACAAGGGCACGTTTTATTAGAGGATAACCCGGGGTTGGGCAAAACGACGGCGGCGAAAACAATTGCGGCGCTGATTGGCAAGACGGATGCCTATGGGGCAGGCGAAGAATTAATTTTTAAACGGATTCAGTTTACTTCCGACTTGCTGCCCTACGACATTACCGGTGTTGATGTTTTTGATCCGGAGTCTCATTCGTTTCGTTTTATGCCCGGACCGGTGCTGGCAAATATTGTACTGGCCGACGAGATAAATCGCAGCACGCCTAAGGTACAATCCGCGTTGTTGGAAGTTATGGCGGAGCGTCAAATAACTGTGGGACGGACAAGCCACAAACCGCCCGCGCCGTTTTTTGTTATCGCCACACAAAACCCGATTGAAAGCGAGGGGACGTTTCCGCTGCCGGCGGCGCAACTTGATCGTTTTATGCTCCGTTTATCGCTGGGCTACCCGGACCGCGAATCGGAAATTGCCCTGCTAAACGATAATCCCGCCGAAAGCACGCTTGTCAATTTAAAACCTGTTATTTCTGTGGAACAATTTCTGCTGGCGCAGGAGAAGGCGCGTAATGTGTTTTGTCATGAATCATTGAAAGAGGCTATTGTCGATATTGCCCTGCGGACACGGGAGCATAAGGCTTTTCTTTTGGGGGCATCGCCCCGCGCGGCGTTGCAATTTTTGGCGGTTGCGCGCGCTTATGCTTTTTTGAAAGGGCGCTCCTTTGTAAACGACGAAGATATAAGTCTGCTTGCGGTTCCGGTACTTGCCCATCGAATAAAATTAAAAGATATTCGATCCGATGTAAAAAAAATAATACGCGAGGTATGCCTTGCGCGTATTTCTTCAATAAAAACAGATGACGCCGCGTAAGAAAAAATATTTTTCGTTAAAAATAAATATAACAGGCATGGCTGCTTTTTTTATTTCCGTATCGGCTGTATTCTTTGGTTTGTTAAAACATGAAGTGGCGCTGGAACTTTTAGGCGGCATTTTTTTTATCTGCCTGACCTATTGTTTTCTTGTTATCTTGATTACAGGTTTTCTTTACCGGAAGAAAGCCGCGCTTCTTGCGGCGCGGATTGTGCCGGACAAAGTTGAATCGGGCGGGGAAGCGTTTGTTTTATTAAACATGAGCGTTCATTTTTTTCAGATGCCGTTTTGCGTTATTCGTTATAAAATTGATTTATACACAAAAGATAAAAAGCGCATAACGCATATTTTTGAAAAAGTTTTTTTTAAAACAGGCAATTCAAATTTTATTGCATTAAGCCGCGGCGCGTATTATGCCGATTTTGATTATGTAATTATCGAAGACATCTTTGGTTTTTTTATGTTTGAAATAAGTGTCCCGCAAAGCAGCGCGGAAAGGCTTTTTGTTATGCCCTATACAACAGAAAAAATGCCCGATATAACAACCCTTGCCGCGGGGGCTGAAAAACGCAGCGAACAGCGCATTGTAAAAAACGACGACTTAACGGATCAGCGCATGTATGTTCCCGGTGATGATACACGCAGGATTAACTGGAAATTGTACTCACATTCCGGTGAACTTTTTGTCCGCAAAGAAGATACGGAACGGCCGCCCCATTCGCGTCTTGTCGTGTTAATTGATACGGAAGCCGCTTCCTGCAAAAAACAACAGGGTTATGATAAAGATCAGAGCCGCGCCGTCCTTGACGCTATATGCAGCGCCGCCCTGTCGTTTGCCGCCGATTGCAGCGCAAATGGGGTGGAAGTCGTTTTCGGCTGGAACGGCAGCGGTGTGCGGGGCGGCGCCTATGCAAACTGCGGCACAGACATTCCGCGTATTTTGTCGCTGCCGGCGTGTATTCCACAGGATGCCGGCCTGCCGCTTCCGGCTATGCCGGAAGAAAAACATATCCTGATTTTTGCGCTGCCGTTTATTAACACGGCGGCAACCTCAATCGAAAAATATTTAGCTGCAAAACAACAGGGGCAAGAAATAGAAATACTTTTTTGCTATAATAATGAAATACTGGAAGGCGCGGCAAACGCAAGGGCGCTAAAATTTTTTCGCACTGAAGGAGTCCGTGCAAAAGCGGTAAGGGTGTATGACAAGGATTGAAAGAATTTGCGGCGAAAGAATACCTCCGTATATTATTCTCTTTGTTACGGCGGTTTTCGCAATAATTTTTTTTCTACGCCACCCTGTTGTTTTAGTTTCGGATGAATATTTTAGTCTGCTGTATGGCGTAAAACGACAGCATTATAAAATTATTGAGCAAAGCCTGGAAATTTTTCGCCGTATAAAAATTATCAATATTGACGGGGACGCTTCAACCGATGCTATTGTTATGGCCGTACAAGATGTGTCAAAAAAACCTCATTGCGTAATTTTCCCGTTTCGTTACTCTAATGCCGCCGTAAAATACTCAGAATCCACAGCCGAGTTAAATAGTCCAACCGTTCTGTCAGGTGGCTTTAATAAAAGGCCGGATAACATTAGGGGTGTGTTTTTTGTTTCGTCCGATTATAAAACTGATTTTTTGCGTGCGGGTATCTGCGCCGCGCAGCTTACAACCATATCGGACGATAAATCCGTTCAAGCGGATTTAAGTGAAAAAAATATTTTTTTAATTACACCGGTAAAATTTCCAGATGGGGTAGTTGATATTTTTACAGGGGCTGTTCAAAGAGTTAGGGGGAATGTCAACATAATTACCCCAAAACAACATGATTCCTTTACCCAAACACCTTCCGCCGGAGTTGTATGCGGGCCGGCGTCATCGCTGATAAATAAAATAATAAATCAAAATGTGCCTTTAATAGTTTATTCATGGCTTGATCCGACATTCATGCCCGAATCTGTAAAAATTACCATTGATGATTCCGTGTTCACGCAGATCCCTAGAATAATCCGGGCATTAAATAAAAAAACTTATGATGACCATGGCGACATTTTAATACCTTCAACTTTTAAAATTTTGAGGAATAGAATTCATACAAGCCGTATGTTACTGGAACTTAGGAAGGCGGTTATTTTTACCCGTTAGTTTTAGAGTCTGGAAATAAGTCTTAAAAATATTATATATTCAAATAATTTCATTTATCAGGAGGTTTTTATGAAATTGTCAAAGATGGTGTGGGTATCATGCTCACTTGTGTTGTCGGTATTTATGTCTTGCGCAAGCTCGCCTGCAAAAACAACTACGGCGGCGAAAGGTGGTGTGCCGGAGAACACTACGGTACTTAGGCAGTCTATAATTGATGAAGCGGAAAAGCATATCGGTAAACCATACAGCAGCCCGCCTAATGTTCCATCTACGTTTGATTGCTCCGGTTTTGTTAATCACATATTTACAAAAACAGCAAATATGCCGCTTTCCCCTTCTACAAAAGCTTATCTTAATCTTGGCAGGGAGATTGATTTTAAAGAGGCAAAACCCGGAGATGTTCTGGTTTTTGCCTCTCAACCGGGCGGCTCTAATGTGGATCACATTGCCATACTCCACAAAAAAAGCGCTAACGGCGAATTACGCGGTTCCCACCTTATCCACGCCGTATCAATACCGATTCAGAGTGCAACCATCAAGGGGGACCCCAACACAGCCGGTGTGGTAATCGGTGAATTGGGAAAAAGAGGCGATGGAAAATGGCAGAATGAGTACTTTTTGTCACGCTATATTTGTACCAGACGTTTTATTGATTAAAAGTACCTATCCATGGGAGAAGGTCTGTTCCGCATCTTGTTCACGTCCGCCGTAAAGCAGTTCCCTTAATTCACTTTTGCCGGGTATTCCGCAGGCGTCTGCCCGGCAGTGCTGGCAATGCTTGAAAACGGTAAGGTGTTTTTCGGCTATACTGCGGGCGGATGATAGCTCTGTGCAAGCGGGTGCGGGGAACGTTGAAAATTCGGCATTTGGAATTAGCGGGATTATGTTAAGCATTTTCGCTCCTAAAGATTTGACGGTTTCGGCTATTGCGCCAATGTGGCCGCCGTTAATGCTTGGTATTAAAACAGTATTAATTTTTACAATCATACCGGCGTCTACGGCAAGGCGGACGCCGCGTTTTTGGGCTTCGGTTAAAATGGAGGCGGCTGTATCTCCTTCAAACCGTTCGCCGTTGTAAATAATGTGCGAACATATTTGTTTTTGTATTTGCGGGTCAACGGCGTTAATTGTAACGGTAAGCGTTTGCACACCGGCGGAAACCAGATCATCAATCTTTTTTTCAAGGAGCAGGCCGTTGGTCGAAAGGCAGTTTATTAACTGCGGGTATAACTTGTGCGTTAGCCTGAATGTTTCTATTGCGTGCGGTGTGGCAAGCGTATCGCCCGGGCCCGCAATCCCCACAACCGTGATATTTGGTTCCAGTTCCAGCGCGCGCCCCACCAAACCGGCTGCCTCACCCGGCGAAATAATGCTGCGCGTAACACCCGGCCGCTGCGAGTCGGTGTCGTATACGCGGCTACAAAAACGGCACTGTATATTGCAGGCGGGGCTTACAGGCAGGTGAATACGCCCTTTGTGCAGATGCGGCCCCTGCGAAAAACACGGATGCCTGTTCGATATGTGCTCAAATTGTTTTTCGTTCATTCAACCACTCATTTTTTTGAGCGGCCATAATAAGCGGCAAGTTTTTTCAAGGAATCGTCAATGGGGGCTGCGTTTTGAAAGATTTTTTTCCCGGCAGCCTCCGCCGCCTGAATTGCCCCCGGCCCTGCTTTAGCGGCTAAAATTACCTCGCAGTCGGCTAAAGCTTTTATTACACCACCCATGCCCGATTCGCTATGTGTGCCGCCCTCGCAGGCCGGTGTTACGTAACGCTTTTCGATATTTGTAAAACCGCCTTCACCACCGGAATCCGCCGCCATGTCAACAATGTAAAACCAATGCGACTTGCCAAAGTGTTCGTCAATAATAATACCATCGGTACTTGCTATTGCTATCCGCATAATCCTATTTTATATCTAATCTGCCCCCTTGACTATAAACCGCCGTAACAGATAGACTTATTACAGTTGGGCCGCTAGCTCAGTCGGTAGAGCAACGCCCTTTTAAGGCGTGGGTCCTGGATTCGATCTCCGGGCGGCTCATTTCATAAAAAATTAGAGAAAACCAACAACCTTTAAAAAAAGCGTCGTGAATCCGTTTGCGGCGCTTTTTTGTTTCATGGTTGGCAGGCGGCGCTATTCTTTCAAAAATTCTAAAACTTTTTGGTATGTTTTAAGCGCATAAGGGTTGTCCATGAAAAATTGATATACATGCCCAAGCTGGACTTCGTCTTTGTTATAAAAAACAGACGCCACAGGGACATTAAGCGATTGCAGTTTTTTCACAAATTCTTTTGCCTGAAATTCAAAGCTATTTGAATTTCCGTCCGTTACAAAAGCACGGGGAAAGTTTTCCGTTACCTTATCTGTTATGCACGCGAGGGCTATATTTTTATTTTCAGGATCTATGTTTTTAAAATACGCCAGACCGAGTTTGGCAAGCGGGAGTTTTATTGTGTCAGGCGGCGGATTTACCATTTGCTCAAAATCATACAGAGCGCAAAAAAGTAAAATGCCGCGAATTGTGCCCTGTGCTACAACCGAATCAAACTGTCCGTTACCGGAAGAATTCATAAGTGAAAGGTAACCGGGATTTGTCTGCATTGCTACAAATTGTGCCGAAAGCTGGCCGCCGGCGGAATCGCCGCTAAAGTATACATCGTTAATGTTCAGTGAATACTGCGCGGAATGTTCTTTTATAAAGGTGTATGCCTCTTGCAGTTGGTGGACAGGCTGCGGATAACTCGCGTGTTCCGGCGCCAACGCATAGTTAATATTTACAGTAACAAAACCTTCGTTTGCCAGCATGACAAAATAATGTTCAACATTTGTTTTGTCACCTTCTATAAAACCCCCGCCATGCGTATAAAAAATAAGTTTTTCTCTTCCGGTAATAACGGCGGGTTTTATTATATCCAACACACCGTTTTTATATTTAGATTGATAGTTAATATTCCGAATGATTTCGATATTACTTTTTAGCTCATCGTAATTTTCAGGCATTGTATACGGTTTTAATTCAAACAAGAACCGTGTAAGCCAAACCATAGGATAGCTGGAAAACTTTGCAAAACAAAAAGCACCGATAAGAAACGCCGCCATAGCTGTAATTATTATTTTTAAACGCATGGTAAAGTGTACTATTTTTTCAGGTATGCTACAACCTCACTGTCCGTACCGGGTGCAACAAATTTTCGTGGGTAAATATGGTACGCAATATTTCATCTGCTTTTTTTGTAAGTTGTAACACATTGATTCCACCCTATCAATTCGCGTGTTACCCCGCTGGTTCCCATGTTCCATCATGCTGTCATAATTTCCAACAGACTCTTCGACATTTTTACTTTGGCCCTGCAAGTACGGCAGCAATTCTAAATTTACCCCGGCTCAACCAAACCGCCGTCCGTGTAGAGAAAAATCAGGAAGGCTTGCCATGAATCATGGTAAGCATAACGCAGGCAAAATCGCATGGCTTCAAAAAAAGCTACA
>BOBI01000020.1 GCA_026002305.1 Spirochaetia bacterium
GTATAGCCTCGATAAAGGCCGGGTGCCATGCTATGGGGTTTTCGTTTGCTGTTTCGTTTACGGGTTTAATGTCCGGATCATCCTGCATACGTAACCATAGAGGCATTTAGCGGCAAGTGCAAGTAGCGGAAAGTCAGGATAAACGCATAGACTTTGAAAACAGGAGGGGATCACGCAAAGGCGCAAAGTATGCATGAGTTTTTGTATGTAAGTTTTTATGAAGCATCAAGAATCATTGTTTTTACGGAATGTTTTTCATAAATTCTTGATTTTTCCCTGCGGCTCCGCGGCTCTGCGTGAAAATTCTTGTTTTTTTGAAATTTTTGTCATATTTCATGTAAGAAAATTTTCTATGCGTTTATTCTACCGGCCCTGCTGAGTATGCCCTTGACAACGCTTTCAACTTTTAACATCATTTACTATGAAGGGGTTTTATGGATGACTATGACTTACATCTTCCCTACCTTGAACGGTTGAGTAAAAATGAGCTTGTTGAACTTGCAAAGCGTTTAGGTGTAGATATTCCTGCCGGTTTGGACCGTTTATTTATTATAGAAGAATTATTAGAGTGTGCGCCGTGTCTTAATATATATCAGGAAGAGAATGGTTTTAGCGAACAATTCCTTGCGGCTTCCGCTCTTGCCGAAACCGATATACCCGCTCCGGTGGAGCTGCCTAAACAGTATAATTTAACTTATATTGAAGCGATTGTCCGCGATCCCTTATGGGTTTTTGTGTATTGGGAAGTGCGCGGCGCCGATAAAACCCAACTTGAAAAAACGGCCGGTTTTCAGGGGTATCTGTTAAAGGTTTCTCTTTTTAAATGCATAGCGGACAATTCTAAAAGTGTTCAGTATACGGTTTCTGTTGCCCCGGATGATACATCGTGGTATTTGAATTTCCCTCCCGATAATCCGTGCCGCCGGATCTGTAATATGGTTGACGGCTGTTCGTTTCGTGTTGAGCTTTGCGCGGAAATCAATGACGAAATAACGGTTCTCGCGCATACACAGTCATTTACGCTGCCTGGTGTTTTAGGTCCCTCCGGTGAGGGCAATACAATGCTGCGAATTAATCCTTTTATCAGATTGTCAGGATTAGACGATCTTCAGGTGCTGCGAAACGGCGAGCGGACATCGCGGCTGTGGCAGCATTAATATAGAATGTAGGGTATTGAAGGAAAAAGAACCGTTCTTATGCAAAAAAAAAATGCTGTTGCTATTATACTGAATGCGCATCTGCCGTTTATACGTCATCCCGAATTAGTATATTCGTATGAAGAACTTCCTTTTTTTACAACCATCTCGGAAACACTTTTACCACTGTTGGAAATGCTGGAACGCTTGGAAGCCGGAAATATTAAATGTAAATTCAGTATTTCTATTTCGCCTACACTGTGTCATTTATTGAAAGATGAATTTTTACTTAAACGGTATACCGAATATGTTGAGCGCCAAATTTCGTTTGGCAAAAGTGAAATGAAACGTACAAGGGAAAACAGGTATCTTTATAAACTTGCAAAGTATTATTATATAAAAGCGGTTTATAATAAAGAATTATTTTTGGAACGTTACGACAAAAATATAATAAAAGTGTTTGCATCGTTTCAGAAAAAAGACTTTATCGAGATTTTAGCCGCTACGGCAACAAATTGTTTTCTGCCGTTTTACAAGGATCGTCCTTTTGCGGTTAAATCACAGATTGAAACCGGTATAAAATCATATATCAAAAATTTCGGCACACCACCTAAAGGTTTCCTGCTATGTGAAGACGGATGGTTTGAAGGGTTGGACGAATACCTGGACAGAGCAAATATTAATTGGACAATTGTTGATACCCACGCTGTGTTGTTATCAAAGCCGCCCGCGAAATTCGGATGCTTTTTTCCTGTACGCGCGAAAAGCGACGCCGCCCTATTTGTTAATGATTATTACGCAAACCGCGATATAACAGACCGGACGGCGGGGCTTACGGTTTGCCCTGAATTCAGGGATTATTTTGATGATGTGGTTGATGAACTTCCCGCAAATGACGTTAAACTTTTTTTAAGTCCGCACGGTTTGCGCACCCCAAGCGGTTATAAATATCATGCGTTAGGCGAAAGTGGCAAAGAAAAAAAATTATACCGCATTGAAGAAGCAAGGGAAAAAGCGAAGTTTCAAGCCCGTGTCTTTTTTGAACGCCGCGTCTTAACATTAAACGAAGCGTCTGCTAATGCTCTCAAAAATGACAGACATCCGTTTATAAGTGTTTGTTCGTGGAAGGCCGATTTGTTCGGCAGGTTTTGGCATGAGGGAACACATTTTTTGGAAAACTTATTCAAACTGGCCGGTGAAAATCCGGAAATTGAATTAACGACGCCTTCGCAGTATCTTAAAACAATAAACCATGATTCTATTCAAAAAGTACAAACGGAATTCTCGTCTTCAAGCAGCAACGGTTATGCCGAAATTTTACTGGACGCTTCTAATGACTGGACGGCACGGCATATTAACCATGCTCTGGAACGTATGTGTGAATTGTCCAACAGGTTTAGTAACGAAACCGGTTTAAGAGAGCGTGCGTTGAATCAGGCTTTGCGCGAAGTTTTATTGGCTATGAGCAGCGACTGGCTTCTGTTAATGAATAACAATAATGAACACAGTGCGGCAGACTTGTGGCGTAATTACGCAAAACAAACAACGGTAAATATCCTGCGAAACTTTACAACAATTTACGAATCGCTTGGCAGCAGCTATTTAAGCACACGTTTTTTAACAGAGCTTGAATCGCGGCATAATATTTTCCCGCTTATTGATTACCGGTTATTTAAAAGGACATCTTAATTGAAAAAGAATTTATTAGTTAGCGTTTCCTCCATTGTATATTCAATATTTTTATTTTCATGTTCGGAAGACAAATCCGTATCTGTTGAACGTGTAGACCTAAAAACATTTGATATAGGCAGACTTGAAAGCGAAATAGATCTTTATAATTTAGAAGGAAAAAGAAGTCAAACAAAAACGGCTATAAAAATGCGTTCCGGACTTTTTTATATTTCCAACGGCAACGGAGAAAAAGTTGCCTGTTACAATTCTTATGGCGATCTTCTTTTTATGATTTACAATGATGAAACGAATCCGCCGCTGCGTACATTGCGTACAAAAACAGATAACGCCGCGGTAACACGCTGGGCATACAGTTGGCCGCTTAATTCGCCGGGGGCTATAGCGGTTAACCACGCCAAACATATTTATGTTGAAGATATACTACCCGCCGAGCGCCATAGTTTTGATAAAGAACAAAAGGCATTGTTAAATTCTTTGGTTTTGCACTTTGATGCCGACGGACGGTTCATAGAATATTTAGGGCAGGAAGGCCCTGGCGGAACGCCGTTTTCGCGTATTGAAGGAATTTACTCCTCCGCAAATGATGAAATTGCCGTTGTATGCCGTCTGCCTAAAGGCCGCAAGGTTTATTGGTTTGACGCAGGCGGTACACTTTTATATTTGATACAAATTTTAGACGACGCGCTTCCAATGCCGGATAATGTTTATGGATTATGGTCGTCGTTGGATCAAATATCAGTATCTCCTGATGAACGAAAACTTTATTTAAAAATAGATTACTACCTTGAAATACACGATGAATCAACAGGAACTATCGCCGGCAGAGAGCCCGCGTCCTCGTATATGTGGACTGTTGATGCGGAGAACGGCGCTTATATTCGAAAAACACCCATTCCTTTCTTTGAGAGCACTACAACACTTAACAATAAAAAAGTTACAGATAAACTTTTATACTCGTTATTTGGCGTTATGAATAACGCTCTTGTATTTTTGTACAGCCCTATTGAAGAAGGTTTTTCAATTTTAATACTTTCAACCAACGGTAATAATGAACAGCGCCGCGGAATAATTTCGGTTAACCCGGAAGAATTACAATTCTGTACATTTGATGTATCGGAAGAAGGCATTCTTTCAGCGTTATTAGCGGATAGCTTTAATGTTAAACTACTCTGGTGGCGTACCGATAAATTAGCCCGCGATATATAATTTAAAAACTCATACACGCGACAAATTTATTTTCAAATTCAGGATCATCGGCAAGCTCTACCTTTTGAACTTGTTTAACAATGTTTTCCATGCCGGAGCGAAGCTCCGTATTAAGAAGAAATGCCGTACCGCCTGACAACGAAGTGTTACCGGCAAATTCAATTTTACCGGCAAAAATTTCCGGCAATAACCCTATGTTGATAAGGCTTTTTTCGTTCAAATGATAGCCGAATGAACCTGCAATGATAACGGCATCGACATCCTGCGGCGTTAGATAAAGTTTTTCAAGCAGCATCTCTATTCCGCAGCGAATTGCCGCTTTTGCAAGCTGTACCTGCCGCACATCCTTTTGTGAAAGAAAAACATTGTCCGTGATATAAAAAGTTTTTTTTGCATCGGCAAAGCGCCCGCTCTTTTCAATGACTCCGGTTCTAACCAATTCGCCTGTAATATCTAAAAGGCCGGAACCGCAGATGCCTGTTGGAGGGCTGCCGCCTTCTTCGGCGCCTTCTGCACCGCCGATAACGTTATACGAAATGGTGCCGTCATCGCTGCGTGTAAAGGTTTCAATGGCGCCGCGCGCCGCCCTCATGCCGCAGCTTATATTCATACCCTCGAAACAGGGTCCCGCCGCGGTAGAAGACGCTGCAAGCTGCCCGTTATGCGCAATTACCATTTCGCCGTTTGTGCCTATATCAATAAAAATTACGGTGCCACGGCGTCCGGCAAGCCCTGTGGCAAGAATCCCCGATGTAATGTCGGCTCCCACATAAGCGGATATTACAGGCGGTAAATATACAAGGGCGTCCGGCGCAATATCAAGCCCCGTGTTTTTTATATGACCGGCTTTTATATTTGATGTATAAGGATATTTACCAAGGGGTGCAGGATCGATGCCGCAGGCAAGGTAAAGCATTGTCGTATTTCCGCTGTATACAACTTCGTATATGTTTTCTTTTTTTACCCCGGCATTAGACGCCATTTTTCCGATCATCTCGTTTATTTGCCGGACAAGACAACCGTGTAATGTTTTTAAGCCTTCCGCTGTTGAGGCAAACTGAATACGGGACAGTACATCCTGCGCATAAGCTGCTTGAGGGTTAAGTGATGAAATGGATGCAGCCGCCTTACCTGTCTTTGCGTCAATAATAGAAAGGGCAAGTGTTGTTGTTCCTATATCAACAACAAGGCCGTAACAGGGCGTTTCTTTTGTTATAAAAGGATGCAGCGTATAGTTAAAACTTATTCCCTCAGAAGTAATGTTTAGCGTATCGTTTTCGGCTTTGTAATCTGGGATAAACACACACATATCGCCTGACTCACCGGTTATTTTTGTACGGCAGGCAGGCACTTTTTCTGTATATGATGGATCATCGTTGTGTAAAATTATAACTTTACATTTACCGCAGGTGCCGTTTCCGTTACACGGCGATTCAATCATGGTACCGGCGGCACGGGAAGCCTCCAACAAAGTGATACCGTCCACTGCAAAAAACGGCTCGCCTGCGGACCTTGCGTTAAGCGAAGTCTTGTTAGTCTTATCCTCGATAAAAAATGAAATATATGGCATTGTTATAACCCTTTGTTCATGGCGGGATAACCGCAAAGGCTGCGGGCATTTTTAACCGCATCAATTATTGACATTTCTACAGCGTGGGAGGCTAGAATCGCGGCGGCATCAAAGCGGGCATGAACACGGCAAGACGACATCGCAAAAACCGTATCGCCGTCATAGATTGAATGTGCCGGACGGACACAGCGCGCGATTCCGTTATGCCCGATAGAGGCAAGCATTGAAGCGGCGGCTTTACCCATAACGGCGTTTGTCATTATACAAACCAGTACTGTGTTGCTTTCTGACGTTTTACCGCTAAAAAAATCTTGTTCGGTTTTATAATCCGACAAAATAATTTTTTCACTATTCGCAAAAGTTCCGTCATCGTCTAACGCACCCGCAATAATTTTTCCGTTTTCTAAAATATCGCCCACACAATTTACCGCGCTGACCGCGGCAACTTCCAAATCGCCAGCACTAAAAGAAGCAAAGCCTATGCCGCCTTTCATGGCGAAACCGGCGCCGCGTGTTTTTCCGATTGTTGCGCCGGTTCCGGCTCCATAGCAGCCGCTTTTAAAAGCGCCGTTTGTAAAAGCATTTTCGCAGGCGGCGTAACCCATTGCGGCATCGGGCCGGACATTACACGCGCCGCATTTTAGATCGAACAATATCGCGGCGCTTACATTCGGCACGCACGTTACACCGGCGTCCCGCCCAATATTATGCTGCTCCAAAAAGCGCATAACGCCGCCGGCCGCGTCCAAACCGAATGAAGAACCGCCCGCGAGCAGCACCGCGTGAACAACCTTGCGGTTTGCCTTTGGGTTTAGCGCGTCGGTATCGCGGGTGCCCGGGGAGCCGCCGCGTACATCAACGCCGCAGACAGCGCCTGTTTTGTTTATAACTACGGTACAGCCTGTGGCTGCCTGTAAATCCTGCGCTTGCCCGATGTAAAAACCTTCGATAAAGGGACGGGGTATGGAGGAGCCTTTCATTTTTTTGAGGCGCCTGCGGTTAATAATTTTATTTTTTCGATAATTTGTTCGACACCGGCCAAGGCGCCTTTTCCTGTTTCGCCGCAGGCCAAAACAGAATCCTTTGGTTCTACAAATAAATATTTTTTTTCAATCAGCTTTTGTATATTTTCCTGAACGATTGGGTTTTCCCACATAGCCGTATTCATGGCAGGACAGATAAGCACCGGTTTATTAAGAACCGCCATTATTACAGTTGTAAGCATATCATCGGCAATGCCGGATGCCAATTTACCTATGATGTTTGCGGTAGCCGGTGCGATAACAACGACACCGGCTTTTTTTGCAAGCGATATATGACGGATATCTTCCACATCTGTTTTTTCAAACATACCGGTATAAACTTTATGTTTTGATAATGTTTGAAGTGTCAACGGCGTGATAAACTTTGTGGCGTTCTGTGTCATAATAACATCAACATTGTAATCTAATTTAACAAGACCATGCGCAATTTCGGCGGCCTTGTAAGCGGCAATACTGCCCGTAACCCCTAAAATAATATTTTTCATTTTTTATACACGCCCATCCAGCCTCTGACAGTGGTTCAATTCTGAAAACAACACACCGGCGATTCCATTTGCGATACCCTGTTTGTCGTTATACGGTGTAATATTTTTTTGTTTGTCAATTAGATAGGCGATGTGTTTATCCGCGTTTATATCTTGGGTATCGTTGGCAATTATATAATTACATTGGTTATTTTTTAGAAAATCGTACGCTGTTTTTATCAATGTTATTTTATCGACACCGCTTAACAGTTTGAATCCTACAATAATTGATTCCGGTGAAAGTTTTGGGAATAATGAAATAATTTTTGGGGTGGCTTCCAGCAGCAAAAGAATATTTTTTTCGGTTGAATTTATTTTTCCGTTTGTGTCCAATATTTTTTCGCCGTTAGGCCTTGTAATTTGTTTTACCCGATAATCGCTTACCGCCATACTATGAACAATAGCAGATATTTTATTTTCAGTTAACACTTTTCTAACAGCCGTTTCCAACGATGCCGTATCGGTTATAGGCACTATTGCTGCTTTGGCTGTTTTCGGAATGCACGAATTTGCGGCACATATATAAAAAATTTGCTCGCACCCAGGCCGTACCGCCAAGGCGTCCGCGGTAAGGCTGCCAAGCCGTCCGGTTGCCGTATTAGTAATGTTTCGGACAGAATCGATCTTTTCGGTTGTGCCGCCGGCGGTTACTAAAAAATTCATTATTACTATTGTTCTCCTATACCCTAGTAAAACTATAGTGATTGTAGTTATTGTGAAAAAGAAAAATCAAGCGGTGAATGAACGGGCTGCTTTCATTCACCGGAAAACTATTTGACTACTTGAATGATTTCGTTGATTATCTTGTTTGTTTCCGCACAGGCAACCTGACAAGTGCCGACCTGTTTGTGACCGCCGCCGCCATATTTTAGCATCAGGCTGCCCACATCGACCGATGCGGTTTTGTTGATAACGCTGTAACCCACGGTTATCACGCTGTTTACATTGTGTTTGCCGTCCACAACCCAAATGGAAATATTTTGATCGGGAAACAATGTGTAAAGAAGGAAGCGGTTACCGGCATGAATTTCAGCCACCTTGCGGAAATCCACAATTATAGCATTGCCTTCAATTTTTGCCCTTTCCTTGACCATTTTGATAAAAAGGCCGCTTTGCTGCTCATAGACATCAATGCGCTCTTGGACATCGGGAAGGGCAAGTATTTGATCAATTGGTTTATCGAGCGTTGCCGAAGCGAGTTTTTTCATAAGATCATAGTTGCTGATCGTAAAATTCCTAAAACGGCCAAGACCGGTGCGCGGGTCTGAAATAAAACCGAGCAATATCCAGCCTGTTGGGTGGAGAATTTCTTCAGGCGTTAAATCGGCGGAATCCATTTTATCCACGTATTTAATCATTTCCGCGAATTTTCCCAACTTTGCATCTCCCCCATAGTAGTCATAAATGACATGGGCACAGCTTGGGGCTTTTTTAGAAACGCCTTCAAATTTTATTTCGGAGCCCAGCCTTTCATGCTCACTTGAATGATGATCAAACCAAAGTCCGCAGCCTTTTATATATGGAACGTTAGCCACAATGTCATTTTTTGTTGCGTCCACAAGACCGTCCTGTATATCCTTGGGGTGAACAAACTGCCACTCATTAACAAGTCCTAATGCTTCTAGCAAAGCGCCGCAAGCTAATCCGTCAAAATCACTACGTGTTATTAAACGCATAAAATCCTCCTCGTTCTTAAATTTATATTAACATATTTTTTAAGATTTTAAAGCCATTTACAAGGCTCGCGGCGTACGTCGGGCCGTGATATATTTTAATTTCCGCAAGAGCCTTGTAATAAGAAAAACCACATTAACAAGCGGATGCGGCAGTATAGATATAAAAAGCAAGATACGCCAATCGAATTTCAAAATGAACGGCAGATGACGCCGGTATTGATAAATGTTTTTAGCTGAAATTTCTTTTCTTTTTATGTGATATACAAATGTGATAAATTGAAAAATCACAGAGCCTTCATAAAATGATTTTAAACAGCGTAGTTTTGATTCCAGATTATATAAAGCCGGTAATGACAGTATTGTCTCAACATACTGTTCCACCCAAACATACATAACACGGCCATACCACGCGCTGTCCTTTTTTTTCGGAGAAAAATATACGCAGTCTTCTGCATACCAATATACATTGCAGGTATCTTTCCCCGCGATGTAGGAAAAAATTCTTATAAGCCCATAAAACTCCGATCCCTGTTGATAAATATATTGGGGAACGATTGTCTTAAATATTTCTTTTGAATAAATTATCGCGGACATATGAGTCATATACCATCCCAGATCTGTTAAAACCTTGTTTATATCGGTATATGTTTTTGACGCACCATAATTTAACCGTGTGCTGTCATTAAATACTATAAAATCATAATCATTGTTTTGCAGCATTTCCACTATGTTAAATATCTGTTTTTTGTATAACCGCACATAATCCGCCAAAAGCATAAAGTATTTTGTCTCACATTTTTCCTGCAGGAAAAACGCGTTCCATTCGGTGCCTCTGTTTTTTTCCTGTATAAAACAATGCAAGTTTGTGTGTTTTGCGGCATGTTTTTGTAAAACCTGTGCAGTGGAATCGGTGGAGCCATTATCAGAAACATAAAGATGAAAATCATCTAATTCTAATTCATCGTAAAAATAAGACAATGCGTCATCAAGCATTGCTGCATTATTATATACGGGGAGCCCAAAACTTAATATAGAATTTGCCATTTATTATTTTCCCGTCTTTTGTAATCCGTAATATTCCATTTTGTCTTTATAGGTACCGTAGTTTCTAAAGATAACCCGAGGAAATCCTATATGTTTTATTTTCACCGCCTGCCCCTCCAACGCGCTAATAATGTCGTAATCAAGACTGCCTGAATAGTGCGGCTCATATATAATAATTTCACCTGTAGTGCAATTTTCCGCCAGGGTGATCTTGTCAAATGGTTCAAGCGTTGTATAATACAAAATAGTAACATCATCATCGGCATGAAGGCGCATCACTTCATCAAGCATTACCGACACGGCTATGATGACAGCTTTTGTACCTTTTCGTACAACCACGGCTTTGCCGAATTCAACATCAAAGTCATATTTTGTATTCGGATGATCACTTATCCTAAAAAAAGTAGGGTGTCCATTCCTGTATGTTTGATTAAAAAGTTTTATAAATTCATTCGCCGTTCCCGGCGCGATAAACTCTACGCCCGGAATATATTTTAGCAGCCCAACATCTTCGGCACAGTAATGAGAATATCCGTATCGTGAATAGTCAACAGCTGCGCCGGTTCCTACAACATTCACCCCTAATTTTTGATAGGCAAAATCCATTTTAATCTGTTCCAGCGCGCGCTCGATAAGATACGGTTGAATACCAAAAATGGTCGGTACAAGCCCCCGCAGCGCCATACCGGCGGCAAAACCAAACATACCGTCTTCGTATACGCCGACATTCATTGCGCGCAGAGGATAAGACTTTAGAATATCGCGTATTGCCCACATACCAATATCAACAGTAAAAAAAGTAGTGTCCAATTCATTCTTTATCATGTCGTCAACACGACTTAAAAATACCCGTCTCAAAACAATTCCACCTCTTGTAAAAGCGTTTGCAATTCTTCATCGTTCGGCGCTTTGTGAAACCACACATCATGTGCCATCATGGTAGGGCTTCCGTATCCGCGGACAGTCCGTGCAATTACCGCCATAGGCTTACCCTGCTGCGGTATGATAGAAAGTGTTTTTTCTAATTCGCTCAAATCATGTCCATTTACATCATAAACTTCAAGGCCAAAGGCTTCAAGTTTTGTACGCATACCGCCCATATCAATCATATCTCCCGCAGAATTATTGTCATCAATGATTACACAAAGGTTGTCAAGTTTTTTCCCCGCCGCAAAAATAAGCGATTCCCACATAGTGCCTTCCATGAATTCCCCGTCGCCTGTTAAGACAAAAACCCGTGAAGGTGAAGCCTTAATTTTATTTGCGGCGGCAATTCCGGCTGCCATAGGCAATCCGTGCCCCAATGATCCGGCGGCGTTTTCGACACCGCCATTAAATTTGGTAATATCAGTTTGAATACAAAATCTATTATCAAATCCGCCAATTCCTGATAATTCTTCCCATTTGAATAAACCCTTTTGGACAAGCACGGGAAACAGCGCAAGTGTCGCCTGCCCCTTACTAATAAGAAAAAAGTCCCTGTCATCGTCCTCTGCCATTTGCGGGGACCAGTTCATTATTCTATCATAGAGAGTCCATATAATATCAAGGCAGGAAAAAACACTCTGCAAATTACCATCATTACAATTATGCGACAACTCCAGGCTCATCTTTCGTAAATCTTTAGAAATTTGTTCCAATTTATCTTCTCTTTTTCGCTTTATATTCAGCTACATACCGATCCGCGTTTTCTTTAATTATTTGAATTTTATCAGGCTCGGATACGGTTTGCAGGATTTCATTTATTTCTAATGTATCAAGCCCCAATTCGTCGCTGTAATAACCGCCATAAAGCGAATTCGCACGGTGTAACGCGGTCAAATAGAATGGAACTGAGTAACCCCAGCCCCATAGGGATGCGTCATACACCGGCTTTAAGTATTTCTCATATATTTCAATCAGCGGTTCTATTTTATATTTTTTATTATGGTTTTCGTTCAGATATTTTACGATCAGTTCTGTATTAAGATTTCCGGCTCCCCGCCCCATTCCATATACACTGCTGTCGATAATAATATCGCGTTTAAAACCACATTCTATAAAAGCTTCGGCAGCGCCATAAACCTGCAGCAAATTATTATGCCCGTGAAAACCCAGCGCAATACCAGGATTCAAATAAGTATCCGCCAATTTTAGATAATGCAGAATTGCTTTTGTATAATTGTCGCCAAAACTATCAACAACATAAAATGCCACAGGGTGTATAGTGTTAAATAATTTTATTGTCTCGATAAATTCATCATCAGAATATTGGTCAAAACGCACCGGCTGTATACATACTTTGTAGCCTTTGTCTACAAGCGCTTTGCAGTAATCAAACCCCTCTTTCAAAAGACGCTTCCAAACCATCGCGCGAATAATATCCACTGAATCAGAATCATGATCTTCCAAAAGCTCAAGCGGAAAAGGATTCACCGTAGCCTCTACCATAACCGCAGATTGCGCGTTTTTATTGTTACGCAGCTTATCAGGTACAATGCCTTTTGCGGAGTTAAAAACCGCCCTGTCATTTTGAAACTTCTCATTCCGCAAAAACCCAAGCTCTATAATATCAACCTGTGAATAGCTTAAAAGACCGGCAATATTTTTAACGCCGTCTGCGCCAAACCGCCAGTCGTTGACATAACCGCCATCACGTAAAGTGCAGTCTAATATGTGTATGTTGTTGTTTTTACCCGGCACATTTTTCTCCTGTTTTAACATCCCAAAATAGTAATGCCGCCTTCGATGTCCCATTTTATACGCTCGTCCCAGGGAGCTTTCTTTTTGGGGCTTCTGCGATCAAATACAACAAGATACGCAGGGGCGGTACTGTTAATTGTATCACGGTAACGGCGAATTTGTGTTAGCCCGTCTTCCCGTACGGTTTGAGGGGAGATGTAATCGTATATCAATTTTATTTCGATGATGTATATCTTTTCTTTGTATTCAACCGCCAAATCCATACGGGCTCTACCGGCCGCATATTCGCGATCGATGTGCCCGCCTCCATTTAGAACACGTTGTAAAAACGCCTGCAACAAAAGGTGCGGAAATGCTTCTGTGTAATTCATTTTTTGTTCCCATATTTCAGAATTAGCGCGCCAGAATTTCTGGAACTCTTTTAAGAGCGCGTCCATATCGAGCGTGCCGTCATCGTTTTGCCAGCGCCATTCCGGTTCTGCGATAGCCGACTGCGCTCCGAAAGTAGCAACCCTGGCCAGCGTTTCACGGTAAATAGGGTTTGCGATTTGCGGCGTTCCCCGCTCCATCGAAACAAGCCCCAAATCAAGACAGTAGCGAAAAGCATCACCTTCGGAAAGTGCAGGGTCGCTTTCGCCGGTCATCAGTTTTTCCACTATTTGCCGCACACGAGTATCTTCCAAGCGGGCAGCCAATGAGTCAAGGTGGGTTTCCCTGGCCAGCACCATCTGTTTACGAGCTTGCAGGACAATTTGCAAGGTAACTGTGTCGTAGCAGCCCTCGTCTAACACACGCATCGTTGCCCGTTGAAGAAGGGAATTGACAATCCAGGGCTGCCCCCGCGACTGGTCATAGACAAAATCAATAGCATCCGCCGTTATTTTTTGTCCTGTCTCATCTGCACGTTGGGCAAAAAGACGTTCAATATCATTTTTGCTAAAGTTGCCTAGCAAAACAGAGTCTGCCTTTATATTGAAAAATGAGCCGGGGTTTGGAACGCCGCCCCTTACCGTAAAAAGATAGTCTTTAATGTCGCGTACACCTACAAGGGAAACCGAAATTGGGAACTTTCCGGCTCCACGGTTGGCATAACCGGCTCGTAACTGAGCTAAAAAACTTAAAAGCGGTTCGCCTGAAAGCACATCCGTTTCATCAAAAAATATAACAAGCGGCTTTGGCCCAACCATTTTTGCCCACTTCGTTAGCGTGCGGCCAACAATACCCTCTGAATCTTTGTCTTCGAGAACCGGTATAGTAATATCCTGCCGCTCGGCAAAGCCGCAAATTGAATAGTAGATTGATTTCATTGCCTTATCACTATCACTTATTGCCCTGCATTCTTCCACACTCACATAGCAAGCAACCATAGAGCCTTCGGCATTGATATTCCGCGCCCAATTTTGCAAAAAAGTCGTTTTCCCGGTCTGCCTGGGCGCATGGAGCACCCAGTAGAGATTGTCCCGCAGGTAGCGGTGCAACTGTGAGCCGATAAGCCGTTCTTCCGGCGGCAGCATATAGTGATCCCACGGATTGCAAGGGCCGGTTGTATTAAAAAAGCGAACGGGTCTTTTCTCCATGGCTTGTTACACTTTAGCATAATGCGAAGTTTGTAACAATGAGGCGTTTATTACTTCCCGTGTGCCCTGTCCTGCAGGGTGTGCTTTACACAAAGCGGTGGTTTTGGGATAATTAACCATTAAATATTCTACAAAACAGTATGGAGGAAAAATGAAAAAAAGTAGTTTGGCTCTTTTGGTTGTGTTGATCTGTGTTGTGGCCCTTTCGGGGTGCAGCGGGAGAAAGAAATCGGCGGCGTTTAAAATCGCAACCGATACTACTTTTGCGCCGTTTGAATTTCAGGATGCCAATCAGCAATATGTCGGTATTGATATAGATTTGCTTGCGGCGATTGCAGAGGATCAAAAAATTGCTTACGAGCTTAATCCTATGGGTTTTAACGCCGCGGTTGCGGCGCTTGAATCCGGTCAGGTGGACGGCGTTATTGCCGGTATGAGTATTACCGATGTACGCAAAAAGAAATACGGTTTTTCCGAGCCTTATTACGATTCCGGTGTTGTTATGGCGGTTAAGGCAGATAACACCACCATTAATAGTTACGATGACCTTAAAGATCTAAATGTGGCTGTTAAAACCGGAACCGAAGGTGCGACCTTTGCCGAATCAATTATGGATAAGTATGGTTTTAAACTTGTTTACTTTGATGAATCGCCATTTATGTACGAAGAAGTTAAAACCGGTAACTCCGTTGCCTGCTTTGAGGATTATCCTGTAATGGGCTACGGTATCTCTCAGCGTAATGGTCTTAAAATGGTTACCGGCATGGAAAAAGGTTCTTCCTATGGCTTTGCCGTTCTTAAAAACAAAAACACGGAACTTTTAACAGCTTTTGATAAGGGGCTTGCCAACATTAGGGCAAACGGCACATATCAAAAAATTATTGATAAATACATTGCCACAAACTAAAACACCGATCTAGTGAATTTTTTAGTCGTCCTTAAAGAGGTCCATCCCCTGTTGGTGCGGGGGATGGTTGTTACACTTGAAACCACCCTGCTTGCCCTGATTTTCGCGGTTGTTCTGGGTCTTTTAACCTGTATAATGCGAATATCGCGGTTTGTTCTGATGCGCGGGGTTGCACAAGCCTACATTGCCGTTATTCGCGGAACGCCGCTTTTGGTACAGACTTTTTTCATCTACTTTGGTGTGCCGCAGCTTATCCAGTCTTTTGGCATTGATTTCAGGCTTACGGCCTTTACCGCCGGTGTTATCACGTTGAGTTTAAATGCCGGCGCCTACCTTGCCGAGATTTTCCGAGGGGGCATTTTAGCGATTGACAGCGGGCAAATGGAAGCGGCGCGCAGTTTGGGAATGTCTTATGGAAGGGCGATGTACCGCGTTGTTCTGCCGCAGGCTTTGCGGATTTCGATACCCTCGCTTGTTAATCAGTTTATTATCAGTTTAAAAGATACGTCGATTATTTCGGTGATAAGTCTTGCAGACATTTGTTACGAGGCAAAAATCTATATAGGGCGGACAATGCAGTCTTTTACCACATGGACACTGGTTGGCCTTGTTTATCTGGTGATAATTCTTGTTCTTTCCCATATCTCAAATCAAATAGAAAAGAAGTTAAACTATGGCAGAAAAAGTTCGCGTTGAAAACCTTTACAAAACATTCGATACCTTTGAGGCGCTGAACGGGGTTAGCATGAAAGCCGATGAGGGTGAAGTAATAGTGATTATCGGGCCTTCCGGTTCCGGCAAATCGACTTTTTTACGCTGCCTAAATATGCTGGAAACACCGACAAGCGGAAAAATCTTTGTAAACGGGGTTGAATTAACGGCGCCCGGTGTCAATATCAACAAAGAACGGCGGAATATCGGCATGGTTTTTCAGCAATTTAACCTGTTTCCACATCTTTCGGTTAAAAAGAACATCATGCTGTCTCCGGTTGATCAAAAGGTTATGACCAAAAAGAGCGCCGAGGAAAAGGCCTTGGAACTTTTGGCGCGTGTAGGGCTTTCCGACAAGGCAAATTCCTACCCTCAGCAGCTTTCGGGCGGGCAACAACAGCGTGTAGCCATTGCCCGCACCCTTGCCATGAATCCGGCGCTGATCCTTTTTGACGAACCGACAAGCGCCCTTGACCCTGAAATGATTGGCGAAGTACTCCATGTTATACAGGCTCTCGCCGAACACGGCATGACCATGATAATTGTTACGCATGAGATGAATTTTGCCCGCGATATAGCGGATAAAATTATTGTTATGGACAACGGCATTATTGTAGAAACCGGCGGGCCCGATGAAATTTTTAACCATCCGAAAGAAGAACGCACGAAACAATTTTTGAGTAAAATACTGTAATTTTTTTCAGTGTTTTTGTTGACTTTTTTTTTAATTATATGTAAATTTATGTTATCGGGTTTGGGATACGTTTGTAATTTCTCTCCTTTTGGTCATGACGTATTTCGGACTTGGCCCCCCGGGTTTCAACACCTCCTTTTCCCGGGGGGCTTTTTTTTGTACCCTGCGCCTTTGCGGTAAATTTTTCTTTTCAGGATAGGGTATGGTTTAACAGCGAAACGAGGGTTTTTTCTTCGCCGCCGGATAGCTCGGCGGGTAAAATGAGCGGTGATGCGGTATCCGGCGGCAGTAAGTATCCGGCGGCTAGAAAGGTTTTGAAAATTGCCGCCCATCGTTCCGCATCGGCAATAAACGCCGGTTTTATATAAATGCCCTGCAGCTTCCATGGTTTTTTCAAGTTTTCATCATTAAAAGCGCGTTTTATACTTTCAAAATGCATGATTCCTCGCTGGGGATTTGACAAAAGGTTGTAAATTGCCCTTGATGTAGCCGCCGTCAAGACGGGCGGCGGTAAATCGGAACAGGTTAGCGCGTTATCCACCGATTTATCCAGAACAAGAACCACAGGAGCAAGCGGAAACGGCAAAACAGCCCGAAAAACCACCTGATTTTCATCAAACCCGGAAAAAGGCAGCCAAGGCTCCGCCGGTATTTTAAGGACATTCCCGCCTGCGGAATTGAGGCGGGTGTTAGCTGTTTCAATGGCGTTTTCGCAGGATTTTTTATCAGAAAAAATGCGAAAACATTTGTTAGGGAAAAGCGCCGCAAGCGCCTTTAAGAGCCGTTTTTCTTCAAAATGAGGAAACGGAGCAAAAAGCCCCCGTTCACCGGCATTTTTTAAATCACGCAGTACATTTGAGTTTTTGTGCCCTAAAATTGCCGCCCCGCCGCACTGCCAGAGGTCAACAAGCCTTGTTCCGTCCGCCAGATACAAACGAAAATTCCGCGCCCGTGTTACAGGGGGTAGAAGCCGTAGTAGTGGTGTTCCCGGTAATGTTGTCATGCCGCCGTCTATTTCGTATTTTTAGCGAAATTCTCAAATTTTACTTTAAGATCATGCGGGTGCCGCCCGCTATGTGCAATTCGTGGGTAATGGTGCGGAAGCCGAAAATACGCTCGTAATCTTCCAGACGGTGCTGATATTCGTCCACCGCGTCGGACTTTATCATTACATAGATGCAGCCGCCAAAGCCAAGACCTGTCATGCGGGCGCCGATAACGCCGGGTGTCTCGGAGGCTCGTTTTACAAGCCAATCGGTCTCGGGGCAGGACACCTCGTATAGATCGCGCAGCCCCTCGTGCGAGTGGAACAGGTTTTTTGCAAAGCTGTCCTTGTCGCCTTCGACAATGGCCTTGGCAACCTCGCGTATCCGGCCTATTTCCTCGACAACAAACAGGCACCTGCGGCGCACCTCTTCGTTTACCTGCCCCATAAGCTCGTCCAGATCGGTAAGCGAAATGTCTTTTAAACTAACGGCATCCCGTGTTTTTTCAAGAATCTCGATACCCTTTAAAACCGTCGCGCGGCGCTGCTTTAATTCCTGCTGAACCTCTATCACGGGAACTTTGGAATCCATAAGCAAAATCTTATGCTTGGGGAAGGGATTTTTTACCCGTTTAACTTCCTGTGTTGCCTCGTTTATAAGCAAAAAATGGTCTTTCTTGGCATTCATCATGGTAAGGTAATCGACAATCTTGTTTTCTTTGTCATAAAAACCGGCGTGGGAGGCGGTAAGACGCGAAATTAAGTCGTTATCGGCCATGCCGGGCATAAAAAACCGGCGCAATGCCATGGCGGAGGCAACCTCGACAGCCGAAGACGAGGCAAGCGAAATATTTTGCGGAATATCCCCGAAAATGGTAAAATTTAAGCCGCGAAGCTCGCAACCAAGCTCCAAAAAAATATTTATCGCTGTTTTTACATAATTTGCCCAGCGATCTTCACGTTTATACCGTAAATTTACAAGGGTGGTCCTCTTGCGCTCGTTGGAATCCGCCGCGAAAAACCTTATAGAACTATCTTTTCTAAAGCTAACGGCAACCTGAACGGAGCTGTCTATACCGGAGGAAACATACAAGCCATCTTTTACCTGCCCATGATCCCCTAAAAAAATAATACGACCCGGCGCCTGCGCGATAACAATTTTTTCGTTATCACCCGCGTCCATTTCGTATTCCTTCCGATGAATAGCGACGACATCAATCATGCTTTTATCTTACTAAAAATGAAGGTATTATTCAAGAAAAAAGTGAAAATTTTGTCGATCTGTCAGGATTGACATGATTTTTACGCCGGAAAAATGAACTACCGCTATTTTCCCAATAATTTAAAGTTCATACAAGATTGCCTTTAAAGGTGTTGCCTTTAACCGAGGCGATGGCCGCGCGGGCAAAAGCGCCTACTAGCGATGCTTCGCCTGGGGCGGCAACCGTTTCGTCGCGCCCTGTGCGGCAGATAAGCTCACGCGGGTTACGGCGCGAAACACCCTCTACCAAAACCGTTTCCGTGGAGCCAATCCTGCGCGTTAGGATTTCGGTTGTATGCGTTTGTTGAAGCTCCATAACCCGTGTCAGGCGGCGAATTTTTGTTTCTTTGTCTATCCTGTCCGGTAAATCAAAGGCGGCGGTGCCCTCGCGA
Source organism: Spirochaetia bacterium (assembly GCA_026002305.1). GTDB lineage: Bacteria > Spirochaetota > Spirochaetia > Treponematales > Breznakiellaceae > BNVA01. The sequence goes on from BOBI01000020.1 coordinate 19,101, forward strand.
GGGTTATAATGATAAGTGTAGGCATACAAAAAGCGCACCTTTTCCATCAGGGTAAGGATTTCCTCAAATTCGGCCTCCGTTTCCCCCGGAAAGCCAACCAAAATATCGGTAGAAAGGCTTACCTCCGGCATTTTTCCCCGTATACGCTCCACCAAACCCAGATAATGCTCCCGTGTGTAGCGCCGGTTCATCGCCTGCAGCACGCGGTTGCTGCCATGCTGCACGCATAAATGAATGTGGCGGCAAAAACAAGGATTTTGCGCAATCACTTCTATGGTTTCGCTTGAAAAATCTTTCGGGTGACTAGACAAAAAACGCACCCATTTGATCGGTGTGCCTTCGATTTTTCCGGCGATAAATTGCAAAAGATCGGGGAACCGCATGGGTTTAGCGCCGTTTTCCCAACAATACGAGTTTACATTTTGACCTAAAAGTATAATTTCGCAGGTCTTACCGGCGGCAAGCGCTTCAATTTCCGTGGCAATATCGGCAGGCGAGCGTGAAATTTCCCGTCCCCGGACATAAGGAACAATACAATACGCGCAAAAATTGTTGCAACCGTGCATAATAGGCACGAATGAGCTAAAGGTTCCTTCTTTATGGTGATTATTTGCGAATGTATACTGAGATTTTTCTGTAAAGATGTGGGTTACAGGCTCTTTTTGTTCGATTTCACGAATAATTTCCGGCAAAAATTGTTTTTGATTGGCGCCAAGCACATAATCGGCGCCTTTTTCCAAAGCATCGCCGCCAAGCCGGCTTGCCATACAACCGGCAAGCAGTACATTAAGAGGCAGTTTTTTTTTAAGGCTTTTGTAGTGGGCAAGCCGCCCGAACACCCGCCGCTCCGCAGTTATCCGTACAGAGCAGGAATTGATAATAACAAGGCTTGCTTCGTCCGCAGCCTTTGCCGGCTGCCAACCAAGGCTTTTTAACGTTTGCTCCATTGCCGCCGATTCGGCAATGTTCATCTGGCAGCCGTAAGTTTCAAAAAAGTAGTTCACTCAAATTGCCCCAAGCGCTTTTTTCCTCGCCCTTATCACAACAGCAGACACAAAAGCGCATGGGAGGCTAACAAGGGCAGGTTGAAACAAGACGTCTACGAACGCTTCTTTAACCCGAGTAGAAATTTAATTCCGTTCCAAATGCCATAGCCAAATGATGCAAACGCGCCTATGGGCAGTACCGTGCCGGCAATTCCGCTTATAAGACCGGACTTTCGTGAAGCAAGCATCAATAAAACACCAAGCGCTATGCTTATAAGGCCGCCATTCTTATCGGACTTGCTTTTTGAGAAAAGCGCAATTACCCCAAACAAGGCAAAGGCCGCCCCGATAATACCTGCCACAAACGCTAAAGGCCTTATCAAAAATCCGAGCCCCAGCAGCAACACGCCGCCTGCAATTCCAAAAACCGCGTTTGTTCCATTCTCACTTAATTCTTTTGACGAAGGAATAATATCACTCATGCTTTTAATGATAATTAAAACAGAAGATTTTGGTAATAGGTACGGCGGGCAGACCCTGTTATAATTGACAAAAGCATAATATGACTTTAAATTTTTGATAAGGAGTTAAACATGAAAAGAGCAATTGTTGTATTTTTTATGGTAATCTTAATGACGGTTTCGGTATTTGCTGAAACGAGTCAGATTGAAGATTCATTTACAGGAACATCCGCGCAAGTTGCGGATTGGATTAAAGCACATAACAAGGTCTTTAAAGAAATTGCCGCTGACGTAAGTAAAGTAATTGTTTATGCGGGAGAAAAAGAAAGCACGGATCAAAAAGATTTTACCGTTCTATTTTATAAATACCATGATGCTCCAAAAGAACAATTAGGGACAGTATTAGAAATAGTTGGTAATGAATCGGGTCAAATTATTTATGTTGTTTGGACAAGTGAGGCAAGGGGGGACGATGCTGTATTTTATAACGATCAGGATAAAAAGCAATTAGATGTTAGTGTTGCATCACGCAGCAGGCCTTATGGTATGAGTAATGATACAATAAAATATGTAAAACGGCTAATTAACGAATTCAGATGATAGGATTTAAATGATAGCATAAGCTGCGGGTTATACTTCAATTTGAACAAGAAAGCGCTTATTGCAATGAGCGGCGGCGTTGACAGCACCGTTGCCGCTTATTTAATGATTGCCGGTGGTTTTGACTGCATTGGCGCCACAATGAAGTTATTCGACGCTGGTAACGGCGACCACCTGGTACAGCATAAAGAAAAATCCTGCTGCGCGTTAAATGACGTAAATGACGCGCGGGATGCCGCATACCGGTTAAAAATTCCACATTATGTTTTAAATCTTTCGGAACAATTCAAAGAAAAGGTGATTAACAAATTTATACAGGTTTATGAAAACGGCGGAACCCCAAACCCGTGTATTGATTGTAACCGTTACTTAAAATTTAACCGGCTTCTTATATATTCGCACCAGCTTGAATATGATTATCTTGTAACAGGTCATTATGCGAATATTGAAAATACAAACGGACGTTTCTTGTTAAAAAAATCTGTTGATGAAAAAAAAGATCAGAGTTATGTGTTATACGCAATGACACAGGAACAACTGGCACACACTATATTCCCTTTGGGAAATATGACAAAAGAAAATGTCAGGAAGATTGCGAAGGAACAGGGTTTTATTAACGCGGCAAAACAAGATAGCCAGGATATTTGTTTTGTACCGGACGGCGACTATGGCGCTTTTTTGGAACGGTATACAAAGAAACATTATCCGCCGGGTAATATCATTGATCCCTGCGGCAATGTACTGGGGCGGCACAAAGGGTTGGTGCGTTATACGATAGGGCAGCGCAGGGGATTAGGCGTTTCCTCCGCACAGCCTTTATACGTTTCCGGCAAATCTGTTGTAGACAACACCGTAACGCTTGCCTCCGGCGATTTACTTTTTTCAAAATCGCTAACAGCTGACGACATCAATCTAATTTCAGTCCCGAAAATCGAGCGCCCGATGCGCGTAAAGGTTAAAACCCGTTATTTACAGAAAGAACAACCTGCCGTCGTCGAACAGATCGCGCCTTGCAAGCTAAGAATTGACTTTGACGGCCCGCAACGCGCCATAACGCCGGGCCAAGCCGCCGTCCTCTACGACGGCGAATACGTCGTAGGCGGCGGCACAATAACCTGAACAAAAACCTAGAGCGGTAGTGCTTCGATCATGTAGCGGACATCGGGGCCGCTGCCGTTAAGGACGGTCATTTCGATAACGAGTATCATGGAGGTGCGCTGCGGGTTAACGATTACACGTTTGATCGTGTAGGACGTAACGCCTGAACGTTTGACGTCGGGGCTGCCCACACGGTAATTTTTGGCGCCGTTTTTTCCTTCTTTGCGTAATTTTATAAAGAAGGACGAGCGGATATTCTTGCCGCTGCCGAAAAATGCGGGGACAAGGTCTGCCCAATAGTGGTTTTCATATTCAAAATCACGAAAATCAATGGAATCCCCTTGGGGGTTGTGTCCGTTTTGCAGGGAAATGAATAAAGGGATGCCATTTTCCATGAAATTGGTGTTATATTTGGCGATTAAACCGTTATTATCGGCAATAACCTTGAGTAAAGCCCCCGAACCATCCTGTCCAACGGCAATTTTTTCATTGTGTTTGTAGGAAATACGGCCTTTCTGAACAAAATCGTTGGAAGCAACATCGATAATGTTTAAATCCGCCCAGGGTTTAAGTGAATCCTCGTCCACACCGTACTGCCCGAACATATAGTAATTGCCGTTGGCGGAAAAACCCAAATCTGCAAAAGAGGCAACATCTCCGGCCATGGCAACAGAGGCGCATAAGATATACGCCGCCAGAAACAAGCCGAAGGATTTTTGTTCAAGCATAGGGAACCTCATTAAATTATCGGTAAAAGATGTCAAATTCTATAGCTCGTCAAATCAGGATAAACGCATAGAAAATTTTCTCCACCCACCCCGCTCCAAATACATTTTTTCTGCCTTTAACACAAAAACGGCGTGCGGTTTGTAAGACAAAGAGGGTGTGCAGATTTTATCGGCAGTTAAGCGCAAAAATATTTTCCCTTTCGCTCACGCTTGCTACAGTCACCTTTTTGGGCACACAGTTGCTTATTCGCCCCGCTTCGGTCAAGTGAGCTACAGAAAAA
>BOBI01000021.1 GCA_026002305.1 Spirochaetia bacterium
GAGTGATTCTGTCGTGCGCACCGTCCAGCCATTTATGCTGTTCATCCGCCTGGGCCTGTACACGTTCAAGCCATCCCTGGTTGCCTTCGACCCACTTATTGGTCTCTTCCAGCTTCCCGCGCGTATCTTCCAGCCAGCCATGTACCTGAGTGATTCTGTCGTGCGCACCGTCCAGCCATTTATGCTGTTCATCCGCCTGGGCCTGTACACGTTCAAGCCATCCCTGGTTGCCTTCGACCCACTTATTGGTCTCTTCCAGCTTCCCGCGCGTATCGGAAAGTTCTTCCGTAACGCGGTTTAATCCCTCGCGGTTGCTGCTGGCTATCTGGTGCACCGCGTTTAGCTGTCCCTCAAGCTCAATAATCCTGTCGTTCATGCGGTTGAATTGCCGCAACAGCGCGATAGGATTGTATTTCTTAAAACGGCGTTTCCATTTTCGCAGGAATCCGGCAAGCGGCTTTAAGAATGTTAGGTCAAATTTACATGGTAATCCAAAAAAATCTGTAAGTCCTAATACTTTATTGTCTTGCGTCTTACAAATTATCACAGTCAATATGCCAAAACAATAACTCCGCCAAATATCAAGAAACGGAATACGTGTGTATTTTTTATGCAGGAGATTTTCACGTATGGTATTAAAATCTTCAATGGTAGATGCAGCTATCTCTTGTGCTATTTTCCGCGCTTTCTTCAAAACCCTGATTCTGTTGACCGGATTTGCGTGAAAATAATCCTCCCATAAACAGGCAATGAATTTTTCATTTATAAGCGGTTGCCATGCATCCTTAATGGAGTGTTTATCCATGAAAAGATATATATCGTGCACATTTGACAAACGGTCGGTCATTTTTCTAAAATCTTTATTCACATTCTTGGTCATTATGGAATTATTTCTTTGTATATAATGATAAAACTGTTTATCAATAAAAAATATGTTCTTGCAGACAGACGCATACTCAAAGAAAAATACATTGTCTTCAAAAAGTCGGCCGTTTGGAAATACGATTGAATATTTTTCAATAATTTCCCGCTTAAAAAGTTTATTCCACGCAGTTACCGGCATGTTAAGCAGAAGATTGTCGTCAACGTTTCTCAGTCCGGTATGTTTTATGGAAAAGTAATCGGTAACACCGTTAATATAATCAGGATTATCAGAATAAGCATCATCTTCTATATCGATCTTCGCGTAATAAACAGATAAATCGGCGCCGGTTTCTTGAATCGCGTTATAGGCAAACAAAAGCGTATCACCCTCTATCCAGTCATCGCTGTCCACAAAATTGATATATTCAGCGTGTGCATGTTTCATTCCTTCATTACGCGCGGAAGACAAGCCGCCGTTTTTTTTATGGAGTATGGTAACCCGCTCGTCTTTTACGGCGTATTCTTCAAGTATCGCAACCGATTTATCCCGTGTCCCATCATTTACGCAGATGATTTCAATATTGCGGAATGTCTGATTGACAACACTGTCCATGCAGCGGCGGAGATATTTCTCGGTATTGTATACAGGGATTATGACTGATATTGCGGGTGCGGTATTTTTACCGCTGTTTATCCGGTAATAATTCCGCGCATACTCTCCAACGTATTTTTTTTCTCTTTCATCCGTGCAACCATAAACAGCCTGTATGCCGCACACAGCGGCCAATTTACCAACTACTTTTTTTTCATCGCTTTCAGTTAATTCCGGCATATTATGTATTTTTGATAAAATAAACTCGGCAAGCGTTCTTTTTACGGGAAACATAAATTGCGGCGTATACCCATGCGCTGTAAAGAAATCCGTAAGTTTATCGACAACATATTCATTTTGTTCCAGCATGTACAATAAGCTTTTTAAGGTAAACCGCTGCCGTGTCGCGCTGTCATCGTCCTCAAAATAGGAATAATTGTAAGCCGTAAAATTAATCCGCTGATAAGTCCCGGATAAAAAACAAATAACAAAAAATAATAAAAAGTCTTCACTTACGGTCAATCTGCACGAAACATTCAGCTCATCAAGCGCTTGTACGGCTATTTCGGTTCGTATTAGTTTTGGATAAACTCCCCAGTTTTGCAACCTGCACGTTACATAAGACTCCACGATTTCTTTTCCAGCAAGCGATTCATCAAAATCATTACCGAATAAACAGACGCTATCCTTAAAGATAAATTGTGCGTTAAATGAAATAATATCTATATTTTCGATATAGGGTTTCGCTAATTCAAAACATTCGCTATTTATGGTGTCGTCAGGGTCAACACAAAAGATATATTCACCGCAGGCAGCGCGTATTCCGGTTTCCCTCGCAGCATACGTTCCCATGTTTTTCTCATGGCGTAGCAGTCGTATCCTCCCATCGTTTGTTTGCATTACTTCCACTTTTGCAGCACTATCATCGGTAGAGCTGTCATCTACTACAATTACTTCAAGAGGAAACCCTGTGAATGCAATAATACTGTCCAAACAAGCCTCAACAAAAGCCTGCTTGTTATACAGCGGAACTATAATTGACAGGGTGATTTCGCTTGACAGAATGGTAATTTATCCTCCTCAATACAAAACAGTTTCATAAATATAGTTGTTATAATGTTTGGTATACAATTCTGATATTTTTAGCATCCCGCCACCGTAATGCCGTCTTCCACAGTCCATGTAAGGCGTTCGTCCCATGGCAGTTTTTTACCTTCCGACCGGCGATCAAATATTACCAGATATGAAGGCGCGGATGCATCAATTGTATCACGGTATTTTGCCGTTTGACGCAATCCTTCTTCCCGCACTTTTTCCGCCTGCGAATAATCGTAAATCAACTTTATTTCAATGATATATTTTTTTCCGTTATACTCAACCGCCAAATCCATTCGACCCCGCCCCGCCGCATATTCCCTGTCAATAGAGCCGCCGCCGTTTAGAACTCGTTGCAAAAACGCCTGCAGTAAAAGGTGCGGAAATGCCTCGGTGTAATTCATTTTTTGTTCCCATATTTCGGAATTTACCCGCCAGAATTGCTGGAACTCACGCAGCAGTGCGTCCATATCAAGTGTTCCATCAGATTTTTCCCATTTCCATTCAGGTTTAGCAATAGCGTATTGTGCGCTTTCTGTGCATTGGCGTGCAAGAACTTCACGATAAATTGGGTTTGAAATGTTCGGTGTTCCGTCTTCTAATGAAACAAGACCCAAATCCAAACAATATCTAAACGCATCACTTTTTGTAAGAAGCGGATCGGCATCACCAGACATTAAACTTTCTATAATTTTGCATATTCGTACGTCATCCATGCGAACAGCAAGTGCGTCTAAATGAGTTTCCCGTGCGCGAATCATCTGCTCCCGTGCTTTCTTTATATGTTCAATTGTTACCGTGCTGTAATCGTCTTCGGTCAAAATCCTCATTGTTGCTCTTTTAAACAAAGAATTGACAATCCAAGGCTGCCCACCCGATTGTTCCCAAACATAATCAAGTGCTTTTTCGGTAATTTGTTGACCGGTTTCCGCAGTTCGCTGTGCAAACAACTTTTGTATATCCTGCTTCCTAAAATTACCAATCACTGTAGAATCTTCTTTAATGTTAAAGGGGGATCCCGGATTTACCGGTTTGCCGTCTTTAGAGGCGGTAATATAATCTTTTAAATCGCGCATTCCCACAAGTGCTATGGATACGGGAAATACGCCTACCTCGCGAGTCGCAAAACCTTCCCGCAGTTGCCGCAAAAACCTAATGAGCGTCTGCCCTTCAAGCACATCAACTTCGTCAAAAAGAACAATAAGAGGCGTGGGCGCTAGTTTTTTTGCCAAATCTGTCAGTGTTAAACCAAGTGTTGAACCAGGATTTTTACCAACGCAAGGCGTCGGCAGCTTCGTTATTTCCGCAGCTTTTAGTATGGAGTCACAAATCATCGGCATTGCGATTTCAGGCTCGGTAACACCCTGACACGATTCCACACTGACATAGCACGCAACCGCTTCGCTTCCCGCATTTATCTCCCGCGCCCAGCTTTGTAAAAAAGTTGTCTTGCCTGTTTGCCGCGGCGCATGGAGCACCCAGTACAGTTTGTCGCGTATATACCGGTCCAACTGTGCGCCGATAAGACGTTCCGCAGGCGGCAACATAAAGTGATCCTGTGGATTACAAGGACCTGTCGTGTTAAAAAATCGTTTTCTTGCCATAAAATTTATACTCTGTTATATCAATTAATATTACCAAAAATCATCGCGTTTTACACTACCATTTCATCGGGTACCGTTATTCAAATTAAATCCACCTCACTCAAGATACAAGTTTTTTCTCAAGATAACTTCCAGAAAATGTTGGTATCTATCTCTACTTTAAAGAAATATCAGTTAAAATTTGACCATGGGGTCAGTTTGCAATTAGCGGAACTATGTTCTTTATATACAATATAAAACAGTCTCAAACACATAATTACTATAATGCCGTATGTATAATTTATAATCAGGCACTAAACTTAAAATATAAAGCGGCAATTCTATAATGTCCTCTGGTTTATGATAAAGACTAATTGCCAGTTTTGGCCTCCATTTCCGAATCGTGTTCTGAGCGCCTTTTAGAGCCTCCAATTCTGCTCCTTCCACATCCATTTTTATAAACGTTGCCTGAGTACCATTAAGTATCCCATCAATACTTTCAACATTTATGATTGTATCCCCATCCCCTGTTATTCGAGAGCCTTGAGTGTCATTACCTACTGAATGTAATTGAGTTTTCTCACTCCATAAACCTGCATTGAAGATACTTACCCTCTTTTTTAAAGGCTCGCTTTTGCTGATAACATTTTTACTTTTCTGATAACATGAAAACTCGGGTTCAAAAGCATATATAGCATCGTACTGACAATTGCACCATTTTACAAATTCAATACTTGTTTGCATATCATATGCACCACCATCTATAAAGATTTCGTGTTCTCGAGGAACCACAATATTTTTATCAAAATACTGTGGCGCAATTCCGGGTACATCTACCAAGATAAATAAATTTTCAGATTTGAATCCTTTGTTTACTAAATAGGCATAATCTTTTCTCGTCCAGCAATCATGCGCATAAATAATAATTTTAGCGTTTAAATATTTTTCAATTAATTGGCTTTCCTCTATAACCGGCATATCATTATCCGTATCTATATTCTCCCCGCAGATGCCTGATATTTGTATACCAAGATGATTAGCTGCTTTAATAATATCATGTGCTATATAAAAATCTTTATTTCCATATAGAAAAATAGAATCTTTTTGATTGCCGTACATATTAGATTGAAACAAGGATAATATATCATTAGCTTTCAAATTTTCCATCTTTATAAGCATTTGATAAAAATATTCAACTTTACCAGTCAGCGAATATTGCAACCTCCCTGCGAACAGTTCTTTTGAAATATCATCACATAGACAGGTATATATCTTATTTAGGGAATCGTACCCCCCCCATTGTGTCAGACCGAATGCCCTTTTTTCTGAATTCAGATCATTGTTGCCGGGTTCTTCAGCTTTCTTTAAAAAAAGGTCAAAACGCTCCGATAAAATATTAATCTTTTCTGTTAGATCGCTATGCCATTTTGTGCGCAAATATTTTAATAGTTTTTTCATCATTTCTCCACCTTTACATTTCTTAGTATTCCATTTAAATAGCAATTAGCAGATTTAAATATGTCATCTTTCAACAATTCAGCCATTTTTTTATATTCAGGGTGTGCTGGTTTAAATACCGCATATTCCTCATATTTTTTATCAGCCTCCCCCCCCCCCCAAGGCTCATAATGCCAAAAGCTTGCTATTACATCCAAATCATTAGCCATCTCCATAAACTTTTTCATTTCATGAAAATTAAGTACATGGACAACAAAAGAAAGTGTTATAGTGTTTATTTTCCCTTCTTTTTTTAATTTAGAAAGCCATCGAATGTTTTCCATGACTTTTTCAAAGTTTCCGTTTTTTACAATTTTACTATAGATTTCTTGTGTTGCCGCATGTATGGAAATTAAAAGAGAGTCAATTCTGTCGATTAATTCAAGTTTTTCGCAATTTTTCTTATCACATAAAATTCCATTGGTATGGAGTTGAAATTTAATATCAGGATAAGTTTTTATTATTTTTTTAATTAAATTACGGCAATGCGAGCTTGCAAAAAGTTCTCCTGACCCATCCAAACTAACCAATTTTGCATCACGTAAAACTGGGATAAAATGGGAATCTATTAATGCATCAAGCTTTATCGTTTCTTCTTTTGGACAAACGTTTAATTTATCACGACAAGTAATACACTGTACATTACAACTATAATCATGCGAAAACTTTACCATTGAAGGATACTTTGTGTAAGTACCATCTAGTTTCAAATATGGCATAATTTCTTCTTTAGGAATATACACGGGCAAGCATTTCATCTTATCACAATATTTATAACTACCATCAAAAATACTTTTTCTAAATTCTCTTGCACTTTCTGAATTCCAAATATCTTCAAAATGGTGTGATTCAAAAAGATTCCCAAACAAATAATAATTACACCAATAAGTACAGCAAGGAGAAACATTTCCACCGACAGAAGTTCCAAAAAAATTAAAAGGATACATACATATTTTATCGTCAATAGCCATTGAATTAAATATACTAGAATCATTATCATTCTTGCTGGCTAATAACTTGTCATATTTTCTAATTAACTCATCCAGTCTGGATGTTAAATCGCTATGCCATTTTGCCCGAAGACGTTTCAACAGTGTTTTCATAAAATTTCTCCTTAGTTTAGAAGCCCGATTCAAACGGGCACATCCACAGATCCGCATAAATTAACACAAGGAATCGCAATAATCCTTTTCATAAACCTCAATGTCATTCTGATTATCACATTCCAGCCATAATTCGTCTGTTTTTATTACCTCAATGGTATTACCAAGTTTAATAAGATGCTGTAACAATGTTGTCATATCAAGTTTCGCAAGGGGTTTTGGCATGGGCAGTTTAATTGCCTCTTCAATTATAGCCCAACCCGATGGGCTAAACCTAAGAAGACCCATATACTGGCCATGTACTTCTTCTTTTGAGCCGGGTTTTAAACCTATTTCCGCAAGGTAGTTATTTTCAATCTTGAATGTCTCAAGATCGTCCAGAGGATTTTCAAAACGCTTAGACCATAATTCCCAATAACCGGTATAATAGGTAATGACAAAATCACCTGATGCGTAAATTAATTTTGTTATAACACCGGGATCAAAAACAATGTCGGAATAACAAATAATACATGGTTCTTTTTTTAACCATTCTGCGGCCATGGTAAGGGAAATAAACATATTTGTATTTTCCCATTCGGCATTATGAAAATAAGTAACCCCCTCAATCTTAATTTCATCTTTTTTGTATCCGGTCACAATGGCGATCTCCGGTAACTGTATCCCGGCTTTTTGCAAATTATCAACACACCGATCAATCAGTGTTCTGCCGCAAAGTTCCATCATACACTTAGGAAGGTTCGCCGTTTTTTCTCCCATCCTGCTTCCCCGTCCTGCCGCTAAAATAATTACTTTCATAAAAAAATCCTTTTGCCTGTTTAGGCAAATATGCTCTTAAAAAGCTCTATATCAAGTTTTGAAAACGGATCATCCCTTTCAGGGTGCCACATAATACCGGTAATTGGCAGCGTATTATGCCGGATACTTTCAATTTCACCATCGCCGGAATGTGCCAAAACAGTAAATTCCCGTGGGATAGAATCCGCCGAAAGGCTATGATAGCTGTTTACTTCCCGTGTTATCTCGCCATTTATTTGATGTTTAACCGCAATATGTCCCTTAACCTTTTTTAAAGTACCACCAAAATACAAAACAAGGGATTGCATCCCCCTGCAAACACCCGCCAATGGTATTTTATTTGAAACAGCATATTGTATCAATAATGAATCAACTTCATCCCGTTCAGGAGCATCGCCGTTATAAGGAACCGGATTGTTTCCGCCTGTAAGCAAAATACCCGCCGGCGTATAGTTATGTAACAGGAAATTCGCCGAATTCGCATGATTCGGGACCGGAAAGGAAATACAACCCGTTTCCCATAAAAACCGTGCACACTTCTGATCAAGTGCATCCCGCCGCTCATTATAATCCTTTATGATATCAACACGTTGACTTGTAAAAATAATTTTTCCCATGCTACAATACCTCGAATTTTTTATTGGCACAATCGATATGTATTTTCTTCACATGCGACAAACGGTCAAACTCTTTTTGTCCTATACCGATGATCGCAGGAAGACCGAGTTCATTGGCACGAATCGCCATGTGTGAATTAGCCCCTCCATAGGCAGTAATAAAACCGAGTATGTTGCAGGAGAATATCCAGTCATATCCGGGATCCGCCGCCGGAATCAAGAGAATTTTCTTCGCAATAGCATCTCTTTCCAATGCGCCTGAATATAACTCACCGGTTATTTCCTTTAATGTAATAAAATTGGGCGCCCCGGAAGGCATATAAAAACTATAAATATCGTCCGGAGACATAATTACCGGGGGCATGGTGAATGTCATTGTCTCGGCATGGTATTTTTTACCTTCTTCAATTGATTTTACAAGAGTTTCTTTTACATCCATCGAAGATGAATAAAGTTTGTCAATTATAAAACACTCTACATAAGACATATCTTCACGGCAAATTCCATGCGTTTCTCCTAATTCAGCAAATAATTCCAAGACGTAGGATAAACTCTTTGTAAATACAAATTTTGAATATTCCCTTCCCTCAATTGCAGCTTTAAAAAAGCTAAACAATGTAAGAACATCGCCGTCAAAATTTTGAATTTCCATCTCTTTTTGAATATCAGAATACTGTTTAAGGGATAGAAGAAATGGATTTTTCTCTTTCACCATATAGTCTGAATACTGGGATTTTTCATCAAAATAGGTTTCCGGTGAAAAGTCATACCGGGGAGACATGATATTATAAGTACCCGGCCTTAAATGGCCATACTTTTTTAGAAAAGCCGTTTTTGAAAGATTTTGCCAGTCTTCGGAAATTTGAAAACTGATGGTCTGCAATCCGCCCAAATAATTTTGATAATCCTGTTCCGTTAAAATCCCGATTGAAACCAGGGACTTTAACATCTGTACCGCCACAAAACCGCCCCGCGCAAGGCCGGCAAAAGGAAGCGTTCCGTACCGGGTACAATCAGCAAGAAGCCAGTATATCTTAGGAATAATATCAAGATCACTGTTTATTATTATTTCTCTGCGTTCGTCCAATATTTCTATTTTTTTTGTATCTGTGATCCATAAACCGTCTTTAACATTAATGATATTATTTGTTAATTTTCGAAGTGATTCCTTGAGTAAATCCTGTTCTTCTTTAATGAATCCATGATTGGATAATACGGTAATACGGTTCGATAAATCAAAGGTATTACAGGAAAAGACAATATCAAATTCAACCTTGTCATGTTTTTCCGGACTCTGGGCAAGGCTGTCAAGATAATAATTGGCAAGTTTATCGCTTAATGTGTCATCTATTTGTTTCGGTATAAAAGAATTAAAACTCACCCGGACATCAATATACGGCAGCCCGCAAAAATCAAGCATCAAGGGAAAACTGCGTAAATTCCTGTAACCATATTCATCACGCTGATATGCCCATGTACCATCGGTAATTAATTTACGGTATAAAGAAGACGCCAACCGGGTAGGCCGGAGGCCTATCATTTCAGCCGGATTCCAGTCGGGCATAACCCCGTAAATTGCTCTTTTCCCCTTTAAGTATGGATGCATTCCAATACTGCGGCTAATGAACTGATAAGTCCGTTCCATCGCTGCCGACTGTCTCTGAAAGTCCGCCTGTTCGACCCTCATTATTAAAGGGCGGGCCTGTAGAATAAATAATTCGCCGTTATGGGTAAGCGCAAATTCAATATCAATATTTTTCTTATTAAATAAATTCATTATTTCCACAGCGGCGTCAAGTACTTTATTGATCCTCCCGTCTTCTGAAGTCTTTCCATGGAAAACATAACAGGTTGACAAATGTCCCCCGCCGCCGCCCGATGTTACCAAGGTGGAAGAGCCGCTTGTATCATAATTAATGACAAAATAATTACCACCGGTATTCGGGTCAAGTGTAAAGACAACGCCGCTTAACTGTATATCTGTAAGCATGGGCTGGACAAGGATTTGGTTTTTCTTATTACCGTCACAAAATGATTCCGCTACTTCTTTTGCGGCGTCCAGAATGTTTTCCGGCAGAACATCCAAGACAGAAACATATTTACCCGCCTGAGATTCAGTTCCTGTATCTTCTGCCAAAGCTGATGAACGGACAATAAGTCTTTGCGCTCCAAACTTTGAAATGACTTCTTGCTTGACAGCCAAAGGTTCAGATAACAGCTTATCAATGGTAAAACTTACCTGTGGCAGAACTTTTCCGCGTGTAAGGCTTTGTTCCAGTTGCTTTAAGGTTTCGGCTTTAGTTGAGAATTGCAGCATTTACTGTTTGTTCCATAAAATTTACAATATGCTTACCGGCTTCGCCTCTGTAATACCATGCAGATTCTTTAACCTTTTGCATAGATTGTTTTATATCTTCACTATTAGCTGTTTTAGCGATCAGGTCTCCGATAGTATCGAACATATCTTCTTTTAACTCAGTGGCAATCTCTCGTATTATTTCAAACTGCCACATCTCGCCTTCTATATATCCAGCATCGTACTTTCTTAAATCAACTTTTTCATCTGCATAAAACACGGGCCGGGAAAATAAAAACATATAATCAAACATGATTCCTGAAAAGTCGGAAATCATTACATCCGATTTTGAAAGGGTATATATATTTTCAGCATTGTTATCCCATTCAATATTGACCACCCCCTTATACCGTCCTTCAAGTTTTTCAATAACACCGCTATCCGACTTCCATGCCTGCGGATGAGGCCGAACAATAATACGCCAGCCTGTCCTTACCAAGGGATCCAATAATTTTTCACCGTAAAGTGTCAATAATCCTGAAGGTCCCCATGTGGGGGATACAAGTACAGTAAACGGGTGGCTTTCTTCAAGAGGTAGTTCTTTGATTTTATCCGCATAGACATCCAGATAGGAACAGCCTACCGGAAGCAGTTGTTTTGCCGACAGTTCACGGATTTTTTCAAGGTAACGAATATCTTTAACCTGATGCTCCCCAGTCAACAATACAGAATCAAAATAATCAATACCGAACATTTCATAACGGGTTGCGTCTTCTATCATATGTAAAACATGGCTATAATGTTTTACATCTTTCGTTTTCTTCCATTGATACACATCCAGCCCCGGTGTTGTCGCCAGCATAATCCCTGCCGAAAGGAAGTTTAAGCGCATAAAAGCTTTGTTTCCCTCACCAATATATTCGGGTTTTATATATACATATCCGGCATTAAATACCGGATCTTCCTCGACACTGGTAAGATAAAGCAATTCGATCTGTCGTCTTTCAAATTCTTCCAGAACCGGCAGAAAAACATTTATATACTGCTTACCCTCACAATAAACAACATAGGGATGGTAGTTTTTAGACACTTTTACCATCCTGCCGCCGAGAACAAGGGTTTTTACTCTAAGAAATAAAGCACGGGCTACAAAGTAAATTGCCGCCGTGGCACCTATTACGATAGAGAAAATGGCGCTCCCTGTACCCGGGTCTATGTAAAGAGGATATAGCGTCATGGTTTTACTTCCACATCAGACCAGTTTGCGGGATCAAATATATTATCGTGAACATGATACCAGTCATATCCTTTATCAAAATCAAAAGTATATTTTCTATGTAATCGTGTAAAACCAACATCATCAGGAGTCCTTTGTATTATCACACCATTTTCTTTATTTTCTTTTAGTTCCTTATGTGTAAATGGGTTTATAGGACTTTCTATAATACCTTCCAGTGCCAGCAGCGGGACATCCGCATTTGTCATAAAGCGATAATCATAATCAAATTCGTTTTTTGAATAAAAATCTTTTACCAAAAGCAAAGGTTGCCAAGCACCCATTTTTAAACCTTTGAAAGGTGGTACAAATAGTTTACTTTCTAGTAGAGCCTTGGTCCCACCTGGAGTTTCCGACCAACTGCCATGATCACCCACAATAATTATCCTTGTGTTATCATAAACCCCATTTGCCTTTAATAAATCAAACCACTTTTCAAGTAATAAAAATGATGCCATATTGACATGATAATGTCTTTCGTTCGCTAATGGTCCATTGCCGCGATTTATTCGCTGTTTTTTATTAAAAGGATCATAGTCTGGGATATTAAAAAATGCAGGAGAATGCGGCAAAAGATTATACACAACGGTATAAGTATTTTCTTGATTATTTATTACAGAAGTCAATTCCGGTAATAATTTTAAGTGCAAAAAAACTTTTAAAGTAAGTTCAGGAATATCACTTAATCCATACTGTTTCTGGCTTACAACAAGATAATTACCGTCATCATATAATACTTTTCTAAATAGGGGCGGAGCAAACTTAAACATAGAAAATCGGATAAGATTATTCTTCAGTACCTTTTTACTTGAAATTGAGCCGGGATTATAGTTTTTAAAAATATTTGTCATCCAGGGTAAATTGGGGGCGGTATTATTTCTGCGTATTTCTGGAAAGTCCTCAAATTTAATATTTTGTTCTTTATGTTGTTCACCGGAATAGTTTTCATAGGGCATACTGTCTACTGTCACAGTGAAACCGTTATCCGAAAAAATGCGCGGCAGCATCAAATGTGCCTCTCTTTGTTTATCTACAAGCGGGACTGTGTCGCGTTTTTGTATCTCCAGTGGGGTATATTCATATCCGCCAAAAACAGAAGCGTTTGCAAATAGCGTATAATAGGAGTAAGAAACTGTATTTGGATAAAAAACAAAACCCTTAAAAGAGTCTAATAAATCCGGTTTTTCTTCAAAAATAAATGGAAGAAATATAGTACTTGCCCTGTCCAGCATTATTACCAGTACATTTTTTCCATATTTTGAAAATTCATACTTTGGATTAGAGGGAAGCTGTTCCTTTATAAGGATATTTTTTTGAACATGAATATCCGAGAATTCATTCTTGATTTTTAATACCTGATAATCACCAAATATAAACACTGATACAAGTATTATTACCTGAAGTGAATAGCAAAAAATACTTTTACGCCCAAGAACAAGAAATACTAAAACTACCGCTGCAAAAACTGTTATCCCTAAGTTTAGGAGCAGCATTGTGTTATCCAAGCCAAATACATTTGATATTTTTAACTGTTGATCAAGATGACCATAATCTCCCGAAAATAAAAAAACGTTTACCAATATTATTCCGCACAATAGTGTCATAACAAGCGTCAGCCATTTTTTTATCCGCTTTGAAAACATCATATAAATACAGCCGGGCCAAAAAAGGAATAAACCCGCTGATTGTAGTAGAGTAGTAAACAGGAATGGAAAAGGTGATCGATAATCTTCGATAAAAGAAAATTCTTCTACCGATGATGCTATAAGAGATCCGGGAATAACAAAACCTGCCAACAAAAAAAGGATCCCGCAGGACAGAAAATACGTCCTCCTGTGAACAAGGGCTGATGTTTCAAGATTAATACGGTTAAGAACCTTTCCCTTGACTGATTGCATGAACTGCGGCAAAAAAGGCAGAAAGAAAACACAGGAAACAAGAAACGCAAGAATTATACGTTCTTTCCTTGGTCCATTGTAAAACGTCAAGGCATAGATAATTAAAACTATCGCCAGAACGTAAAAAACGTCAAATATTATCCTTTTTTTATCTTTTTGATGCTGTAGTATGTTCTTTATCAGAGCAAAAATATTATTCCCTGTCCAATAGATCACCATGCCCGATGGAGAATTGTAAAGTAACAAGAGAAATAATACTGCCATCCCATAGACTTGAATTTTGTCCTTTAATAACAAATCCCTTGTATATATTGCCCCGGAAATTACGTTGATACTCGTCATAAGAATGGGAAGCAGGTTGATTGTATGGCCGCCCAAAACAAAAAGTTCATCCGGTTTTCCTAAATCTTTTATAAGGAAAAAAGACACTCCCTGTAACACCTCCAGATTAGACAGGAATGTATACGCCGCAATGAAAAACGGAATCTGTATCAAGAGACTCAGGGTTGAACGCAGGGCAAAAACAGGATGGTAGTGGTTTTGTCGGTAATAGGTTTGCAGAATCATAAACCGTTTGTCACCCGTGAATACGGCCCTTATGTTGTCAATAACAGGTTTAAGTTTTCTCTGTGTCTCCCGTTCCGCCTGCTGCTGTTTTTCCGCCATAAAATAAAGCGGCAAGGTACACACACTAACTATCAGACTCACCCCAACTATGGCGATACACTCGTTGTTAAAAAGACGAAAGGCTAAAAGATACACCAACTCAATGAACTGAACCAGAGGAAAGATTATTAATGTATATAAATTAGCCATCACCATTTATTACCTTCTTGTCTTTTATTAAAGAATTTATGGACTATATTAAAATCAACAGTATTGATTAAAAATAACAACCCCGCCATTACAGCGCCTGCCTGTTCCCGGTAAGTCATCCAATGGTGTAATTGTGAATATTGAGCCCAGACAAAATACCAAATATAAGGATAGAAACAGATTGACAGAATCGGCAAAAGTACAATTGCATTTTTATTCCTTGCCCTTAAAAGAACAAATAAAATAAACCAAATTGATAGAATCAGAACAGCCAGCACAATTGCAATTTTTGGAAACATATTATGGATATTAAGCTTAAACATGGTACTTCTGCTAAATTGAAACCAGTCCCTTTCTGGATTGCCGATATTGAGCATTCTGGATAATATTTCCCTTATTGCAAATTTTCTGGGAGAAGAGTTTAAAAATAGAGAAACCAACATCCACTTCATTATCCATGTGAATCCAAACCCAAAAAACCATGCAAAAGAATTTTTTAGGATATAGATAAAATTATTACGACATGATTTTTTTTGCTTTTGTTGTTCAAGAAAATAACATATAATCAAAGGATATGTTAATGTAAGTAATGGTATTATCAAGAGAGTCAAAAAATTAATAACAGATCCAATAATGATAAAAAAGTAGAACAACTGCATCTTTCCCCATTTTTCATAAAATAAGCAAACCGTAATAACGGCAATTGTCATAGTAATAAATACAGTTGAATAACTTATTGACAATGGAAAAATATAAATATGACACAGGCCGAGACTGATCAAATAACCAAGACCCGTGATGAAATTTATCTTTTTCGCAATTAAATATGCGGATGAAAACATAAGCAAAATAATCACAAATATATTCAAATAACGAATACTTCCCAACCCAATAAACAAAAGCATTGGGCGCAAAACAACAACATACCCATGCCAATATAATAACCAGCCATTTGTATTCAGTGCCGCATATAGAGGATTATCCGAATTTCGTAAAAGCATTCCGAACAAATCCTTTTCCGTCCAATTATCTAAACCAGCAACACTACCAAAACTACCGACCCGAGGATAGAGCCCTTCATTTTCTATGTCTTGTAAACTTGCGTCAACACGCCTTTGGATTGTCGAATTCGGCGGAATGTACACTATTGTCATTAGAATTGTGTAGAGAATACTCAGTCCAACAACAAATAAAACAGGTTTTAAAAATTTCATTGGTCTTGATTTCATATCTTACTCATCTTTTCCTCGTTATGTCAATTCTATTCAGTCTAGATGTTATATCGCTATACCACTTTCCCCGCAAACAGTTTAATAGCTCATTCGCGCCTCCCTGTTTTAAGAAGCAAATATTTACATACAGAAACAAGAGGAGCAAGGCAGAAAAAATATGTTTGCGCATATCAATACGAGAATACACATCTATATTCAGATTTTTAATAGCAGTTTCAAATGTTATCTTTGTTTTCCATGCATAACCTGGCACATTAACAGAACTCAATATTTGGCCAAATACAGGCTTAAAAGAATATTCTTCTGCATTTATTGGAAGTCCTTTCCTTGTAATACTTTCGACTCGGCGCTGAATCGTTTCTGCTCCCCACAAGTAACCATTACTAGCAAACATTATTGTTTTTCCAAAAAGCCGATAATAGTATGGATATGATACTATAGTAGAATTTTCCCATTTGGCAGTTGATTCATTATACACAGGAGGAAGTTTTTCGTATGATATACCGCTTTTGGCAAATGCAAGAAAAATAAGAATTATCGCGATATTAGCAGGCAGCACCAATTTACGTTTGATTTTACCACTATGAATAACTTCTGCGATAAAAAGTCCGAACATAAAGTAAAACCAGTATACAAATATGACAATATAATACATTACTGCCGCAGGAGCAAAGAATGTAAGAACTAACCAATACAGTAACAATCCTATGCTAAGCGAACCAATGATTCTGAGATTATGTATAAAGAGAAAAGACACAACCAGTAAAGCAAAAATCGAAAACTTCAAATGAAGTAGATATACAGGATTAGAATAGAGAATACTCCTGCCTGCTAAATAGATTTGTTTGTTTGGAATTTCTGCCGATGCATTAGTTGTATATGGCCCCGGCTCATCCATCACATGGATTCCTACAGGTGATGTATCATACATAAACATAGTGCGCCATACATAAGCAAGGTGGGTAATATAATCATTTGGATATCGTTTAATTAAGGATACCCCCAAATCACGAAACTTGCGAATATCTTCGCCATCCACACCTTCTAACGACCTGCTCCTCCAAATCTTATTTTTGTTATCCCTACTAGTTGCTACATGGTATATTTGATATAAAATATCCTTTATTTTTGCATCATAAATTTTCTCAAATATAAAAGTCTCTTCCTCCGTCAGTTCATCCGCATGATTCACAACAATATTTTCAATCCTGTATGCGTCATTTTGTAGAATTCTTAGCGTTGAATTCACAGGTTTTCCTATAAAAAACGCAAAGATCACCACGATAATACCGCAAGCACATATTTTCAGCGTTCTTTTAAAATTGATGTTTTCAAGCCAACAGTACAGCAATACCGGAAAAAATACAACAACGATCTCGAATCGATACGAAATACCTACAAGCAAACACAAAACACTAGCAACGAAGTATTTATTGTTCTTTAAAATACGGCTCCTGAAGAACAAGATATAGCCTAAAGTTATCCATAGTGCAGAAGTATTGCTTCTTTCTGTAGCATAAGTAAAAACTATACAATCTTTTGACAAAAGCGGTAGTACTAAAAACATATATTTTAATATCTTTGACAGAGCATTAAAATTTAAATATTTTTCCAGTATCTTATTGTAATTCCAGACGGCAGTACATAACAAAAAAAACATTACAAAGACTCTTGAACTATATCCGACCAAATAATGCATACATTCTGTAATCCAATATATATAAGAAGAGGCAAAATCAAGTTTAATATTTATTACTGATGTTAACCTTCCCAAATGTGTAGATTGCCCTGAATGCCGGAATACCAACCACATCCCAATAAGATAAACACCCATGCCGATAAATAATTTTCTATTTGTATCTTTAGAAATGAACACTTTAAGCAAATTGAATGGAAGAAAAAATAAAAAACAGGCCATTAAAAAAGCAGAGAGAATAGACATGACCATCACTAACCTGCTATGCCCAAAAGGGAAATCAGTATCACGTTTAAAATTCAATGCCCTATAATGTGGTACTAACAGATCTACATAATCATCAGCATATCTCTGTTTGCGTTCATAAGACACATCATATAAGTCTGTATCAAGTTGTGCTTTGTCATAAGCATAATTCTGCTTGTTTGAAGTATATGCTACATAAAATGGGAATGTAGCGGCAACATCGCGATTAAGAAGCTGTTTTTGATAAAAGAATTCCACCGAAGATAAATACAGTTCCGCTTGACTTCCGTTTTTTACGACTAAACATCTTATTCCTTTACGGGGGAGTTCTATACTGTTTTCTGTTGATATTATCAGTTTATCGCCTGATAACGCATAGAAGTGAATCCCCTCAATAATAGATATGCTTTGTATTCCAGTGGAACCGCCTGCGCTTTCGATAGTAAGAGAATCACTCCCTGTTATTGATTCGTGATGATAATATGCATCTTTCGGTATTTCCCAGGACAGGGGTTTATTATATCCGTTCTTAACACCGTAATATATTCGCCCGTCTCCGATATCATTTCCGATTGGAAAGACAAACGCCCATGTACCCTGATAGACCGGATTGCGCAATACCACCCATAGTCCTGAAAACACAAGCAAACATAAAAAAATAAATATTTTATTTTTTAATGAGAGTTGTTCTATTTTATTCACGAAATTTCTTAAAGCATCCATTTCCATCCCCTTTCAAACTTATTAACAGTTAAAATCGTTTGGGTAATTCCTTATATCGACCAAGCTCATGTTATATTATCATCAAGCCAGTCGTACATTTGTACAAAATTCGTTATACATACCATATCCGGCCTAATCGCGTATTCCGAAGTAACGTGTACCGGAAAAATACCGGCGTTTTTCGCACCTTCAATATCCCTTTCTAAACTATCCCCCACAAAGAATGCCTCCGCCGCATTCACGCCAAGTTTATCAAGACACAAGGCAAAAATTGCCTTGTTTGGTTTTTCGATACCCGCTTCTTCGCTCGTAACCAATACATCTATATAGGAATTTAAGCAAAGTTTCAATATTTTTCGGTGTTGTATATGTGCTGTCAGATCGGTGCAAATAGCAATTTTTATACCCTGCTCCCGGAGCAACTTAAAACATTCCAAAACACCGCAACGAAGTTCTATTTGCTCTAAAAACGTCCCCCAATATAGATCGTATAATTCAAGACACAAAGCCGGTGAATACACATTCAGACTATCAAGAATCGTCTGAAAATACAACACCCTGTTATGGGAAGCCGCGACTTCTCCCAATCTTGATTTAATCCCTCTGCATGACGCATTAAATATTTCAAAGAAATATTCTCGTGTTATTTTTATTTTTTGGCAAACCTTATCACAAACCGCATCCATCGCAATCTTGTTTAACGGCTGATAATCGTAGAGCGTATCGTCTAAATCAAAAATTGCCGCTTTTAATTTCACGCTTGTATTCGGTACTTACACCCGTAAGGCGGCGGCTATCTGATCGCTGGGCAAACCTAAAGAGCGCAAAGTTGCTTCAAAAGCCTGACGTTGTGCTTCAGCTTGTTTGCGCTCTGCTTCGGCTTGTTCACGCTCTGTTTTGCGCTCCGCTTCAGCTTGTTTGCGCTCCGCTTCAACTTCTTCAATAGTCAAATAACCGTTACGATGAAAAATCTCATCTAATTTTGCGCTTCTCATTTTTAGAACCTCCTCAATACCTTGTTCGTTCGCTTCGGATACTACTTGTAAAAAGGCTTCCAACATTGGCAGTCTGCCGCCTTTGCCGCTTTCCTCAAGTATCTTTTGCAAGGTCGCTACATCAAGATTGCCTCGAAGGTTTTTTAACCACAAATTCCCTTCTTCCGGCAACTTTTCGCTGTCAATTATTTGAAGCGGCAAGCATAAGCCTTTTACCAAGTATATACCGGTTTCCTGCTTTTTGTCATCTACCTTTTCCTCAACATCGTAACCGCGATTCTTTAAATACTTTAATACCGATTTTGAACCGCCCGTACGAATAATCGTTACCGTTATGCTGTCTGGTTCAACGTCATTTTCTATCGAAGCGTATAAGTAGGCATATGACATTGTTTTCCACAAATCCTTTATTGAAAAATAATCTTCGGGGCTTTTGTATTCCAGTATGTTATACTTATGAAAATTGCATCCTATATCATTTTCAATTTGCACTTCATCTTTCTTTTTGATGATAACGGCATCTATCCTTAACGCTTCGGAAGTTAGCTTATGTTCAAAGTCGAATTCTAAAACATCATGGTAGGGCTCGAATTGCACGATCAGCGCTTCCTTAAAGCCCGAATGCCATTTTTTTCGTGTGCCTACGTCTTTGTCATCTACTTTTTCCATCATCAGTCCTTTGATCCTACCTATCCAGAATTCATATTCCTGCAAATCCTCCGGAGTGCCCCATTGGCAAAATTTATTTACATTTACCGGACACCACACTTTTAATCCATCATTAACCATATAGTTATACGGCAGGCTTGCGTAATATTCGCCATTGATTGCCGGCCCGCCGCTTATCAGTTTCTTGCAATATTCTTTTAACAACGCGCCTGATTGAAAGTAATAAACCCCCGGAGAATGTCTTGCCGATAATTTATCAGGTTCAAAACTATATTTTTCGCGAATTTCCAATAAATTATCTTTAGCATCAACTTTACAGGAAGCGTAAAGATTCTTTTCCTTTAATAAATGCGGATGGAAGCCGCTGTAGCACGGCACAGCACCTGCGCAGTTACGCATACTAACCTCTTTCTTGAACGTTTCATAATCCCATGTCATATAAAAATCACAATAATTGACAATACAGCTCTCACGATCATCTATGCGCTCTTTTGCCTGTAAGACATCATACACCGGTCCTTTTTTTACCCAGTCCTTTATTGCGAATATTTTTGCAGACGGCGCTACTGACATTAGGCGCTCCTTCATTTGGATGCTTTTATTATCTAAATGCTCTTGCCTGCAAATAAAAAGAAAATCTTTTTCCCCGCTATACATACCGCGTACAATCCACTCAATAATGGGGACCCCGCCTACTTTGATGAACGGTTTAAGGTCTTTATAACCCGCCGCAACAAACCGAGTCCCGTAGCCTGTCATTGGAATAATTATTTTCATTTGTTTACCAAAGTCCTGCGATACTTTTCCGCATCCCAGTTGATAAGGGAATTTTGGTCTTTATCAGAAAGGGATACAATATCACTATTCTTGTTATACGCGGCAACTTGTGTGCTAAAGTTGAGAATACTTTCTATCTCTTTTGCTTTGTAAAAATTATCTGCGCAAATATAGCAATTCTTTTTATACAAAATTACTGCCGGTTTGCCATAGCTGGCAAAATAGTTTTTTATATCACCATGTACGTTTTTTGTATTCGCATCGATAGCAAGCGGTAGTTTTCCGCAAAAGACAATGCTGTCCGGGCAAAAATCGTAGCGCCACATCCCTTCTTTTGCCATGGTCCTGACATCAAAATCATTACAGCTATAAATATTTCCAAAATCATAGCCGCATTCTTCAATTATGTTCATAAGCGCAGTTACGTTACGATACTGACTAAAATCGGCACACAAGTATTTTTCGATTTTTAATAACACCGCTTCGGTTTTTTCGATGACAGCGTGTATACTGTTTGCGCTTACAACCAAGCCGTGGTTTTTTAAGAAAAATATCTCTGTCTCTCTTGTATTTGATGTTTTTGCCGCTTCAAAAAACAACCGCGCTAAAGCCAATCCCGGTTTTTTATAACCCACAAAAACGGCATCAGGAAAAAGTTTCTGCAATTCTGACTGTCCTGTTTGACGGCAACAAAGAACATTTACCGCAATAGGATGCGTGTGCAGTGTGTATGTCCCGCGACTCAATGCATGTAAAAATGTTTCGATGGATGGCTTTTTGCCTTCGATCAAGCATTTTTCTATTACACCTTTCTCGGCTGCCTCTGTATCCAACTCGCTATGCGCAAAGAAATCCTGTATCAACTTGTAGTCAATAACAGAAAAACCGGAATTTTCGCTCATGTCAGCTAAATGATAGCCGGATGCTTTTATATACATTTTTTGATTATCAATTTTAACGGATGAATTTCCGCCGCCTGCCTGAATTAAATCCTGCCGCAGCCCTGCATATTTTGACAGCTTGATAAATTCTTGCAATAAAGTCATTTAAAATAATTTCTCCATTTATCAATATTATAAACTTTTGTACAAATTGCGTCTGGAATAAGAGCGCCATGCTTCAACTGCCCGGCATAGGTTTCGATTTTTTCTTCCTGTCCCTGAAGTTCAGGAGACACAATACAAATCTTGTAATTCCAGTCTTTTAACTTATTGTAACTATCCTTCGTTAATGGCAGGAGTGAAAAACAGTCTACCCATACCCAACTTACCCTGCCTTTCATGGTGTGAATAGTGTCCAAACCTTCAAATTCGGAAAACCGGAGAGAGCACTGTGTATTTCCTCTGTCAGATAATGTTTTTATCATAGGAAAAGAGCTGTCTAAAAAGAAATAATTGTTGATATTATATTTTTCAAGCAACCCTAATGCTTTTAATTCGACTCGTTCGCTTTTTATATTCAAAATCATTGTTCCGTGATGGTATGCGTGTAAATATTCCTCAAAATCATCGCCTTTTATAAAAGGGTCGTGCTGCAAGTAGATACGTCCATCTAAATTATCCCGCAGGTCTATTTCAACGCCATAGGAAGAATCCAACTCTTTGAGATCGGCAATTGTATTAACGCGGTGTGCAATGTATTCGGTCATGATATACCTTCTTTTTTAAGTTTTGTTGAAAACTCTATAGTCCGTTTTATAAACTTCCACTTAGCTGCCAATCCTGTATTCCAATGTGACTGTCCATGCAGACGGGGTGGAAATTTAACCGGAAACCGGACAGCTTTGAGGTGAGCTTTTTGTGCCATATACAGTGCGTATAGGTCCAGCGCAAAATCATGCGGCGGATTTTTCCATTCTTTGTAAAATGCAAACGGAAAAATCGTCGGCTGCGCGTTTATATCAACTAACCGCATATTCATGTATAAAGACTCAAAAACACTCATGCCTACAGTAAAAAAAGTATCAAATAGCGGACGGCCTCTTCTGTTGCCTTTGATAAATAAGTTTGGCGCTCCGTTTTTTTCGATAATGTTCACCGCGCTAACAACATCAGCAGGGTCTGTTTGCAAATCGGCATGTGTCCAGCCGATGTAATCACCTTGCGCCATGCCCAGTCCCTGTAATATACCATAACCGTACCCTTGATTTACGTCCACAACCGCCATTTTTGCAAAAACATTGTTTGGCAAAAGACTTTGTATCACTTGCCGGGTTGAATCTCTTGAACCGTTATCGACTAAAATCAATTCAAACACCCTTTCGGTAACTTCTTCAGATGATGTCAGTACTGTATTAAAACGCTCAAAAATAAGCGGAATGTTTTTTTCTTCATTAAAACACGGTATAACTATAGAGAACTTCATATAGTTATACCCCCCCCCC
>BOBI01000022.1 GCA_026002305.1 Spirochaetia bacterium
TTTTGCCGCGCTCTTAACTTTTATGTTTCGTTATATCAAAAACATTCCATACGGGGCGTTTTTCGCTATCGCAATCATAAACATCATTACACCTGTTGTCCGTTCAATCGAAACCACCTTTATTTTTTACAAAAACCGTCCAAACCACTTTATGCGCACCGGTAGGAGAATCCCCAATGAAAATTAACGATTTTTTCGGTAATACCATACAAAAAATTAAACATTTCTTTTCAAATTTAGGTGATAACGGCATTCTGACTATTTGGATTGCGGCAATTCTAATTACCGGAACACTTTTATGGACACTTACCGCCGGATCGCGTGCAAATGTAATGATTAAAACCGTCAATAAATACCTTACAATCATTGGGGAGGAGCGCCTTATCGAATCGCCGATTAGCAATTTTGCCCAAAGCGGCTGGGCAACGCAGGCCGGTTCATGGTGGTGGATGACAAGCCGCGAGAAAGCGGTTATTTTTCCGCTGATTATCGACGGCGCGTTTGCACCCTGTTTGGGTATTATAAACAGGGAGGGCAACCTCGCAAGCATTACCCCGCTCAGTAAAAATGCCGAGCGCGGGGTGGATTATATGCAGACCGGTTATATTCAAGTATGGATAGACCGTATCGAAAAAAGCGCAAAGTTTATACAATAAGGCAAAGAAATAAAAGGAAAAATGAAAGACACTTTATATAATAAATTCAGCTCACTTTTTCACAGCCCCCTTTCAACAATGAGCGCGGCGGCGCTGCTTGTAACGGCATCCGTTAGGCTGTCTTTCGCCATAATCACGGCGTGCGCGCTTCTGTGGCAGTACCTTATTTGCATTTTCATCACAAACATAGCAAAATCCGTTTTCCCCAAAAAAAACGGCGCGTTTACATCAGTCTTGCTTGCCGCATTTATAGGCAGTGTTTTCTACCTTATTCTTTATTTTATTAATCCGTTACTGGCAATAGAAACCGGCCTTTTTACCGGAATTGTCCCTATTTTATTCGCCGCAAGCGGATTTTCCGCAGCGGCACAGACCGCTACCTTGCAGATGGCGCTGCTCCATGCCTTCCGCGAAGCGCTTTCAACCGGACTTTTGATTATCGCGTTATCATGTGTCCGCGAACCGTTAGGTTTTGCAACCCTTACCCTGCCCGGCGGTGACATGGGAATATTCGAGCTTTTTAACAACACCGCACTTTACCCGTTCCCTGTCAGAATCATCGCAAGCTCATGCGGGGCATTGTTACTTTTAGGCTACGCGCTTTTAATTTTCCGGCACATCGAAGGCAGGGGGGATCGCGGATGACATCTATCGCCTCGCTTGCCGTTATTTCAGGATTTAATCTGAACCTTGTACTCACATTTGCCCTTGGGGTCGAACAAATTCATTCTAATGTTGAAAAACCCAACCTTGGAAAAATACTCCTTCTATGGATTTCTCTGTTTTTATCAAACTTTGCTATATGGCTTATGTGGACATATATTTTTGGTCCGTTATCGTTGGGGTTCCTAGGGCATTTTCTTATTTTCCCTATTTTGTTTTTATTCTTTTTATGTCTGGAAAGTTTTGTTTCCGGTATTTTTCCGCAGCTTGCCACAAAAACAAACGGGCCGTTTCAGAACTTTTCGTCGGTAGCGCTTTCATTCGCGTCAAGCACCATGACCTTGCTTCTCGCCGCCGGAGCCGCCGACGCATTAATGCTTAGTTTTGGATTTTCTACAGGAGCCATCGCCGCGATTGTGCTGACGGGCGCTATAGATAAACGAATAACAAATGAAAAAATACCGGCAAAAGTCAGGGGGGTGCCGCTTTTGCTTATTTCGATGGGGCTGCTTTCGCTTGTGTTTAACGCAGCGGCATTTGTTTTACTTAATTCGTTGCAAAATTGATTTAAAAATTTATTGATAAAAATAGGGGTTTATAAAGGATGGACAAGTCAATTTCGTTGATATTAGGATTTCATTTTCATATTCCTGATGGATATGCTGATGATGAGTACGAGCAGCTTTATTCCGGCACGATAAAACCATTCCTTTCAACCTTGTTTAAATTCCCAAAGATTCCCGTGATTTTACATTTTTCAGGCTCGCTGCTCTATTGGATTGAACGGCACCACGGTGAATTTTTTATGCTTCTAATTGATATGTTAAAACGTAAACAGATTGAAATATTAACCGGCGGATTTTACGAACCGATGATGCCTTTGCTGCCACTAAAAGACAGAACCGGACAAATTGAAATGCTTACCACATATTTGCGCAAACAGTTTGGCAAGCGCTCGCTGGGCTGCTGGATTCCCGCAGGTTCATGGGAACAAATTAATATAAGCACGCTTTCAAAATATAATATAAATTGGACTTTTTTAGACGAACAGCATTTTACCGATGTCAAACTTAATACCCATGCTCCGTGCATTAGCGAGGACAGGGGAAAGCTGCTCACGATTTTTCCGATTTCAAGAAAAATGCAAACTGAAATTGAAAGCGCTGCGGCCGTTACGGCAATAAACAGTATCAAAAACAACTGCACAAAAAATGACAATCATGTATTAACGGTTTTCCCGCGTATGTTTAACAATGGTACATCGGAAAATAACATTCTTGAATTTCTTGACCTTCTTACCAAAAACGAAGAAGAAATTGAAGTTGTACTACCAAGTAAAATTGTAAAGAACCAACCGCCGTTACAAAAAGCATATTTCTCCGGTAACAGTGTAAAAAACTTTTTAGTTAAGTATCCCGAAGCAAATAACATTTATTCAAAGATGGGATTTGTTCATTCACTTGTAGATCAGGCACACGGTGATAAAATACGCAAACGCAGGGCGCAGGAAGAATTATGGAAAGCTCAAAGTTATGACCTTTTTTGCGACGAAGCGCATTATTTACAAAACACCCAAATGCCGCTGCCCATTGGAATTCACCGTTCTAACATACGCGCGGCAGCGTATCAGGCAATAATAGAAGCGGAAAGAATAACACGCGAAACAAAATCTTTTTTGCCTGCGATTACCACATTTGATTTTAATTTTGATGGAATAAACGAATATGTATATCAGGGAAACCCTGTAAATTGTTTAATAAAACGCACAGGCGCAAATATTTTTGAACTGGACTATATTCCAAAACCTTGGAATTATTTAAATACATCGCTGGGGCATTATGCGTTTTCCGACATTATTGCCCCTCCAGATTTTTCAATTGATGATGTACGCCTTAATAAATTTTCCGCCTGCCGCATAATGGCAGGGGAAACATACGACGAAATTGACATAGACAGATCGCACGGAAAGGTAAGTTTTAAGTCGGTACAACAAAATAAAAACATAAAGTTTAACGAAATTGAAATTCAAAAATATTATCATATAAAGGAAAACTGTGTTAATGTCCGCTACATTTTGCTGAACACCGGCAAGACAGATGTTGATTTTAGTTTTATACCTGAAATAAATTTATCTTTTTACGACGGAAGTGAAAAAAACTTACGCGTTAAACATTCCGACACCGATGATGATATTAAAAACATGCGTAAAAGAAATAATCGCTCAAAGATTTTAGATACCGCGTCTGGCGATTCATTGTTAGACGATGAAGTAATAATAGGATTAAAAAATTTACAATTTGAAGACCTGTATAACGAAGCCATTGTTGAAATTAAATTTGTTGAAAACGACGGCTTTTGGATCCTGCATGAAAAAAACAACGCGCACGAAAAAGACCCGATCCAATACCAGCAAACCTGTGTAATGAGCGTCCGGAAAATTAGTTTAAAAAGCGGAACCCATACTGATTTTCAGATTTCACTTTCAATTTGTCATTGAGTCCTTTGTATAAGATTTTTTCGTTTCCGGAAAACAAGCGCCGGTACAAGCAAAATAATAAAAAAACTGCCGGCGGCGGAAAAAAGTAAAAATAAAACCGTTTTAAATTCCGAAAAGAAAAAATTATTCCCCGCAATTTCTATATGAGAGAAATTCCTGTCGGTATTACTGTTAAGGGCGCCGGTAAAAACAGCCGTGATATTTTGCGCATATTGAAAAAACAATTCGGCCATTTGCCCGACCGTCAAAACCTCAAGTTTTGCGTTAAAGAATCTCCCCCTGTCCCTGCCGGAAATTGTAAGCAGTGGAAAATCATAATCCCAGCCGGTCAAGAATTCCGGCCTCTCCCTAACCCGGGACGTGAATACACAGGGAACTTTAAAGGCGGCGCAAAGTTCAAAAAAAGGGACGATAAAATTTCTTGGGACATTCCATGCCGCGCCGCTGCTTTTAAGAACATCAAGTTGAAACGGCGGCTTTGAAAAATTAGCGTAAACCATCAATATGTTTTGATATGTATCAAATTCGTCAAAAAGAAGCCGTGTTCCGTTTTCAATATTAACATCATCAAAGAAATCCTGCTCATCAAAATTGTCATTTATATTATCATCTTCTAAAAAGACCACGCGAACATCAAAAGGGGTTTCCGTCTCCGTTACCTTATCAATAAATTTAAGCGCAAAGTTCATACACCAAATAAGTTCTGCCGCGTCGGCAGAATGTTGCGCATCGGACTTTTTGTCCAAAACCGGAATACAAAGCACAAAAGTTGCACTGCTATTATTTACGGCTTTAGCGGGCATAAAAACCTGAATAGGGTTTGTTTCATAAACCACCTTGCGCAAGGCAAGGCTATTTAAAAGCGACGCCTTAATTTCCGCTATGTTGGATATAGGATTCAATTCAATGCCGCTTTGCGCGGACACAAAAAAATTGCAAACAAAAAAAAGAATGATTACTAAAAGACTGCGGTTTTTCACAACCCTTTTACCGGATTAACCGCCAAGTTTAGCCAGACAAGACTTAACCCACGTGTCAACTTCGTCAGGATACCTGCTTTGGACACCTAAAAATTCCGTAAGCGCATTCCGGTAATCCCCGCTAAAGTAATACACCTGGCCCAAATAAAAACGCGCTCTGTAACCGGCATCGCCCCTGCGCGAAACAGAAAGGTATTGCTCAAGATTTTGCTTTGCGGTACCCCAATTACGCCACATAATCGGCCCCCTAACTATTACCGATAATTCGAAATCATCTTGAACCATCTGTGTACTCAAAAGATCCTGATTAAAGACACGCGGTTCACGAATGGCGGCGGTTGACAGGGGATTAGGCGGCAGGGGCCGGTAATCACCGCCTGAAAATGCGCCGCCCTGCTGATAAGCCTCACTTGTGTTGGGCGTATAAGCCTCACTTGTGTTAGGCGTATAAGTCCCGCTTGTGTTAGGCGTATAAGGCGTGGGAGCGGGCGCCGGTGCATAGGTACTGCCCGCCCGTGCGGAAATCTCCGCCGGGATAAAGGTAGCGTTATACCCCGGGGATATTGTTCCGCGTCCGGAACGTATATCTTCCTCAATGACAACCGCGTAATAGTAGGGAACGCCTGCAGTTGCGTAATCATTGTATGGCGAAATTACCCCAAGTTGAATAACCGTTGCCGTTAGCAGATCCGGAAGACGGCGTATAGGCTGAATACTGCGGTAAAGCACGGCATTTTTCCCGGGGTTGGAAGACAAAAAATTAATCTGAATAAAATTACCCTGCGCATTTGCCGTTATACCGCTTATACCGCCGGTTGTTGAAAGGGAATATTTTGCGGTGTTACTTGTCTCGAAAACAGGTGTTGAAGGATAGGTATAGGTAGGATGCGCAAGGGTATTGTAAGGCGGTTGGCCAAGTGAACTGTAGGGCGGCTGGGTTAGATCGTATCTTCCGGCATTTTCCTGTGCCATTTGAAAAGGCTGGGGTGTAACAGGCACGCCATCATAAGCTCTGTTCGCGTAAGCGTGGGGCATTGATTGCGGAACGGCAAAGGATGTTGCGTCAACACTATGCGCTGTACCGTCTATCTTTATGTTTATCATATTGTTGAACGGAATAATCAGTTCGTATTTTTGTTTGCTTTCGTCGCTTGCGGCGACAAAATAGTACCAGTCGCCCGCCTGCGACACTTCTGAATATGTCTGCCGCCCATAAGGAATTTCGGTACCCTGATATTGATTCGGCTGCGTACCGCCAAAAAACGGTGTTTTAGAACGAAACACATACACGGGGCCGCGGACACTATTTGAATCTTTCCATGTAAGAACAATATTTCGCCCGGTTGTTGTTGCCTTTAAGTTTGAAACAAAAGGTGCGAAAATTGAATTTGAAGATTGAGGGAAAACTGTTTGGGATGCGATTAAGATTGCAAACAGTGATATAAAAATCCGCCGCATGGTACTGTATATTTTTTCATAGAATAAGTTTATTGTCTAGGTAATGGAAGGATGCCGTTATGTTATGTAATCACCGCACGAATAAAAACATTATTGCGTTAATTGTAGTTGTCTCCCAGATTATAATTCTTGCCGCCTGTTCCGGCGCGCCAAAAAATGCAACCGCCCTGAATGTTCAAAAACACGAAAATCCTCCGGCAATACAGGAAGACGGCAGCTTTTCAAAATTACCCGCCGTCATACGCGAATATTTGAAACAAATCGCCGACGCTTTTGAAAACCACAATAACAAATTCTTAATAGCACAGGGTGAAGAAAATTACGACAAGGATTTGCGTGGCAGCACAAGCGAAGGACAATATTTAGCTATGCTGTACCGCGCCGGCCCGTACATAAAAGATTCAACATGGCAAATTCCCGATTACAAGCTCAATTTAAGCGCCGTACAGCATATAAAATGGCTGTCTTACAGGGAACAAGGGCCTGTTCTTGAAATAGAAGGAATTATCACGGAAAGCTCAGGAAAGACAATTCCCTGCAGGTTGATGCTTTTATGGCGGCTGAACATTCCTAAAATAATCGGCACCTACCCATAATGGCTTTTCGCGGCGTTTAAAAAAATCCTAAAGTGAATTTTTCAAACACCGATATAATAGTAAGGCCGTAAGATATGGAAGCCGTGGGCAATAAAACCTGCAGGGGACAGGAAAGCCCGAAAGTCCATTAGGAGAAATTAATATGATTATCAATCACAATCTTAGCGCGATGTTTGCGGACAGGACATTAAAGGTTACACAGAATGAGCTAAATAGAAACAGCGAAAGATTATCCAGCGGGCTTCGTATTAACCGCGCAGGTGATGACGCATCGGGATTGGCCGTATCAGAAAAATTACGCAGCCAGATTCGCGGCTTAAATCAAGCGTCTAACAATGCGCATAACGGTATATCCTTTATTCAAACAACAGAAGGTTATCTGCAGGAATCGCAGGATATTATTCAGCGTCTGCGCGAGTTAGCTGTCCAGTCGGCAAACGGTATTTATACAGCGGAAGACAGGATGCAAATTCAGGTTGAAGTTTCTTCGTTAATTGACGAAGTTGACCGCATTGCAAGCCATGCGCAGTTTAACGGCATGAATTTATTAACAGGACGCTTTGCACGCGAGAATGGCGAGAATGTCATTACAGCTTCTATGTGGTTGCACATCGGCGCAAACATCGATCAACGCGAGCGTGTGTTCATCGGCACAATGACATCAAAGTCGTTGGGTATGCGCGATTTAAGCACCGATGTAATTATGACACTTGAAACGCCGGATGACGCCAACCGCGCAATAGGAACGTTAGACGAAGCGCTGAAGAAAGTAAGCAAGCAAAGAGCGGATCTTGGCGCATACCAAAACCGGTTAGAGCACGCAATACGCGGAATTGATATAGGCGCTGAAAATATGCAGGCTGCCGAATCACGCATACGCGATACCGACATGGCAAGTGAAATGGTTGAGTATACAAAGAATCAAATACTTACACAGAGCGGTACAGCGATGCTTGCGCAGGCTAACCAGAGGGCGCAAACTGTCCTGCAACTATTACAGTAGTTCATTTCATTCCTCCGGTAAAAATTTCGTGCTGAAGTCTTGCCTGCCGGAGGAACATATCGGCGCCGTTTAAAACACGGCAGCCGGCTGCGGCCGCACGGGTTAAAAACGGTGTGCGCTCAGGTTTATAAATAATGTCCATTACAATTTCATTCCCTGAAAAACGGTACACCGCAAGCGGATCATTTGGATCGTCTTCCATGCCAACCGGTGTTGTTTGAATAATAATATCAGAATATTTTTTTATGCGTCTGCACCCTTCTTCGTCCGGGGTACACCAATCAAATTTGTAGGTTTCGGCAAGCTGCATGGCGCGCGGCCCGTTTCTGTTTACAATTAATACCTTTGCTTTTAAGCGCCATAACTCATAGACAATGGCGCGGGAGGCGCCGCCGGCGCCTACAACCGTAACCTTTGTCCACCTAAAATCTTTTTGCCCGATAAAACTTAATAACGATCCTGAAAAACCCAGCGTATCGGTATTAAACCCGTGCCAGCCGGAAGAAGTACGTAAAATAGTATTGCAAGCGCCGATTTTGCGTACATCATCTGTCATACCTGTTAAGAACTGTACAACACTTTCTTTGTGCGGAACGGTAACCGATGCTCCTTTTAAACCAATTGTATCGGCCAGATTAAAAAACGATTTTATATCTTTCGCCGGAAACGGGACGTAAACAGCATTTATGTTTTCCGTGTTATACGCATTATTGTGAAACAGCGGGCTGGATGTTACTTTAAGCGGGTAACCGGTTATTCCGAAAACCGCCGTGTCGTTTTTAATTTTTCTAAAATGATACAACTCCGCTAATTCTTTTGTATCTGTCTGACCCGGGGCCGCAAGCGCTAAACCTGCCTCGTTCTTAACAGAAGTATATGTAATATACGAATCAATTTTATTCGCAAGGATTCTTGTGCAAACACCCGCATCGCCCATGCACAAAAGAATTTTTTCCGTGTCTTTTAATTTTTTTGCCGTATTAAAAATATAGGCTACATCATCAAGGCTGTTAGGAAGCACGGCAGCTTTTACAATTTCGTCGCCAACACGTTTTAACGAAACAAGATGATTGAAAAGGTTTTCGTCGTTTCTATCAAAACTATGAAACGACCGTATAATTCGCGTTCCAAAAGCGCGCGCCGCTTCCTCAAGGCTTGGAACATCCAAATCTTCTTCTAAATCAATATACGCAAAATTATTCCGCCTGTCGGCTTCCGCATACGCCAGCGCATTGGACAACATAACAATACGGGCGCTTTCGCCGCGTGAAAATAGCCCGCCATCTTCTTTTCTGCGTATTGTAAGAATAACAGGAATCCCCGCAAGAGACGGAAATTTACGAACATAAAATTGTTCATCGGACAACAGATGGTCAACCCGTAATTCTACAATATCGATATAGGACCTGTATTTTTCAAGTATTTCCAGATCCTGCGCTATAGTTTTCGCCGTTAAACACAAACATATCTTTGACATAAAAAATCCTATTGAAAAAACCTCTATAATTAATAATCCGTTCTGTACAAATATATTGAAGAAACTTTTCCGTTTGAATTTATATTATACCGCCACTGCAAAACCCAAGTGGTGCCCGCAGCGTTATTCAAAATGTAAGAACCCCGATCCTCTGCACTTTCGCCTAACACCAAGAGAACCGCCGCTTTAGGGTCGCCAACCGAAATTGCCGCTGTCTTGTTTATACCCACCTGCCACACATGATCTTTGTAAAGGTAAAAATCAACGCCCTTGTATTCAAAAACAACATCGTCCTGCCATGTTTCCCTTCCGCGCACCGCGTAAACAGAGTCAGGCGCGCCGTAAGATGTAATTATTTCTTTAAGGGTACGACCGATAAAGTTAAGCGGATTCTTTTCCGTCTGCGGATTTTGGACAGCCTGTGTATCATCGGCAAATAGCGGGAAGCAAGCGGCAAACAACAAGATATTCAGCTTTTGTAGTCGGCTTAAGATTATTGAATTCAATAAATTAACCCGGGGGCCACGCAAGAGGCCTGCCGCCAAGAACGTGTACATGGAGGTGCGGCACCGTTTGGCCGCCGTTACCCTTGCAGTTGACAACAAAACGCGCGCCGTCCTCGCCGCAGCCCTTCAAAACCGCAAGATCCTTTGCCTTAAACATTAGACGGCCCAACAAACCGGCATCGGAACATTCCATGATATTTGCTATGTGTTTCTTGGGAATAACCAAAAAATGCACCGGCGCCTGCGGCGCGGCATCCTCAAAAGCAAGCAACTCGTCGTCCTCAAAAATCTTTTTCGCGGAGATTTTGCCTTCGCTAATTTTGCAAAAAATACAATCACCCATAGTGTAAATATATCATGATATGGTATTCTTTTCAATGAAAACCGGTATACCCTATTGACAAAAAATTCGCTTTTTGACACACTGTGAAAGTCAGGGTCGAAACCTTGACGCATTCCCTGCGGCGTTTAGAAAACGCTTGCGGCGCCTTTAAACCGGAGTTAGCGGTTTTTTCGCGTTGTTTTGTCGAAACAAACAAGAAATCAACAACATTATTAGACGCTAAACGCATTATGCGTACGTCAGTCTCGGGAGTTATTTATGCAGAATTTGAAGAAGGTTTTTTGTGCCGCAGGTCTTTGCCTGCTTGTTTCGGGTTTCGTGTTTGCCCACGAAACGTTTACCATCCCCGGCGAAACATCTGCGGATTACAAGGCGGGTGACACCGCCACGATTATCGGCGTTTCGTCACACTATTTCGCGGTGGGCGAGGAAATTGAGCCGCCTGAAACCGTTGAAATGCACGTTTACAAAAACGGCGTTAAGGGTGCAAACCTGCCGCTGGAACCGAACAGAGACCGCCTCTGGTATGAAGGAAAGTACCGGTTATCCGACGACACGCCCGTGATAGCGGTTTTCAGGAGCATAGGCGGCTACTATTCCATTCTGACCGATGGCAGTTATGCCGATGGCAAAAGAAGCGAAGTGATGGCCGCCAATCCCGGCAAGTCGGTTCAGGTATCGCGCTATTTTACCAAGTGGGGAAAGCTCTACCTCAACCCGAATAGGAATGACAAGACATTCAATCAACCACTAGGGCATGACTTTGAGATAGTTCCTCTCAATAACCCTGCCGACATGAGGCGGAATTCACGAATGGCGATTCGCGTCCTTTATAAAGGACAGCCTTGGGTAAATGGGGAAGTCAAGGCGAGCTGGGATTACTACGATTACCACACGATGGATGTCTGGGCGCATACGGCTAAAACCGACGCAAAAGGCGAGGTTACATTCCGGCTTGACCATACCAATATGGGCAAACCGATCCTGTGGATTTTTCAGGCGGGCGATTTGCGAAAATCATCCGGGGCAGATGTAGACGAAGATAACCTTAAGGCTACGCTGGTTTTCGCGGCGAAGTAAGCAGACGGATTATATGAAATACCTGTCTGTTTTGGCGGTATCGGTGTTGGTCTTGGTTTTAAGCCTAATCTTTCCCGATACCGCTTTCGCCCACGGCGTGGAAGTTTCCGATGTAACCGGGCAAGCCGATGTACATACCGTCCGCTTTTCCTATACAGACGGTACTTCCATGCTATTTGCCAGAATCAAGGTCTTTCCGCCTTCGTCTCCCGATGCAACGGTACAGGAAAGCATCGCCGATCGCGACGGGTACTTTAGCTTTATCCCTTTTGAAGCCGGTGATTGGCGGCTCGCCGCTGAAGACGGCATGGGCCACCGGGGGGAAATAATCGTTACGGTGGATAATGCGGCGGCGGAAACGGCGGTTCCGGCGCGAAACACCGCGCCTTCAAATAAATTGCCCAAGGCAATCGCAACCGTTCTGGGCTTGAGCCTCCTTGCCAATATATTTGCGCTGTGGTATTTCGCGGGATTACGTAAAAAAGGAGCAACAAAAAATGCACATTAGCGAAGGAGTGCTCTCGCCGCCGGTTTTGGCGGCGGGCTGGGCGCTTGCGGCAGGAGGCCTTGCCATTGGGTTAAAAAAGACTCCGGTTGAAAAGCTGCCGGAAACAGCGTTGGTGTCGGCGGTCCTGTTTTTGGCCTCCCTCGTCCATGTGCCGCTAGGACCTGCGAGTATACACCTAACACTGTTGGGGATTGCCGGTATTATGTTGGGCTGGAGCGCCGTCCCCGCTCTTTTTATCGCGCTTTTTTTGCAGGGGCTTTTATTTCAGTTCGGCGGTTTACTGTCGTTGGGGGTAAACACCGTTTCGATGGGAAGCGCGGCCATCTGCGGCTGTTTGGTTTTCCGCCTCGTACCGGAAAAGCTCCGTTTTATTGGCGCGTTTTTAGGCGGCTTTACGGCGATGATTGTGGGGACGGCTATTGTGGTAACCTCCCTCTTTTTTTCCGACAACGCTTTACAGACAACGGCGGCTATGCTCTTTGCCGCCAATGTTCCCCTTGCCGCCGTGGAGGGCCTTATCTCATGTTTTATCGTGGCCTTCCTTTCAAAAATTAAACCTGACTATGTATCTCGACCGGCTGGAATTTAAAAAAGATTTACTGAAATCTTTTGATGGTCGGTGCCGCCTCCTTTCGGCGGCATCTGTTATAATTTCTGCGGTAACTATAACAAATATAATTTTGTTATGCGCGGTACTACTGGCGTTATTATGTGTAATGCTCCGCGAATTTCGCGTAACTATTCAGAGGCTTATTCCGGTAAATATGATGGCGCTCGTTTTATGGCTGCCGGTTATCATCGGGTTTAGTACCGCGAGCGCTTTATTGTATACACTGCGTATTAATTGCGCGGCATTAGCGTATATGTTTTTTATAGCGCCGATGGGTATAAGTCTTCTTGCTTCGTCTTTATCTGCGCTGGGGACGCCGGAAAAACTTGTTTCGCTTTTTGTTTTGACGCACCGCTCTATATTTTTATTATACGGAGGTTTTGCCGCGGCCATTGTAGGGGTGCGTTCAAGACTCCCAAAAAATAATACCCTATACCAATGGCGCTCCCTCGCGGCGGTATTCGCCGCAACGCTTACACGCGCGGCGTTTCGCTCAAGTCTCGTCTGGATTGCCATGTCAAACCGGGGTTTTGACGGCAGTTTTCCCGTTACGGTCTCTTTTAGATGGAAAATACAAGACGGTATTCTGTTGGGGGGGTGTGTTATTTTTTTTGTGGTGGTTGTATGGCTCATTTAATTGTTCAAAACATTTCGCACTGGTATGACAAAACAACGCCCGCCTCCCGCGCCCTTGTTGAGGTAAACTTTTCTGTTGAGCGGGGCGAATGTGTTGTATGCTTAGGCGCCAACGGTTCGGGTAAATCAACCTTATTACAAATTATCGCTTCATGCGTAAAACCTTCTGCGGGTGTTGTAAGTATTGAAAACGGGAGCAGCGCAAAAGGTAAAGCGGGTATTGTGTTTCAGGAACCCGACAACCAGCTCTTTATGCCGACTGTTTGGGAAGATGTCGCGTTCGGTATTATGAAAAAGGGCGTAACGCCAAACGAGGCAAAAGAACGCGCCATTGCAAGTTTAGCCTGTGTTGAAGCGGAACATCTTGCGGAACGCGCCCCGCACACCCTTTCCGGCGGGGAAAAACAGCGCGCCGCCCTGGCCGGCGTATTGATTATGGAGCGTGACATTCTGTTACTTGACGAACCAACCGCCGCGCTTGACCCGCGGGCGCGAAAGAATTTTATTAATTTACTGAAAAATCTGCACGGTACTAAAATAATCGCAAGTCACGATCTTGATATGGCGCTGGAGCTTGCGAACAGGGTCATTTTTTTATATGAAGGGCGGATTGTCGCGGACTGTCCGGCGCCCGGATTATTGTTAGCTGAACAATTTTTACAGAATATCGGCTTGGAATTACCTCTGGGAATTAGAAAATGAACGGCATGCGCCCCCGCTCCAAACACATTTTTTCTGCCTTTAACACAAAAACGGATGACGCTGAAAGAACCCATTGTTTCGCGTTAGTGCTATCCGGCCGTTATCTTTCATTTGACCACCAGAAGAGGTTTAACCGGCATGACGCAATACGCTCCACAATGGAACCTTTCAGCGTCATCCGCCTCTACCACAAAAGCAGAAAAACGCCTTTGACGCTAACATAGGGAAGATCAATTAACAATTAACAATTGATAATTAACAATTAACAAAAGAGGCCCCTGTCCATTTCGCATAACGCGAAATGGACAGAGGCCTCTTTTGTTAGACGCCGCCCTTGCGGGCGGGCATAGAAACGCAAAGCCCCCCTCTACATTGCTGTAAAGGGGGCTTTGGTTAACGGTTACACGCCACGATGGCGTTTGTTACCGTTTGGTTTACAGTCCGCCAATTGCTGCGGTAATTGTTGTGTTGCCTGTCTCACCGGTTGCTTTTGTAACATTTATTGAGTTACCAGATACATATGATGTAGCGCTATAGCCTGTAACAGTTAAACCGCCAAGAAGAGCTGCAATCGCATCAGCATTTGTTTGCTTTGCCGGAATAAGTTTTTCTATACCGGTACCGGGGGAGAGTGTAATTTTAGATGCTACCGTTGGGAAGAAACCGGGGTTGGCGCCAATTACTTTAATGTTCCACGAGTCGGCCACTTCGTTCTTGCCCGGGTTACCGACAAGACCTAGTGTGCCTTGGGTAACTGTAGCTGAAGCAAAGATACCGCCAGTTGCTACGATGCCGCCTTCACCCGTTACGTTAAAGCTTTTTACTGCTGGCGTGCCAGGCGCCGTAAATGTAACGTTGTTGCCGGCGGATACAGTTATAATTACACCAGTCAACGCGCCTCCTGTTCCTGTTATAGCTTGGAGCTTAGGTTGATCATTTATAGCGTTTGCTGCGGCTGAAGGGAATACAATTACATCGGTTAAACCATCGTAACTAATGGTAAGTCTGTCGCCTTTTGCAATTGGAGCGCTGGTGGCAGAAATATTGGTTGGCGAAGTAGCGACAGGGGTAGACGATGCTGACGGGGTAACTGTAGGTATCGCTGCAGCGCCTACTGCCATTTGCTTAACAATAAGCGTATAGCCATAGGTGTCCAAATACGGGTCAAGTACGGATGTGCTAATGCTTGGACGCCTGGCTACAGTATCAAAGGCGCGGACGCCTGGAGCCGGGGTTAAAATTGGGACCGGGGATGCAACAACCGCAGCGGTGAACTTAATACCGTTTATATTAGAACCGGATCCGTTTGAAACTTTATAGTCGTTATACGCATATACAGGGTTTACCTTTGTTTCTTGTTCAGATATTTCGGCTACTAAATCGTTAATTACAGCGGCCGGGATAGCGCCTGCGGCAACCGGCAACTTTACATTGCCGACTGTTATTATGGAATTAACAGTGATAACGCCGCTACTAAGATCGTTCTGGACAATCGGATAAATCCACTCATCCTGCTTCGCTTCAGCAATAACAGGGTTTTCTAATAGAGACACAGTAGGTGCCGCTCCAAATAACCTGGTAAGAACGCTATTTGTATTTCCTGTTGTTTCTATCCTAATACCAGCAAGGGGGTAAGTATTACCTTCATAATAGCCTGAAGGCAGCGCGCCATCAGCTTTAATTCTAAAATAGTAAGAACCGCCAACCGTAACGAAGTCTGCTGTCAATCCCAGATTACCGCCGCTAGGGCCTAAAGCGCCGTTAAACTCAGCTAAAAGGGCAGCAGGGGTATAGGTTGTTGTTTTTCCGGGATTAAAGGTTACCGATCTTTTGTTAAAAGTAACTGTTACCAATTCATTATTTAGCGGGGCGCCGCTAAGAATATCACCGGCGGCAGCGGTAGCCAAAGGCGTGGCGCCTACTATTGCGGGGGAGAGGACCGCATCACGTCCAACTGAAACGTGAATCGGGTCGCTGAATGTATAACCAAATGCCGCTAATTCCGCTGCCTGTAGTGCGGAAGCGCTGGTGCCGTTTGCCCCCGCGGCCCCCGCGGGCCCCGCCGGGCCTTCGCATCCTGTCATGAACAATGATCCTGCCACGAGCGCGGCGATCATTCCGAATAAAAACAATTTCGACTTTTTCATATTAAAAAAGTCCTCCTAATTTTTCCGTCTATTTCTAATAGACTTTTTTTATAACCCGCCTAGGGCGGGTTTCCTTAAAACGGGGCTGTCCGGTTTCTTATCACGGATACGGACGGCCCCGTCTAATGGACTCAAACAATTCACAATGTACAATTGACAATGTACAATTAATAATTATCAAATACACTTCTCTATCAATTCACACTTCATACTTCACAATTCATAATTCTTAAAATTGTTAATTATCAATTATTAATTGTTAATTTCTCAAACTCCTTACTTTCAATTTCTATATCAATTCACAATTCACACTTTCTTAAAATTGTTAATTGTTAATTGTTAATTGCTAATTGCTACCCCTCCGGCACATACACCCTTGAAAAATCGGGGGCGGCTTTTCCAAAGTTTAAAATTACCGCCGCCTTGCACTTTGTAGCCGACAGCATTTTAATTAAGCCAAGCTGAAAAGAAGCGCTGACCTGTTTTAAAACCACAACATAGACAAGGCCGACGTTGCCGTTGTAAACAATCTTGAAATCCGCGCTAACTGTATGTGCAAGCTGTTTTCCCTTGTAAAAAACGGCAAGCTGCGGATTGCGCTCCAACCCGTTGATATATTTGCTTGACGAAAGTTCCGCATAAACGGCTTCCATGTAGGCCTGTTTATCGCGGCCGCCGCCTAATTCCGCAAACACTTTCCCTGCGCAAGCGTAGACATCGTGTGTCAGGCGGCCTGTTTTTGACACGCTCATACAGCCTCCTTTAACGACTCGCTGGTAACAAACTTTGAGCCTACGGTTACACGGTTAGCAAATACGCCCTTGTGGGTGTAGTTAAGGTATATACCAAGGTTGAACCTGCCGGCTTGCAGCATAGAAAGTATTTCCCTCTGAATTGTTTCTACAAGGTTTGTTTTAGCGTTTATGCATAGGATAATTTTCCCGTGAACGATAAAATCCGCCGTGTAGGAATGCGGGAGCAGCTTGTCTTTGTAATAAATGGGAACGGAAACATTGCGCTTAAAGGGAATGCCGTTTTCTTCAAACTCCATTTCCATGGCGTCCGCGTAAACATCCCGTGTAAAGCCTGAACCCAGATTGTCCCAGACTTCTGCAGCCAGCGCGTTAATTTGGTCGCTTTCCGCGAGGAAGTAGGCTTTCATGCCAGGCTCCGGTTCCCGTCATTATTTGCAAACACAAAAAGTGCGGCGCTTGTCCGCACCAAAAACAGGAGCCCGGAGGGCGCCCCCCTGTTTTTATGCAGACATCCACACTTTTTGCCTTTGTCCGCTCCGGCGCGGGAACCGGTGTCCGGCATTTTGGAACGGAGGGGCGGAAAAAGTGAAAATGTGGTTTCGTATTTTTCGCGGTTAAATTCTTGGCGCTCTAGTGGTTTGTGCGCTTTGCGGTTAAATTCTTGTAGGTTTGTTACCGAAAATGACTGTAGACAGCTTGTTTCCTGAGCTTTGACTGGGAAATAGGCCCCTATTTCGGCGAAAAAATGTAGTTTTTGCTGATATTTCTCTAAAGGATGGCTAGAGTCCTGCCGACTCTCTCTCTCTCTCTCTCTCTCTCTCTCTCTCTCTCATATTGTACGTCACGTACGCTTCAAGGCACATGAGGATTTTTTGCGGTTTGGATAACCTGCTAAT
The DNA here is from genome assembly GCA_026002305.1 of Spirochaetia bacterium. Lineage (GTDB taxonomy): Bacteria > Spirochaetota > Spirochaetia > Treponematales > Breznakiellaceae > BNVA01. Next base: position 17,514 of record BOBI01000022.1, read on the forward strand.
CTGCATAAGGATAGTATAGGCACGGACGGGAAAAAATTTCAAGTTTTTTGGCGGAGGAAAATATTAATACTGGGAGATCAACCACGAAAAATACGAAACACACGAAAAAGAATGATAAATTACGGTATTTTCCGTGAATTTCGTGGTTGATCCCTTTTACTTTGTGCCAAATTCAGAATTGCTGGCAAGCGCACTAATTTTGGAACTGGCTCAATTATCAATTGTTAATTATTAATTGATCTTCCCTATGTTAGCGTCAAAAGCGTTTTTTCTGCTTTTGTGGCAGAGGCGGCGTGCGGCTTGTGTGGCGTGTGCCCTTTGGCTGAATAACCCGACAAAAGCAGAGGTGCATTCAATTCTGAAATTGGTACCATGATGCAAACGCTCGCGGGTTCCATCGCGCAATGCATTGCGTTATGCGGACTAATAAGTTACTGGTGATAAAAGAAAAGACAACGTTCCGATAGCACAGCATGGAGCGATGGGTTCTGCGAGTGGCTTGCCTTATCGTACTAATCTCGAAGTTTAAAAAGCACCTCTGCATCTGCAGAAATATTCAGCCAAAGGGTTTTTGTCTTACAAACCGCACGCCGTTTTTGTTAAAAATAAAACTGTGCCTGGCACCAAATTTCAAAAGAATGATGAACTACGGTATTTTCCGTAAATTTTGCGGTTGATCCCTTTTACTTTGTGCCAAATTCAGAATTGCTGGCAAGCGCACTAATTTTGGAACTGGCTCAATTGTTAATTATCAATTGTTAATTGATCTTCCCTGTGTTAGCATCAAAGGCGTTTTTTCTGCTTTTGTTATATAGGCGGCGTGCGGCTTATGTGACGGGTGCGGTGTGCAGCTTTTGCAAATAGTTAATAAAGCGCAAGAAATATTTTTTCTGTAGCTCACTTGACCGAAGCGGGGCGAATAAGCAACTGTGTGCCCAAAAAGGTGACTGTAGCAAGCGTGAGCGGAAGGGAAAATATTTTTGCGCTTAACTGCCGATAAAATCTGCACACTGTCTTTATCTTACAAACCGCACGCCGTTTTTGTTTTAAGGGCAGAAAAAATGTATTTGGAGCGGGGGCGGCTTATTTGCCTTCCTTGTGGAGTTTTGCTTTGCCGCCGCCCCTTGGGATATGTTTCCATGCGGACACCACGGATAGGGTGATTATGGCGGCGGCGATGGCTTCAAGCGGGCCGTTGCTAATAAAGACGGCGATGGCCATTTCTTTGGTTACCTCGGCAACGAAAAAAACAAGCAGTGATAGCACGAGTGTTGTGTTGACGAATGAGCCTATGATTGTGGCGGCGGCGATTGCTATGGATTCGGCGGTTACGATTTTTGGGGTGTACACCATTGCTTCGTCTTTTTTGACAAAGATTCGCATGATCAGTGTGTAAACGCCCCACGCGGCGGGACCGATTAGGACACGGGGGACTAAAGCGATTGCCGGGTAGTGAATGAACGCGAGGTCTATTGGTGTTATGCCGATGAGGCCGGATTTGATGATGCTGAAAATGCCGAAAACCACGCCGATAAACATTCCCACAAGGGGGCCCTCAAGGATTGCCCCGATAATAACAGGAATGTGCAGTACGGTTACGTAGGCTAAAAAAGGCAGTGGTATAAAATCGAGGTTTGTTATTCCCAGAACAAGTATAACGCCCGAAAGGACGCTCGTTGTCGTGACTTTTCGTAGTTTTGGCGTTACCATGAGGAAAGCCCCGCTTCTATTTTCGAAAGGCGTTCCTCCAGTTCGTCTATTTTGCGTAAACGAAAAACCGCGTTGTTTTGCTGTAATTTATCGCAGGTTTGTTCAACCATATCTTCAAATGAAGCAACACCGCCTTCCGCTGTTGTTTGCGTTTTTAAACCGGCATCTTCTGTTCGTTTTATATCTTTCATGTTATATCTTTCATGGCTCCGCATTGATGGAAATATTCACGGCTGCGTGTTCTTCCGCTTTTAAAGGCGCATCTATAGAGCGCAAAAAGCTAACCACAGCAATTAGTGCTATCAAAATAATTACAAGTTTTCGCATAACAACTCCGTCAACAGGTTAACACTAAAACTATAGCTTCAAATATTCAAGAGGGTTGATTGAACGGCCGTTCTTGTAAATCGCAAAATGAAGGTGCGCTCCGGTACTCTGCCCTGTGGAGCCTACCTTGCCTATTTCCGCGCCCTGTTCTACGCGGGCGCCTTTTGAAACTGATGTTGCGCTTAAATGCGCATACATCGACTGATACCCGCTTGAATGTGTAATAATGATGTAATTGCCGTAAACATTGTCAAAGTCCACCGATGTAATTTTGCCGGCCATCGCCGCTTTTACAGGTGTGCCCAAATGCGATGAAAGATCTATCGCGTGGTGGAAACGGCGTGTGCCCGAAGGGTTAAACGGATCCCTCCGCCAGCCATAAGACGAGGTAAGACGGCCGCGTACCGGGTATATAAACAGCTCGCCGATAGCAAGCCTGAGTTCGTCGGCCTTCATCTTCGCGCCCGGAATAAAAAGCTGTGTGCCGACGATAATATTATCGTCCTGAATGTCGTTGGCGTCGAGAATTGCCTCCACCGGAACATTCATAGCGTCGGCGATTTTTTTGTAGGTGTCGCCTTTTACAACGGTGTATGGGATTCCGTCCATGTTCGGTATGCGGATTACCTCGCCTTCGCGGAGGCTTCGGGCGTTTGTCATATTGTTAGACGCAATCACCGCGTCCATGGAAAGACCGTGGTCGGCGGCGATTTTTGAAACCGAATCGCCTTTCTTAATCATATAATTCAACCATGTAAATGTTTCGCTTGTGTTAAGCGGCATAGAATCCGCCAGCATATCCATTCTGTGTATGCTGCCTTCCGCGTAATCAAGCAATGCCAAATGCGCGATTTTATCTTCACTTAATTTTATTTTGCTCATGTCGTCGTTCCACAAAAGCGCGTAATACGAAAAAAACGCGACGCCCGCTATGCAAAAAAATATCAAAATAATGTTAGGCGTAAGTTTAAACGGCAGTCTGAATTTAATGTTTTCATCTTCCGTCTGAACAAACCCTTTGTTCCCCCTGGGTGCGGAATAAGGCTGAATACGCTTTTTTCGCACGGGGTTTTGCTTTATCTGTTCAATTCCGGCAAGAGCGGTATTGCCCACGACAAAGAAATTTGACGGACGGCGCGTAACCCGCTGTGTCTTTAAAATATCACTCGTTTTTTGGTTCATGATACATTGTTTATCGACATAATCCCAACTTGTGTTTATACTTTACACAAAAGTGGTGCGTATAAACTCCGTAGGCGGACAAATTCTTTTAGCGTTTGCCGCCGCGTTTGTAATAAAAATATTTGTCGTTGACTTTATCATTACCGAAGGAAATTCTATGCTGCCGGTAATAGAGAACGGGCGCGTGTTGATAGTGAACCGCCTTGCCTATGGAATAAAGCCGCCGTTTGCAAGTATCTACGCGGTTAGATGGGCTGTTCCGCAAAAGGGGGACATTGTGGTTTTTTGGACTCCCTACGGTAACCTTGCCGTAAAACGATGCGCGGAAGTGATTGCCGCAGCGGAAGCGGGAAACGGTAATTTTTTTGCGCGCGGCGATAACAGCGCGGAATCCTTCGACTCGCGCTCTTACGGGCCTGTGCCCCAAGATAATATAATCGGCAAAGTGTTAGGAATAAAATGATGGGCAAGGCGCCGGATCCGGCGGGAATGAAACGGGAACCCAAAAAAAGCAAAAGCGGCCTTAACCTGCGTTTTGTTATTTTTTTTGCGATACTCATAGGGGCGGCGATCTATGTACTTGTAAGCTACGGAATCCTCATGCTGGGTTCCGCGCCCGCTGGCGGAGCCAATAATACAATTGTAACCGCCGACCGCGGTCAAATATTAGACAGAAACAACCGGATACTGGCCATTCAAACAAGGCTTGGAAATGTAAGCGTGTGGCGTCCCGGGTTAAATGATGTTAATAAAGTTGCCGAATCGCTGGCGCCGTTTTTACTTATCAGTGCAGACGAGCTTGTTGAACGCATAGAACTAGCCCCGTCGGACTTTGTGTATTTAAAAAAGCAGATTGATCAGACAACCGTCCGCGAAATTGAAGCGCTCTTAAAAAGCGGCGACATAACCGGTGTTAATATCGAGCCTGTAATGGGGCGTATTTACCCCGAACAGCAACTGGCGGCGGGAATTATCGGCTTTGTAGGTACCGAAAACAGAGGTCTTGCCGGTATTGAATATGCCTTTAACGATGAGCTTGAGGCAAAGGCTTCCGGTACAAAAGAAGGCGGGCAGGCGGGAAATCAGATAGTGCTTACCATTGACGCAAATGTTCAGTATATTTTGGAAGAAATCGCCGGGCGTGTTTTAACACAAAACGAAGCCGAGTCGGTTATGCTTATAGCGATGAACCCCCGAAACGGCGACATACTGGGGCAGGCATCGCTGCCGTCGTTTGACCCCAACAACTTTAGGGCCAGCGACGAACAGTTCAGAAAGAACCTTCCATCCGAAGTGGCTTATGAGCCGGGTTCCGTATTTAAAGTGTTTTCGCTTGCCCCAATTATGGATTCGGGAGCGATAACCCCAACCACCACATTTTTATGCAACGGCCGCTACGAGCACACTACAAACCTTGGGGAAAAGGTTCTGATAACCTGTCTTGGCACGCATGGTGATGTTGACACGCGCCGTATCATCATATATTCGTGTAACGCGGGGGCGGCCTATGCCGCCGACAGAATGAGCCAAGACAGCTTCTACAACGCGGTGCGGACATTAGGCTTTGGTGAAAAAACAGGGATCGGCCTGCCAGGAGAAACGGCAGGATTTTTAAGACCGACAAATCGCTGGTCCACACGAAGCAAACCTACAATATCAATGGGGCAGGAGCTTTCCGTTTCGGCAATGCAGATGATGCGGGCTGCTACCGCAATCGCAAATGACGGGGTACTCGTAAACCCCCGCATAGTGCTTGCTATACGCGACAGCGAAGGTAAGGATACCCGTGAATACCACCCTGTGGAAGGCCGCCGCGTATTAGCCCCGCAAACCGCCCGCGAAATGCGCAGCTACATGAGGGACGTAACCGGCACTTCCGGCACGGGTTGGCGCGCCAATGTGGAAGATCTAACGTTAGCGGTAAAAACCGGTACCGCCGAAATGTTCGACCCGGCAACAAACGCCTATTCCAAAACCGACTTTATCGCAAGCTGCATGGCAATACTGCCGGCAGATAACCCGACACTTGTACTTTACATGGTGATCATAAAACCTAAGGGCCCATCAAATTTAGGCGGAAGAATCGCCGCCCCGCCAATCCGCGAAGCTGCCGAAGAGCTAATCAACTATCTGGGAATCCCCCGAGGCCGCAACCCCCAGGTAAGCCATTCAGGCCAGATCAACCTCCCCGATACCGCCGTCCCCTTTATAGGCGACATCGTCCCCGACCTAACC
>BOBI01000023.1 GCA_026002305.1 Spirochaetia bacterium
CGGCGCCAGGCAGTTTGTAGTGCAGCTTGCGTTTGAAAGAACATGATGCTTCGACGGATCATATTCATCGTTATTAACGCCCATTACAAAAGTTTTAATGGGTTTGGAATCATCGGCGCTCTTTGCCGGAGCGGAGATAATAACCTTTTTTGCGCCCGCTTCAATGTGTCCGTAAGCCTTTTCGTTCACATAAAGACCGGTAGATTCAACCACATAGTCAATCCCCAGATCCTTCCAGGGTAGTTTTGAAAGGCCGTCATAGCTTTTACCGTTTAGGCACTTAATTTTGTGCCCGTTTACCACCAGGACATCGTCACCGTCAGTGCCGATTTCAGCCTTCATTTGCCCCTGTGTTGAATCGTATTTTAACTGATAAGCAAAATATTTGGCGTCTGTGGAAATATCCACAACGGCTACAACATCAATTTTGTCCTTTCCCAGCAGCCCCTGAGCTACCAACGCTTGAAAAACAAGACGGCCAATACGACCGAATCCGTTAATCGCAATTTTCATAAAAACTCCTTAAAAACACTTCTTTTTATTTTTAAAACAGTGCTTCCGCCATAAATATTATATAAAAACCGCCCTTTAATCAAGGAATGCGGGCAGCAGGAATTTGGGGAAGTCCCATCTCTAAAACTGCCACTGCCACTTAATCTCCTGCCCTATGGTGGTAGTTTCGCCGTGTCCCGGGTAGACGGTGATGTTTTTGTCCATCGAAAAAAGACGGCCAAGGCTTGCGGTCATTTTTTCGCTGTCACTGCCTGATAAATCTGTGCGGCCTATACCGCCTGCAAAAAGAGTGTCGCCTGAAAAAATTGTTTTTGTTTTTTCATCATAAAAACCAATTGAGCCTTCGGAATGGCCGGGCAGTTCAATAACGGTAAAATTTGCTATTTTATCACCCTCGTGTAATATGCGGGTAGCTTCAGGAAGATTTTTTAAACAGGCGTAGGGGCCGTTTCCCTCAATAAGGTATTCCGCGCCAATATAGGCAAGGCTGCGGCGGTGTTCATCAAATGCGGAGTTTCCAATTAAAGCCGCGTCGCCCTCTGCAATAGCTATAACAGGTTTATAGGATGAGTAAAAATCGGCTAATTCCCCAAGAGCGGCTATATGGTCAAAATGCCCGTGAGTAATTAAGATAAAAGCTGGATACAGTTTGTCGTGTTCCAGAACATTTATTATGGTCTGCGCATCACCGCCCGGATCAATAACAGAGGCGGCGGTTTTTCCATTGATCTGGAGTGAATCGTCCCCGGCGGTCGCAATCCAGCAATTTGTGTCAAGGGGGCCCACAACAAGGTTTTTAATATCGTTCATAGGAGAATAATACCCTGAGTAATTTAAAATGGATAGTAACAATATTTTTTCTCTCACTTTTTTGGTTTTGTTTTATTCCTTCAGGCGGCGCAATTTACAAACGTCATTTATGGCGGCGTTTCCGCGCACGTTTTGTCAACCTATGGCAAAAGCCCTCGCTTGATTACAAACTTCTTCAAGAAATCCTCCAGCAGAAAAATGCAGCGCCGGATACCGGCGCCCTCGACGAATACCGTTTTATCGGAAGTGTTGAATCAATAAGCGGAGACAGCACGCTTTGGGTTCAAAATGAATCGCTTACAATTCCTGTAATGCTTTCGGGCGCGCGCATGTACCTACTGCCCGTTACCGAAAAAAGCGATAAAGAATCGGAGGAAGAACTTATTAACGGAATAACCGGAGCGGAAAGCGGGGCCAATACAATACAACGGATAAAGTGGAATAAAATTTCTTCAATTTCCTCCGACGCAAAAGTATTTATAGCCGGTATGGTCCAAACCGTAGACGGACGGCAAATATTTTGCGGCAGCAGGGCGCATCCGCTCCTTGTCATTTTTTATGAATGTTCAGAGCACACACTCTGCACCCGGGTAATATGCGCGGGACGTTATAAAAATGAATACTGGAACACCATAACGCCGTATTCAATCATCGCCGGTGTTTTTAATTTGTTGTATATCGCCTTGTATTTTCGTTCACGGCTTGCCTACCGTCCCACCGTTATTTTTGCGATAATCGCCGTCTTTACCCCGATAACCGCCATGATCCCGCCCGGCCTTCTTTTTTTTATAGCGGGCCGACGTTTTTGGCTCCACTCCACAATACAAAAAATTCGCTTACGTCTTGCAAACGCGCCCCCCTTAATGAATATCACAATCAGCGAAGCGCCGTCAAAAAACAAATACCTAAAAATACTTTTTTTAGAAGCCCTTTCATATTTCTTTACCGCCTGCGGCATCCTGTTAAACATCTTTTTTCTGTTACTGATTTCTCAGATTGTGATTATTAAATAAGCCACCGTTCGCACGGGTACGAACGCTTCGCGCCCCTCAAATCCCTAGCTATAAAAGCAGCCTATCTTTTATTATATTATCAAACAGAAAATTTTTGCTATAATCAGAAACTATGAAAGAAAAAATATTCTCATTTATCAATGATAGTGAATCTATTGCAGTCGAGTTAGAAACGGAACTAACAAAAATACCGGCAATTTCACCTGATTCGGGCGGGAAGGGTGAGCTTTCAAAATGTATCTTCTTGGAAAATTGGCTAAAAACACACGGTATTACGGAGCTTCTACGAATCGATATACCGGACGAAAGGGCGCAGGGCGGCGTGCGCCCCAATCTTATAGCCACCCTGAAAGGAACGGACATAAACTTACCCAGCCTTTGGATTATGAGCCACCTTGATGTTGTTCCGGTTGGGGAAATATCGCTTTGGAAAACAGAACCGTGGACGGTAGTAAAAAAAGACGGCAAACTTTTCGGGCGCGGCACCGAAGATAATCAACAGGGGCTTACCTCGTCCGTCATTGCGGCCCTATCACTTGCCGGGCAAAATATCGCTCATAAACGCACGATAAAACTATTATTTGTCGCTGACGAAGAATGTGGCAGCTATTACGGAATAGACTGGATTCTAAAAAACAGGCGCGAAATATTTAAAGACGGCGATCTTGTTCTAATACCGGATTCAGGAGATGAAAAAGGCGAAACTATCGAAATAGCCGAAAAAAATATGCTGTGGGTAAAATTTCATATCACCGGCAAACAATCACACGCATCCAGACCGGATTTAGGAAATAACGCTTCTATCGCCGGCGCCCGTCTGGCGGTTCTTTTAAACGATGAGCTTAAATTGATATTTACCAAAAAAGATCCTCTTTTTTACCCCGATCATTCAACAATAGAAGTAACAAAAAAAGAAGTTAATGTTGATAATATCAACACAATTCCCGGAGATGATATATTTTACATGGATATGAGAATTCTTCCTATGTATAAAATAAAAGACATATTAAATGAAGTAGACAAAATAATAAATGAATTTGCAAAAAAATGGACGTTAGAAGTAAAATACTCTGTTATTCAACAGCATGAATCAAAATCGACACCGGTTTCTTCGCCGATAGTTGGCCTGCTTTCAAACGCAATAAAAGAAGTTTACAACTTAACACCAAAACCAATCGGCATAGGCGGCGGCACCGTAGGTGCTTATCTTCGAAATGCCGGAATCGACTGTGTCGCGTGGAGCAGTTTTGACGAAATGGCTCACCAACCAAATGAATACGCAAAAATCGAAAACATTCTGGGCGACGCCAAAGTCATGGCATTGTTGATGCTCTCGTGAGTTTTTGTGGCGCATGGGAAAGGCGAAAACGAAAAGCTCTTGAAAAATGTTTTTTAAACTGATAAGTTAAATTTAATGCGGCCATGGTGGAACTGGTAGACACGCTAGCTTGAGGTGCTAGTGGCGAGAGCCATGGAAGTTCAAGTCTTCTTGGCCGCAAATTTAAAACTTTTTTTGGCCGGAAAACAATGTCCTTCTTTAATGAAAATTTGTCGGTTCTTAAAAAGAGATTCCCTGCCCTTGCGCAAAAAATACAACTGTCAAAATTAGAAAAAACTGATGCGCCGGAAGTGAAGGAGAGCAAAAGCGGCTTTCCTTCGCTTGTGTCAGATGGCGTCCTTATTCATTCACTATACGACCCTGTGCGTGAGGGTAGGCGTTTGGCTGAAACAGCGCTAACCGGCCTTAATACAATATCTGTAATAAAAAATGAGATAGGCGTTATTGTCTTGGGCTTTGGTTTGGGATACGCGGCGGAAGAAGCGGCAAGGCTTGATACAGATTGTATTTTTATTGTTGTTGAAAACAGAATTGAAATTTTCATGGCGGCTTTGGACTGTCGAAACCTCACAAATTTTTTAGAGAATACAAAATTAGTTTTTATTATCGGAGGAGATGCGGCCGGCATAAACGCCGCGCTTCCTCTGGTAAAAAAAATCAAAACCGTTATGCGCAATCCGGCCTTAATGTGTTTGGACGCATCCTGGTATAACGATATTGAAACGCGTATAAAAACTTGGCAGACAAAAGACGAAGTTAACAACGCAACATTACGGCGTTTTGGTAAGCGCTGGGTTCGTAATACGGCGGAAAATTTAAACGCGCTCTGCGATCTCCCCGGTGTAAACTTTCTTGTAAACCGGTTCGATTTTCCAATTTTCATGGCTGCAGCAGGCCCTTCACTTGACGACATTGGACATTATTTACCGGAGATTGCCGAACGCGCAATAATAGTCGCCGTTGATACATCGCTTAATTTTTTCAGGCGTGTAAACATAAAACCTGATTTTATTATTACAACAGACGGACAATATTGGAACGCACGTCATTTTGATTTTTTTAATTTAGACGGCTGTGCTCTTATCGCCGATATTGCAGTTCAGCCTTGCGTTATACGAAACGCAAAAAAAGGTTTTTTATTTTCCGCGCTTTATCCATTGGGACAATACTTTGAGCAAAAAACCAGCGCAAAAGGCGAGCTTGGCGCCGGCGGCTCTGTGGCAACAACGGCATTAGACTTTGCCTGTTTGTTGAACAAAAGCAGTAAGGCTTCGGTCTGGATTGCAGGTCTTGACCTTGCCTTCCCCGATAATAAAACACATTACAATGGGGCAGTTTTTGAACAAAAGGCAATAAGGCAAGCGACACGTTTTATTCCCGCGCAAACCGCTTCGTTTAACGCCCTGTTAAGTGCCTTCCCGTTTACCGCCGCAGCGGCAGACGGCGGAACCGTTCGTACAGATAAGCGCCTTTCGCTGTATGCCGCATGGTTTACAAACCGCGCCGCATCTGAAAAACTCACACCTATTAAAAGGCTTACATCTAAAGGAATTGCGATTGACGGCCTTATAAATAATTCTATAGATGGCTTAATGGCGCTTCCTGCTTGTCGAAATAAAATTGACGAACAAAAAAATAAAATTTTTGGGCAAATAGAAAACGAATTTAATAAACCTGAAGAAATTCTCCTTCGCACAAAAAAATTTGAGGCGGTGCATAATAATTTAGTTGTTGAGCTTGAAAGCATAATTAAAAAGTCTCTTAGTATTCAAAATTTAATACAGATATTGCGCTCAAAGAAGATTACTGAACAAAATTTCATACAAGAAATAAATAATATCTTTAATTTAATCGAGAAATGTCCTGCAAAAAACATTGCCGCCTTTATTTTCCCGGATATTAAAGATTTTGAGTTTAATGAATTCAACAAAGGTATGGGGGGGCATAATGAGCTTGAGCTGTATGTCAATTCCTGCGAATCGCTGTTAAATGAGCTTATAGAAGGTGCGAAATTCAATTTGCAATTTTTTCAATAGTTCGCACTTCTCTTTTATATATTTTATTTTCTCTTTAAAATGATAACATGATTTTGCTGAAAGGCGTTTCAAAAAGGTATGCGGGGCTGTCGGCGGTTGATAATATCAACTTGGAGATTCCCGAAGGGTGTATTTTCGGTATTATCGGGAAAAGCGGGGCGGGGAAGTCTACGCTGCTTCGCATAATGAGTCTACTGGAAGCGCCTGACGAAGGTGAGGTTTACTACCGCGATGAGCGTGTAGATACGCTGTCTCCGGAGGCCTTAATCCTGAAACGGCGGAAAATCGGGATGATTTTTCAGAATTTCAATCTTTTTTCCTCAAGGAATGCCGCCGCGAATATTTCCTACCCGATGGAAATTGCCAAGTGGTCAAAAAAAAATATAAATGAACGTGTTGATGAATTGCTCCACCTCGTACAAATTGCCGACAAACGGCGTGCCCGCTTACGCGAGCTTTCCGGCGGGCAGAAACAACGTGTTGCTATTGCCCGCGCCCTTGCCATTCACCCGCAGGTGCTTTTTTGCGACGAGGCGACAAGCGCGCTTGACCCGCAGACAACGCGATCTATTTTAGCGCTTATCAAGGATTTACAGCAAAAATTGCGCATAACGGTGGTGCTTGTTACCCATCAAATGGAAGTTATACGCATGACTTGCGACAAAGTTGCCGTTATGGACGGCGGCTGTATTGTTGAGACAGGTAAAATCGGTGAAATTTTTGACAGCCCAAAAACACAAGCGGCAAAGGATTTAGTAAATGCATAATAGTTTACAGGATATTCTTGTGCTTTTGCCAAAAAGCACACTTCAAACAATCTACATGACAATAGTTTCAACTATTTTTTCATGTGTCTTGGGCTTCCCGCTGGGAACTTTGCTTTACAACACATCGCCTGCGGGTCTGACACCGCGCCGCCTCTTATACAATGTGTTATCGCGCATTGTGAACGCGTTGCGCTCGTTTCCGTTTATTATACTGATGGTTGTTATAATGCCTCTTTCGCGCTTAATTATTGGAACCAGCATAGGCCCCACCGCCGTTATTATTCCACTGTCCATTGCGGCGTCTCCGTTTGTCGCACGTATTGTGGAGCAGGCGCTTCTGGAGGTGGATTCGGGTGTGGTTTTAGCGGCGCGCGCTATTGGTTCGACTAATTTTCAAATTATATACAAGGTACTTGTTTGGGAAGCAATGCCGGCGCTTGTGTCCGGTCTTGCGCTTACGATCATAACGATTATCGGGTATTCAGCTATGGCCGGGGCTATTGGCGGCGAGGGTTTAGGCGACCTTGCCATACGTTACGGGTATAATCGTTTCCGCTGGGATGTGGCGATACCGGCAATCATCGTAATTTTACTTTTGATAGAAACCGTTCAGGCGATAGGCACATTGCTTTCGCGCAAGCTGCTTTCAAAAATGTAGGTTTATGCAAAACGGTAAAACTGTAGTTTTTGTTGATTCCGGCGTAGGAGGCAGGCCTTACCTTGACGTTTTTAAAGATAGAAATCCCGATGTACAAACCGTGTATATTGCCGATTCACAGCATTATCCCTATGGTGAAAAAACAAGACCTGAGCTTGTAGAAATTTTAAGCGGTCTTACCGCGAAAATAATTGATGAGCACAATCCGGCGGTAATTGTCCTTGCCTGTAACACGGCTTCCGTAACGGCGCTAGAGGAACTTCGTCTGCTATATCCTGATATTCCGTTTGTCGGCACTGTACCGGCTATAAAGCCCGCAATACTGGCGAGTAGAAAAAAACATATCGGTGTTATAGGCACAGAGCGCACCGTAGCGGAAACATATATTGATGATCTTGCGCGTTCCATTGAAAAAGAATATGCCGGTAGAAAAGTAACAAAAATAACAAAGATAGGCGCGGCGGACCTTGTTGATTTTGTTGAAAAGAAATTAGAAACCGCAAGCAATGTTGAAAAGTTTAACGCGGCGGAAATTTATGTTAAATGGTTTAGGGAAGCCGGTGCGGACGGTATTGTACTCGGCTGTACTCATTTTTTGTTTTTGTTAGACGAATTTAAAGAAGCTGCAAAACCCGACATAACAATTTATGATTCGCTAGACGGTGTCAGCGCCCGTATCGAAGCCATTCTTTCCAAAAACATGAAAGGTTTAATAATAAGCGGCAGCCGTAATGTATTTGTTGTTAAGCCGCTTACGTCGCATAACGCAAATGAAAATTATATTGAATGCCGCATTAAGGGCAAGGTTTTAAAAGAAGATAAAAACTTTTTCAACCCGCTTGCCCCCGGTGATATTGTTGAGTATACACAAACAGGTCTTATTATTTCCCTTAAAAAGCGGCGCAATATTTTTACAAGGTTTAACATTAAAGGTAATGTACCGCAGATACTGGCGGCGAATATTGATCTTGCGTTTTGTATAACAAGCCCCGCCTCGCCGCCGTTCAGACCGCGCTTTATAGACCGTTTTTTATTACAGGCGGAAGTATGTGGTATAACACCTGTAATCTTATGTAATAAACACGATCTGTTATGCGAAAGTTCTTCTAATTATGAAATTATACAGGAACGTCTTAATAACTACAGAATAATAGGATACAAAACCATTTTTACTTCCGTGCAGTCAGGGGACGGTTTGGAAGCATTACAAAAAATGTTAATAAATAAAACTTCTGTTTTTTGCGGACAAAGCGGGGTTGGTAAATCGAGCCTTTTAAACGCGCTGCTGCCCGAGGCCTGCATGAAAGTCGGCGGCATGAACAAAAAATGGGACAGGGGAAACCACACAACTGTTATGGCGCATCTGTTTGAATCAAAAAATAATGATTTTACGTTAATCGATACGCCGGGTGTCCGCAATTTTTCCATAGCCGGTGTTACAGCAAAAGACATAATAAATTATATGCCGGATATTCTTGGCGCCGCCCGCGATTGCGGGTTCGGCGCATCGTGTACGCACAGGAGCGAAGAAGGCTGCGGCGTTCTAAAAGCTGTTAAAACAGGCGCCATTCATCCTGAACGCTATCAAAGTTTTATTAAGATATTTGATGAGGTTGTTAGCAATGAGGGTGAGCTACTATACTAAACCGTTTTTAAGCTGATAGCATTAGCACATTATGGGATTAACTATTACTGAAAAAATAATTAAGGCGCATAAAGTTGCAGGCACGCTTGATAGGGGAGGCGAGGTTGCCCTTAAAATTGACCAGACCTTGACGCAGGACGCTACGGGGACCATGTGCTATCTGCAATTTGAGACGATGGATGTGGCTCGGGTGCGTACGGAAGTTTCGGTGTCGTATATCGACCACAACACGATTCAGGAAGATTACAAAAATGCTGATGACCACCGCTATTTGCAGAGTGCGGCGGCGCGTTACGGGTTGTATTTTTCACAGGCAGGGAACGGGATATGTCATCAGGTTCATTTGGAGAATTTTGGTGTGCCCGGAGAAACGCTTTTAGGATCTGATTCGCACACCCCCACATGCGGCGGGCTTGGTATGCTTGCGATGGGCGCCGGTGGTTTGGATGTGGCGGTTGCTATGGCCGGCGGCGCTTTTACCCTTACGATGCCGCGTATTTATTGCGTGCGGCTAACCGGCGCTTTGCGCCCTGCCGCCTCTGCAAAGGACATTATTCTGGAACTGTTGCGCCGCGAAACCGTTAAGGGGGGTGTAGGCGCGGTTTACGAGTATCAAGGTACGGGGGTTGCTTCTCTTTCGGTGATGCAGCGCGCTACGATTACCAATATGGGGGCGGAGCTTGGCGCTACCTCGTCGGTCTTCCCATCCGACGAAAATACCCGTGCCTTTTTGACGGAGCGCGGGCGCGCAGACACATGGCGCGGGTTAAAGGCCGACGACGATGCTGTTTACGATAAAATTATCGACATTGACCTTGGATCTATTGAGCCGCTTGCCGCCTGTCCGCATTCACCGGATAATGTAAAACCCGTTGCTTCTCTTTTAGGCACACCCGTGGATCAGGTTGTGATTGGCTCGTGTACTAATTCATCAATAGAAGACCTTGCTGCTGCGGCGGAAATCCTGAAAGGTAAAACAGTGCATCCGCGTGTTTCGGCGGGCCTTGCCTGCGGCAGCCGTGCGATTCTGCTTGCCGCGAACAAATCCGGCATTTTACAGGAATTCCTGCGGGCGGGTTTTCGTGTGTTGGAAAATGTCTGCGGGCCGTGTATCGGTATGGGTTTTGCGCCTGTGTCTAACGCGGTTAGCCTTCGTACATTTAACCGTAACTTTAAGGGGCGCAGCGGCACCGCAAGCGCCGGAGTTTATCTTGTTTCTGTGGAAACGGCAGCGGCTTCAGCTGTTTCCGGCACAATTACGCCGGCGCCTGTTGTTGCGGCGTCCGCAAACACCACCGGCAGCGGCTACTTTGCAGACATTACGCAATTTGCTAACAATATGCTTTTACCGCCTTTGCCACAGGCAGAGGCGGTAAAAGTGCGTATTGAGCACGGGCCGAATATCAAGCCGGTACCCGCCGGTGCGCCTCTCCCTGATGCGCTAAAAATTCCCGTGCTTATAAAAACCGGCGACAACATCACCACCGACGACATCATGCCGGCCGGCGCGAAGGCGCTGCCGTTCCGCTCGAATATACCGGAAATTTCCAAATTTGTGTTTAATGCTGTAGACTCAGGTTTTTATGACAGAGCCCAAAAAGCTGTTAGCGGTCTAATTGTGGGCGGAACCAATTACGGGCAGGGATCTTCCCGCGAACACGCCGCCCTTGCGCCTATGTTTTTGGGTGTTAAGGTTGTGTTGGCCGTTTCTTTTGCCAGAATTCACAAGGCAAATCTGATAAACTACGGTATTTTGCCGCTTGTTTTTGCGGATTCTGCTTTCTATAACAAGGTTGAACAGAACGATTTGCTGGAATTCTCAAATTTACATCAGATTTTAAGTGATACCGGAGGTGATTCAATCAAATTCACCGCCCAAAACATAACTAAAAAGGAAGATATCGTGGTTGTTTTGGAAGTATCGGAACGTGAAAAACAAATTCTTTTGTCGGGCGGAACAATCCTTTGGACAAAGAAAAACGCCTGAGCAGTTTATCGCCGGGTAGAAGTTTATTTATTACCGCGCTTACCTCTCTTTTTTTAGGTACTGCTTCATTTTTTCTGCCGTTATTACTGCCAATCTGGAAAATTTCCATGCTGATTTTAATTCCGGTATTGATAATTGACGCAATTTTGCTTATTTTTTGGACAGACAGGCTTAATGTACAACGAAAAATCAGCCCGACTCTTGCTTTAGGCCGCAGCACAACGGTAAATGTTAATATATCGCCGAATGGTAAAGGTATAATTCCCGTTAAATTTAAATTTTTCGACATTTACGATGATTCTTTTGACTGCGCTTCCATGCCGATAACTGTCCGAAGTCTTAATTTTGCCAATAAAACATCAAAATCTCACAAAAACGATGAATTTACCGGTTGGAATTTACAATATATTATTCTGCCCGGGCGGCGCGGAAACTGGGAATTTAAAGCCTGTCATCTGCTGTTTAGTTCCATGCTTCATTTTTGGCGTTTAAAGACGGTTGTGACTGTGGAAAGCCGCGGTCGAACCTATCCTGATTTTACCGCTTTGGCGCAAAGTAGTAACTTACAGGTCTTGCTGCAGTGTGTGGGCGAAAAAAAAGTGCGCAGACGCGGTTGTGGTCTGGAATTTGAAAGCCTTAGGGACTGGCAGAACGGCGACACCATTAAGTCGATTGACTGGCGCGCGACAAGCAGGCGGCAAAAATTCACCGTGCGCGAATATCAGGAAGAACAGGATCAGAATGTGCTTTTTTTGCTGGACTCAGGCTACAGGCTTAACAGGCGCAATGGCGAAGGACAGCAGGGTACCCAGTTTGACAGCGCGTTAAATGCAGCGCTGCTTTTGTCCCATGTCGCGCTTAAATCGGGTGACTCTGTTTCCGCCTGCGTCTTTGGCAACTGTGAGCGCTGGATTCCTCCGCGCAAAGGGATCAATGCGTTATGCGCAATCACCAACGGCCTGTTCGATGTTCAAAGCGCCGGTGTGCCCTCATCGCTTTTTTCCGCGTTGGAAACGGCGCTTACTCACTTAAAGCGGCGCACTTTTATTGTGCTTGTAAGCAACTTTAGAAAAGAAGACTCCGAACAGCTGTCGTGGATTTTACCTCGCATAACGCGCCGTCATCTTTTGCTGCTTGTAAGTATGCGCGAAAGCGAGGCAGAGCGGTTAGCCTCGCGTGCGTTATGCGAAATTGTGTCCAACGATGATGTTTTAGAATCCGCCGCCGCTTACGCGTATATCGCTGAACGAAAAGAAATGTACAAACAATGGGAACATCAGGGTGTTCTAACAATGGAAACATCCTCCGACTCCATTTCCGCCGCACTAATAAACCGTTACCTGGCCGTTAAACGAAAAGGCGTGTTGTAAGTGAATATCGTTTATGTTACCAAAACACCGCTTAATTTTTTCTGTAAATTTTTCAGGTAGCGGCGCGGTAATTTTTTCGATACCGAATGTACCGGCGGGAAATTCAATTCTGTAGGCATGGAGGAAAAAAGGCGGCGGCAAAACGCTGCCGTATTTTTTATCACCTGAAAGCGGATGACCGCGCGAGGCGGCACAGGCTCTTATTTGATGTGTGCGGCCCGTTTTTATTGTAATCTCGGCAAGTGTAAGTTCTCCTGTGTATGCAAGCGGCCGTACTTCGGTTAACGCTTTTTTTGCGCCTTGTGCGCTATTCTCTGTTACAAATGTTTTTTGACGGACGCTGTCACGAACAAGATAATCTTCCCAAAAAGTTTTTTTTTCCATGCGGCCTTCAAGCAGTGCAAGGTATGTTTTTTTTATAAGACCCGTCTGTAACAAAACGCTGAATTCTTTTGCTCCGGCAAGTGATGTTCCAAAAACAATTATGCCGGTTGTGGGTTTATCCAAACGGTTAAGCGGGCCGCTTTTAAATGAAAGGGATTCCGGACCTTTAAGATAAAGGCGCACCTGTGTTTCAAGGCTGTTATGGCCGTGAGTTGCGATACCGCATTTCTTGTTAAGAACTAAAATTCCGTTTTTTTCAAAAAGAATATTTTTATAAAAATCAGTTTGAAGTTGTATGTTTGATAAGAAGTTATCATCTAAATTCTCTGAGGTTAAATTCTTTTCGTTTGACAGCTTCATTCCTTTGATTTCAATGGTTTCTCCGCATCGTACACGAACCATTCCTAAAGCCGCTTTGCCGTCAACTAAAATTTGTTTTTTACGGAGCATCCTGCTTATTGCCGATATAGGGACGGCGGGCAGCATTTTACGAAGAATCCTGTCGAGCCGTCTGCCGTCATCGTCAGCACAAGCCGTGCAAACCGTTATCATTTTATTTTTTATTATTTTTATTAGTGAATAACATCACAATCGAATCCCACAATGATCTAAAAAACCCGCCTTTATCTATTTCTGACTCTGTTAAAATTTCCATTTGTCCAAGTTTGCCTTCGCCATCATATAAATGAATTATACCGATTTGTGCTCCCGCCGTTTGCGGCGCGGTCAAATTGAAGGTCTCTATTTCCCACCGCAAATCATCATTACCACGATCTAGCATAACGGTCCACACCGGCGGGCCTTTAGGTACTATTCCGGCATATTTATTTTTACCCTTCCAAACCCGCACGGGTTGCAATTTTGGAAAAGGTAAACGCAGGGTTTTAAAATTTTCATAACCCCACGCCAACAGAGCGCGGCCATCTCTGTCGCGGGCACGGGAACCCCAATACGAGCCTAATTCGGCGGGAACCCCTAGAAGGACGGCGACAAAACGTGTACCGTCCCTGTTTGCGGTAAGAGCGATATTGTAACCGGCTTCGTCAATATAGCCGGTTTTAAGACCGTCCACGCCCTCAAATGTTTTTAATAAACCGATGTGATTTCCCTGAACAATAGTTCCGGGCTTATTTCGTTGTGCAGCGGTTACATTCTCAATTTTAGGAAATGCAAATTCCGGCACCGAATGTAGTTCTTTAAGGTTTTCAGGGTGTAATTTTATATATTCTGTGCAAAAAATCGCAAATTCCATTGCCGTGGTAATATTTTTTTCTGAAATTCCAGACGGTTCAACAAAAAATGTTCGTGATAAACCCAGCGCCGC
This sequence comes from Spirochaetia bacterium, assembly GCA_026002305.1. Taxonomy (GTDB): domain Bacteria; phylum Spirochaetota; class Spirochaetia; order Treponematales; family Breznakiellaceae; genus BNVA01. Next base: position 13,847 of record BOBI01000023.1, read on the forward strand.
CGCCTCATCGTTCATCATAACCGCAAAACCATCTACCGAAGGGGCAAAATTTAATGCAACGGCGACAGCCGCATCATTGCCGGAAGGAACGGCAAGCCCCAGAAAAAGCTCATGCAGGTTTACGGTTTGCCCCTGAGCCAAAAACATCAAACTGGAGCGCGGCGGCTGATTTACAGCCCAGCTTTCCTTTGGAATATTGACATGATCATATACGGATATACCCCGCCGCGCCGCCTCTTTTTGCGCAACATGGATTGTCATAAGTTTCGTAAGACTTGCCGGAGATATAGGCAGATCAGGATTTTTTGCGTAAAGCACAACACCTGTCGCGGCATCAAGCAGCACCGCCGACAGAGCCTGTAATTCCGCAGGTGTCCGCGGCTCGTACAATACCGACGGGCTTTCGGCACTGTTTACGTTAAACACACCCAAGAAAATTAGTAAGAGAAAAAACATTTTTTTCATTTTAAAAATATTATAACAAATCTTTCACACTGAAAATACATCATAGGGATCATCACCCTGCCTTCTATGTTGAACGGCCTCCAGAATGTGCGCCTCTTCAATTATATCTTTGCCCTCAAGATCGGCTATCGTGCGGGCAACACGTAAAACACCGTGATAGGCACGCCCGGATAAACACAACTTTTCTATGCAGGTACTCATAGCCTTTTTTCCAGATGGCGTTAGTTTACAAAATTCCTCAACCATTGCCGCAGACATTCCGGCGTTACGGCTTATACATGCGGAAGTTTCAAACCTCCCGCGCTGAATTTTGACGGCGTTTAACACACGTTTCGCTATAACGCTGCTTGGTTCTTCCGTATCACCTAAAAGCACATCACCCGAAGGGATATTTACCGCGGCACGAAGTTCTATACGATCCAAAAGCGCGCCGCCAAACCTCCGCCAATAACGATAAATTTCATCACCTGAACAAAAACATGATGCGTCAGATTTATAGCCTCCATCACCTGAATGGGTAGATTTTTTTTGTCCTAATCTTCCGCACGGACAGGGATTGGCGGCAAGTAACAACTGAAAATCCGCCGGAAGACGGACAACGGTTTCTGCGCGGGTTATCGTTATAACACGTTCCTCAAGCGGCTCGCGCAGACCTTGTAAAACATTCAGGTGAAATTGAGGCGCTTCGTCAAGAAAAAGCACCCCCTTGTGCGCAAGGCTTATCTCACCCGGGCGAACCGTTTTTCCACCGCCAACCAGACCTTCCACACTTGACGTATGGTGCGGGCTGCGAAACGGCGGTTGCGTTATAAGACGGGTTGGCTGCAAGTTACCCAAGCTGTGCAGCCTTGTTACAACAACCTGCTCATGGGGCGAAAGCGGAGCCATTATGGAAGGCAGCCTCTGTGCAAGCATTGTTTTACCGGCGCCCGGAGGCCCGAAAACCAGCAAATTATGAGCGCCCGCCGCGGCAATTTCCAAAATTCTTTTGTAACGTCCTTGCCCACGGACTTCTTTAAAATCGCCGCAAGTTTGAGGGTTATTTTCCACCTCGTTTTGGCTTGTAAAAGCGGAATCGCAGGTATTATTGTCATAAAAATGTCCGGTTTCCGCGCGTCTTTGCAGTACTTGAACCGTTTCCTCTAAAGTTGAAACCCCCGCAATATTGCCTTTCGCAAGGATTGCAGCTTCGGCATAATTTTCGGCAGGCACAATAAAGTCGCGGATACCGGCCTCTAATCCCGCCGCAGTTGCGGCAAGCACGGCGCGAACAGGTCTGATGCGGCCTGAAAGTTCCAACTCGCCTAAAACCATTGTGTTCAATGCCGGCGGCGCGATACCGCAAGCGGCCATAACAGCAAGAGCTATGGGCAGGTCCAAGGCGGCGCCGTCTTTGCGTATGCCGGCCGGTGCCAGATTTATCAAAATTCTGTCATTCGGAAAATCAAACCCGGAATTCCTAAATGCTACACGGACACGCTCGCGGGCTTCCCTAACCGCACCTGCGGCAAGACCTGTAATATCAATACCCGGAATACCGCGCCTAATATCCGCCTCCACCCTGATTAAAATGCCGTCGTAACCAAACGGCGAAAAAGATAAAACAAACATACCCATATATAGGCATCTGTTATGCACAGCGCTTCAACATTTATTATAAATATCACAAGGAAAATGAAAATATTATATCAGAATTTTTTTTTGTTCGTGTCGTTGGTTTAGTTCGTGGTTAAATTCTTAATCTTTTCCTATACAGTCCTTAATTTAATTGTTATAGTTAAAAAAATGAACTACAGCGCAGCTATGCTGCGCTGTAGTAAACCAAAACATGGACAATAATTAAGGAGAAAATTATGCCAAATGATTTTATTTTTACACGCCGCTCGGTGCGGGATTTTTTAGATAAGCCTGTCGAGATAGAAAAGCTAAAAAGCATTGTTCATGCGGGACTAGAGGCGCCTTCCGCGCATAATCGCAGACCGTGGGAATTTATGGTGATAACAGATAAGGTTGAGCGGGAAGCTATATCCGATATGAGCCCTTATGCAAAAATGCTTCCAAAAGCTGCCGCCGCAATCGTTGTTTGCGCCAATCTCACGTTAGGCGAACAAAAAAACCCTGAAGATACTTACTGGATTCAGGACTGCTCGGCCGCGACAGAAAATATTTTGCTGCAAATTGAAGCGCTCGGATTAGGCGGTGTTTGGCTTGGCTGGTATCCTGATACACAGCGTGTTACCTCTTTTTCAAAAAGATTCAAACTTCCTTCGCATATCATTCCATTTGCACTTATTGCTGTAGGCTATCCCGCAAAAAAAGCTGCCGTAAGAGATCGTTATGATGAAAAACTAGTGCATTGGGAAAAGTGGTAACGTTAAGAAAGCATTAAATTTTGTGCGTTAGGCGAGGTCAACTAACAACTTCGTGTTCTTTAAGCATTTTATCGATCTCGCATCGCACCTTGTCCGAAATAATTTGACGGGCGTGTTCCGCCGGTATTTCATCTGTTGGAATTGGTTTGCCGTACGTTATATAAACAGTGCGCGATTTTACCAATCCGGTTTTTTCAAATACTTCGTAGCTGCCTGTTATTGCTACCGGAACAACGGGCGCTTTTGATTCTGTTACCATTTTAAATGAACCGTTTTTAAACGGGAGTAATCCTCTGCCTTTGCTCCGTGTGCCTTCCGGAAATATCAACATGGCAAAACCGTGTTTTAACCGGTCTACACACTTATTTATTGTTTGTAACGCAGTACGGGGGTTTTTACGATCAAGCGCAATACCGCCTAAAATTAGCAGCCAGATATTTATCCCCGGCACATATAAAATTTCTTTTTTCGCTATGAATCCACAGGGTTGTCCAAGCGTTGAAAAAAGAATAATTATATCAAATATGCCGCTGTGGTTACATGCGAAACAAATGCCGGGCATACTTTTATTAGGTACGTCTTCATGTCCTCTTATGACAATTTTACACCCTATTGAAAAAACTATTAGTTTTGTTCCGTATTGTATCGCTTTATACATGACTCGTCGTGCAATGTACTTTAAACCAATACACCCCATCAACAATGTAATTACCCCTACAGGTAAAAAAAATACTGTCGCAAAAAAAACCCAAAAAAAACCAACGCATGTTCTAATAATGTCTTTTACCTTTTCCATAATTGACTCCTTTTACTTAAAAGTTTACGGGCGAAGCCCTCATAATAAAAAACTCAATTTTTCTTTTATAAAATCACTTTTTTCTTTTAGCCCGATATGACCTGTTACCATAGTAATAACATTTGGTTGTTTCGGATCGATTTTTATACGGCCTGCGCTTTCCTGTATAAGACGAACAATCCTGTCAACATTTATTTTACCCACCTTTGAAAATTCAATACGTACAATACCGCTTCTCTCTTTCAGTGATGCAATGGAAATTCTTCTGCAGATAATTTTTATCTCTGCCAAAGATAGCAATGAAATTAATTCTATAGGCGGCGGGCCAAAGCGATCATAAATTTCATATTCAAGCCCTTCAAGATCATCTTTTACTTTTACCGCCGCAATCTTTTTGTATATTTCCATTTTTTCTTCCGCATTGTCTATATATGATGCGGGAATAAAGCCTGTATATTCAAGCTCAAGAACCGTTTCAATTTCCGATTCCCAATTTTCATTCTGTAGATTCTGAATTGCTTCGTCTAAGAGCCTCATGTACAAGTCAAAACCTACCGAATAAATTGCGCCGGATTGCTCGCGCCCAAGCAAATTTCCGGCTCCGCGTATTTCCATATCTTTCATAGCTATTTTAAAGCCGGAGCCAAGCTCTGTAAAACTTGAAAGCGCGTTAAGCCTCCTTGTGGCAAGTTCCGACAAAGCGGAATTTTCAGGATAGAAAAGATATGCGTACGCGGTTTTATCAGACCTGCCTACACGTCCCCTTAACTGGTATAACTGCGATACACCAAACATATCGGCCCTGTCAATAATAATTGTATTTACATTCGGTATATCAATTCCATTCTCAATTATGGTTGTAGATACTAAAACATTAAAGCCGCCTGAAATAAATTTAAGCATTATGTCTTCAAGTTCAGTCGCCATCATTCTGCCGTGCGCGTATTCTATTAAAGCCTCCGGTACAAGCTGCTGCAATTTTATGCACATATCTTCCAAAGTTTCAATACGATTGTGCAGATAAAAAATCTGCCCGCCGCGTGCTATCTCGGCGCGAATCGCTTTTGCAACTTTCTCTTCATCATATTCGTCAACAAAAGTTTCTATAGGCCGCCTGTCCACAGGGGGTGTAGCCAAAGTACTCATATCGCGTATTTTTAAAAGACTCATGTGCAAGGTTCGCGGAATTGGTGTTGCCGAAAGAGCCAGACTATCCACGTTATGTTTTAATAGTTTTAAACGTTCTTTATCTTTTACGCCAAAACGTTGTTCCTCATCAACTACCATAAGACCAAGATCTTTGAACATAATATCTTTTTGTATAATTCTGTGCGTACCGATTAAAATATCAATTTCCCCGTTCTTAACTTTTTCAACGGTTTTTTTTGCCTCGCGCTGCGGAATAAAACGCGAAAGCTGCGCAATACTTACCGGATAATTCTTAAACCTGTCTTTAAATGTTTGATAATGTTGTTCCGACAAAATTGTCGTGGGAGCTAAAAACGCAGCCTGTTTACCGCCCATAACCGCCTTGAAACAGGCTCTAATCGCCACTTCCGTTTTACCGTAACCTACATCGCCGCAAATAAGACGATCCATAGGGCTTGTACTTTCCATGTCGGTTTTTATTTCTTCCACACACCTAAGCTGATCGGGTGTTTCCTCAAACGAAAAATCCGCCTCAAACATTGTCTGCCATTCCGTATCTTTTGGAAACGCAAATCCTTTTGCAGCCTTCCGTTTTGAGTATATGCCGATTAAATGCGCGGCAAGCTCCTGCGCGCATTTTTTTGCGTGCGCGCGTCTTTCACTCCAACTTTTTGAACCGATTGTATCCAAACGCGGTGCGGCGCCTTCATTGCCTATATAACGCTGTACTAAATTTACCTGTTCTATAGGAACAAATATTATTTCTTCACCTGAGTATTCCAGTTTTATATAATCACGTTCATAATTTAATGCCTTTATACGATCAATGCCTTTAAACAATCCGATGCCATAGTTAATATGAACAACATAATCACCGGGTGTTAATTCAACAAATGTATCTATTGCCGCGCTTTTAACAGTTGTTAAGGAATGAGGACGCCGTGTCTTATGCCCGAAAATGTCTTTTTCCTGTACAAGAAGAAATTTTATGGAAGGTAATCCAAACCCCGACGAAAGCGATGCCGTGATAACAGGCACGTTAATATTTTTTGTTTTGTCACTACTTGAGTTATTTATTATCTCTTTTAACCTGTTCGTTTGAGCTTCTGATTCGCAGGCAACAACTATTTTCCAATCTTGTTCCAGCAACGCGGAAAATTCTTCTTTCATATAATTGATGTTGCCTAAAAAATTCCGCGCACTTTCACAGTTAAGATCATGACGGTTAACGTTTACATCAGCACTTTTGCTGTTTTCTGTCGCAAATGTTCGTACCGAAAAAAATGACATGCTTTTTTTTGTCTGCCTTACCGTATCATCAAAGTCTAATAGAAGGCGGGCAGGGGAGGGCACTTTCTTTTCACGCAAAGCGCTTCTAAAAAGATTTGTATATTCGGTTATAAGCGACTGGGACGCGGTTGCAAGCCGTTCCCTTTCCAAAAAAATTACCGTTTTATCTACAGGAAAATATTCAAGAATGTTTGAAGGCTTTTCAAAGGCTAACGAAAAATAAAGTTCCTGTCCGCTTAGTTTTCTTGTTGTTATAAGCTGTTCAATAATTTCTTTTCCGCCATTATCACCGCCTTTGTTCCCGGTATCGGAAAACTCAGTAAATGTAGAAAGGTTTGCACTTAAAACTTCAATGCGTTTATCATCCCAGATAAGTTCCTTTAAAGGTGAGATTGTAAGACTGTCAAATTGTTGAGTTGTTTTTAAATCTTCAATGTCAAAACTTTTTATTGATTCAATCTTGTCAAAATCCAAAAGAATTCTAAATGCGCCGGATGCTGTCATTACATCCATAAGCTCACCGCGCAAAACAAATTCCCCTGTCATCTGTACACGGTGCACGCGCGTATAACCCCAGGATGCAAGCGTTGCGCCTAACGCAATCAAATCCAAGGCTGCGCCTTTGATCAAAGTTTTTGACAAACCTTTTAAATATTCAGGCGGCGGGGCAGGTGTTAAAAATGCCCGTAAATTTACAATAATAACAGGCGGTTTGCTGGCGGCATCGAGATGAGCTAATTTACAAAGTATTTCGGCGCGCTCCGCAAATACCGCCGCATTTTCAGGTGTTTCACGGTAGGGAATTGTTCCCCACCAAGGTAAAATTGAGCAGTCAACATTAAGTGTTTTTAAATCCGCTTCCAGAATTAATGCGTCTCTATCGGTGGAAACAACCAAAAGAAGGGGATGCGGTTGTTTTTTATAAACAGATGCTATTATAAAGGCGGAAAGAGCCCCCTGCGCGCCTATTATTTCAAGGCTTTCCTCCTTGTAAAATGATTGGACGGCCTGTAAAATTTCAGGCGACGACGCGACAATACCGGCAATATCAGGCAGCGAGGATGTTGAATTTTTCATGTCCCTTGCATTTCTTACAGGTCCAGCGCCTGCGTTTTTATCTTACCTTCTATATGGTTTATAAAATCCTCTATTTTCATGGCGGGCATCTGCCTACCATCGCGCAGCCTTATTGAAACCGTTTCACTTTCCGTCTCTTTTTCCCCAACAACCAGCATATAAGGAATCTTACGGTTCTGACAGTTGCGGATTTTTGCGTTAAGCCTGTCGTCGTCAAGCTCCGCGCTTGAGCGAATATCATGCGCCTTCAGTTCCGAGCAAATCTTATTTGCGTAATCTTTGAAATTTTCAGCAACAGGAATAACAGCCGCCTGCTCCGGCGCTATCCACACGGGGAAGGCACCGCCAAAATGCTCTATCAACACGCCAAAGAAACGCTCAAGGCTGCCTAAAAGGGCGCGGTGTACCATGTAGGGGCGTTTTTTTTCACCATCGGAATCTATAAATGTCATATCAAAACGTTCAGGCAGGTTAAAGTCAAATTGAATAGTGGTCATTTGCCATTCACGGCCAATGGCGTCTTTTATCTTTAAGTCGATTTTGGGGCCGTAAAACGCGCCGCCGCCTTCGTCCATCTCGTAGGGAATACCTTCTTTTTCAACGGCTTTGCGTAGACTCCCAAGCGCGGCATCCCAGCGGCTCTGTTCACCCACAGATTCTTTTGGCCGCGTGGCAAGGTAGGCCTTAATATCTTTAAAGCCGAAAACTTTCCATAGGTTCAGGCTAAAGCGCAGCACCTCAATAATCTCGTCTTCCATTTGCTCGGGCGTACAAAAAATATGCGCATCGTCCTGTGTAAACCCGCGTACACGTAAAAGCCCGTGCAGAACGCCGCTTCGCTCATAGCGGTAAACGGTGCCAAGCTCCGCCCAGCGCAGCGGCAAGTCGCGGTAAGAGCGCCCTTTGTTCTTGTAGATCATTATGTGGAAAGGACAATTCATAGGTTTGATAATATAATCGTCTTTATCAATTTTCATGGGGCTGTACATATTGCCTTTGTAAAAGCCAAGGTGCCCCGAAGTTTCCCAAAGCCAGCTCTTGCCGATATGCGGCGTGTAGAGAATCTCGTAGCCGTTGCGGTAATGCTCCTTTTTCCAGAATTCTTCTATCGCTACACGCATACGCCCGCCGTTGGGATGCCAGTAAATTAAACCGGCGCCGGCCTCCTCGTGGGTGGAAAAAAGGTCAAGTTCCCGCCCAAGCCTTCGGTGATCCCGTTTTTCAACATCTTCCAAAAACGCAAGGTATGCTTTAAGGTCTTTGGGATTTTCCCATGCCGTGCCGTAAATACGCGTAAGCATTTCGCGGTTTTCGTCGCCGCGCCAGTAAGCGCCTGCAATATTCATAAGTTTAAACGCGGCGGAATTTATTTCGCGGGTATTTGCAACGTGCGGCCCGCGGCAGAGGTCTGCCCAAACATAGCCGTCAGCCCCTTTTTGCTCATAAAGTGTGATAACGGTATCTGAGGGTAACTCTTCAATAAGTTCCAGTTTGAATTTTTCGCCGGCAAACCGTTTTTTTGCCTCATCACGGCTAATTTCAAGCCTTGTAAAATCTTTTTTCGCGTCTATAATTTTTTTCATTTCAGCTTCGATAGCCGGTAAATCTTCGTTTACAATCGGCTTTGGAAGCAGGAAGTCGTAGTAGAAACCATTTTCTATTGACGGCCCTATGGCAACCTTTGTACCGGGAAACAACCTCGTAACCGCCTCCGCCAAAACATGGCTTACCGAATGACGTATGACTTTCAATTTTTCACTATTTTTTGAACCTTTCCAGGACATAAATACCTCTACCCTGATTATAATTATTTTTAAACAAGCGTTACAACCGCTTCAGCAATTCCAAATTCAACCGTCAGGAGGTTCACCGGCAATAGTGATTAGGAATGAATGCCAGTCTTCGTGGAAATAACGGCTCATTTCGTAACGCAAAGCCCAAAAAAAGGCGTCCCGTCTGCC